>NZ_CAIZIZ010000030.1 GCF_903933125.1 uncultured Lamprocystis sp. | reverse complement strand
TCACCCGGCGCTCCGCCTCGTCCGCTTTGCGCAGGTCGTCACCGACATCCTCGACGAGGTCAACCAATCGCTCAATTCGTGCACGCAACTGCGGATGTTGGTTCAGGCGGGCCAGCAGTCGCTCATCGTTGGGGGGCAGCAGAGTGGTCATGGGCGGTCCTCGTGTTTGTCGACGGTTACCGCTGTATTTTAAGCTACCTCATCAGTTTCGATCGCACCCGCGCAACTTTGTGCAAGAGTAAAGTAGGATAGTCGAATTGTTGACGCAGGAACAGCACCGGCCAGATTGTTTCTCGTGTGCGAGAAGCCTCTGATTGATGTGGTCTGGGTGAAGACTGTGACAGGGTGTCATAGACAAGCCGTCTTCACGGAATAGGGTGTGACACACGGCGGTATCGACGGACCCTGGCGGGTGCATGCAGATGCCGCAAATCAAGTCCAGTGACGCAAGCGGATGAGTCAATGAGCGAACCCTTACGTGCCGCGGTCGCGCGGCAGCGGATGTTGTTGCGGGGTCGGCTGGCCTCGCTCCTGGAGCGGCTGGCGCACGCCTGTGCCGGGGCTTGGCCCGAACGGGCGGCTCTGGAACAGCACCTGCTGGAGGCATTGCCGGGCCTGCCGTCCTGCAAGTATCTCTATGTACTGGATGCGCAGGCCCGCCAATTGACCGCCAACTGCACCCCGAGCGGCTTGCCGCCCTAGTACTACGGGCGTGATCGCAGCGACCGGCCCTATCTGACCGACGCCCTGGCGGGTGAGCGTTTCTCCCTGTCCCAGGCTTACATCAGCCGCAATCAGCGTCGCCCCTCGCTCACCGCGGTGCAGCGTATCGCATCACCGGCGGGGACGACGCTTGGCTATTTGGGGGCGGACTTCGATCTGCGCGAACTGCCGCTCTCCCCGGTCCTGGAGCACGGGTCGGATCGCGTCCAGGCCGCGGCCGTCGCGGCCGCCGGGTCGGGCGGGATCCAATTATTCGCCACCGGCGACGATGCCGGGACCCTGCGGGTGCTGCGCTCCGAGCCCGGCGGGGCGGCCTGGTCCCTGGTGTGTCGACTCGACCCACATGGGGCTCCCATCACCGATTTGGTATTTGCCCCGGATGGACGTGCCATCGCCAGTGTCGGCGAGGATGGGCGGGGCGTCCTGGTTCCGTTGGCGGACGGCGTCTGTGGGGCGCCACGGTTTCTCGATGCGCAGACCGAGGCGCTCTATAGTGTCCGCTTCTCCCCGGACGGCGCCGTCTTGGTGACCGCGTCCATGGACGCTCGCGCTCAGGTCTGGGATAGCCGGGGCGGCGCGCTGATCGCGGAACTCAAGGGTCACAAGGACCGGATCTACTCCGCCGAATTCAGCCCGGATGGGCGCTGGATCATCACCGCGTCCCGTGACGGCGCGCTGCGCCTGTGGCAGCGTCCCGTGCCGCCGCGCCAGACGGACAGGCGGCCCCGCACCGAGGGGTCCTATCTGGTGCTGGAGGCCGATCTGGGTGGTGTGGCCTACGCCCGTTTCAGCCCGGACGGCAACAGTGTCGCGGCGGCCTATTGGGAGAACGCGGCCTTGCTGTGGCGGATCTGGACCAACGACACGACCCCCGACCCGGCGATCGTCACGGTGTGGGGCAAGGATCGGTCGCGTCTCGCGCTGATCCGCGAGGCGATGCGCTTTCGTCGCGACAATGGTTTGGATGCACGGGTGAATTGGGAAGGGGGGACGCGTACCCTTAAGGAACGAGCCAAACACAGTCGTTGTCGTAATCGTTGTCGTAATCGGATAAGCGATTCAAATTAGGCATGAGCAGCCCGCTGCCGATCGGGTTTCGATTCGCTCCGTCGCTCGGGCGTACAAGGCCGTCACGCGTTTTAAAGGCTTCGATTGCCACGCACGGGACCAACGCATACTCGCGGGGATCATCAATCGAACTCGATTACGATTACGATTGCGATTACGACAACGACAACGACCGAGACGCCGAAGGCGTTTCTAAATGAACTTGTTTAGCATATGAGTGAACGGTTTCTTATACGCAAGCGGAGGAATGAATGAGCGAACCCTTACGAGCCGCAGTCGCGCGGCAGCGGATGTTATTGCGGGGTCGGCTGGCCTCGCCACTGGAGCGGCTGGCACGTGCCTGTGCCGACGTCTGGCCCGCGCGGGCGGCACTGGAGCAGTGCCTGCTGGCGGCGTTGCCGGGTCTGCCATCCTGCAAGTATCTCTATGTGCTCGATGCGCAGGCGCGCCAATTGACCGCCAACTGCACCCCGAGCGGCCTGCTGCCCGAGTATTGCGGGCGGGACCGCCGCGATCGGCCCTATCTGGCCGACGCCTTGGCCGGTGAACGTTTTTCTCTGTCCCAGGCGTACATCAGTCGCAATCAGCGTCGCCCCTCGCTCACGGCGGTGCAGCGCATCGCGTCACCGGCGGGGACGACGCTCGGGTATTTGGGAGCGGACTTCGACCTGCGCGAACTGCCGCTGACCCGCGAGGTGTATCGGCCGCCGGAGCAATGGGTACAACTCAAGGGCGATCCGGCGATCCGCGGCGGGCTATTTCTTCAGGAACGGGTGGAAAGCCTCATGGACACGCGCATCGACGAGGTGTTGGACTTGCTGCGGGAGTTGATCGCGGTGCACGGGGTGTTCCACGGCAAGCTGCACTTCTCCAGTTCGCGTGCCACCCTGTGGTTGATCGACGACCCTTACCGTTTCCGCCTCCTCGATTTTGAGGACCTGACCGACCCAGGGATCTGTCTGGCCTACCCCAGTCGCCCCTATCCGGCGGATGCGGCGATTCCCCTGGATCAGGTCGGCGAGGTCTTCAAGACTTTCCGAGCCCTGCGTTTCATGGATGAGACCATCTACCTGCGCTCCGGTTCGCTCAATGTATTCAACGGGATCGTCGGGCTGAATTTTTCGTGCGACGGATCGCACTACATGCCGTGGCAGGAGTTTTTGCACAAGAGCTTAGGGTTTTGGATCGGCAGCGGTGAGACCTGTGCCCTGGAGGAAACTGAGTAACGAGTCAGAAATAAGTGAAGCAACGAATACGATCGTTGCCGCTTCAGCCGAAGTTGATCCTGGCCTCCAGATTCGGGGCCGAATCGGCATTGGCCAGCGCCTCGTTAAAGCTGATGGTCCCGGCGCGAAAGAGGTCCAGCAGGGCATCGTCGAAGGTCTTCATGCCGTCTTCATTGCTCGCCTGCATGGCCTCACTCACCTCGTCGACGCGACCGTCGCGGATCAGGTCGGCAATGTGCGGCGTGTTGACCAGCACCTCAATGGCGGCGGTGCGTTTGCCGCTGACCGTTTTCACCAGGCGTTGGGAGATGATGGCGCGCATGTTGATGGACAGATCGAGGAAGAGGGTCTTGTGCAGTTCCTGAGGAAACAGGTTGATGACCCGTTCGAGCGCCTGATGGGCATTGTTGGCGTGCAGGGTCGAAATGGCCAGGTGCCCGGTCCCGGCCAGTTCAATGGCGGCTTCCATGGTCTCGCGGCTGCGAATCTCGCCGATGAGGATGATGTCCGGCGCCTCGCGCAGAGAGCTTTTCAAGGCGGCGGCATAGCTCTTGGTGTCGACCCCAACCTCGCGTTGGTTGATGATGCACTGCTTGTGGGGATGGACGAACTCGACCGGATCCTCAATGGTCAGGATGTGGCCCGGCGCCGCGGCGTTGCGTGAGTCGATCATGGCCGCGAGTGTCGTGGATTTGCCGGACCCGGTGGATCCGACCATCAGGATGATCCCGCGCTTCTGCATGATCAGCCGGGTCAGCACCGGCGGCAGCCCCAGTTCCTCGACGGTGGGGATGGTGGCCCGGATATAGCGCAATACCATGGCGGCCTGGCCGCGCTGATGGAAGGCATTGACGCGGAAACGTGCCCGGTCCTCCAGTGCGATCGCGAAATCCACCTCCAACTCGTTTGCGAATTGCTGCGCCTTGTCCCGATCGAGAATCGACAGCACCGCGTCCCGGCAGAATTCCGCGGTGGTCTCCGACTCACCGATCGGGCGAATGACCCCCTCGATCTTGATCCGGACCGGAGTCCCAGGCGTGAAAAAGAGATCCGACGCCTGATGTCGGATCATCATCTCAAGGTAGGGCGTAATGTCCAACGCGGCGTCTCACGTGTGCTCAGGTGCCATGTGCTTTGACGATTCCAGGCTGGTAGACGGCGCCCTGATGGGTCGTCTCCACCGCGAGTCCGGTGGTCGTCTCGCCTGGCGCAAAGGGGACCCTGTCGCTTTCGGAACCCGCCGGCTGAACCGGCGGCGCTCCGAACAATGCGGGGTCGGTGATGCCCTCGTCGCCTTCCGGCACGATCGAGAAAGCCTCCATATCCGCGAAGTGATCCTTGCCGCGGGACTCGTGACCCTCCAGTTTGATGGCGATGCGCAGCTCGTTCATCGAGTCGGCGCTGCGGATCGCGTCTTCATAGCTGATCTTGCCGGCCTCGTAGAGGTCGAACAGCGCCATATCGAAGGTCTGCATCCCGAGCTCCCGCGATTTTTTCATGATCGCCTTGATGCCGTGCACGTCGCCCTTGAAGATCAGGTCCTGGATCAGCGGCGAGTTGATCAGGATCTCGATCGCCGCGATGCGCCCGCCGTCGGTGCAGGGCAGCAGGCGCTGGGAGATGACCGCCTTGAGGTTGAGCGAGAGATCCATCAGCAATTGCACCCGGCGTTCTTCCGGAAACAGATTGATGATGCGGTCCAGGGCCTGATTGGCGCTGTTAGCATGCAGGGTGGAGAGGCACAGGTGGCCGGTCTCCGCAAAGTTGATGGCGTGCTCCATGGTTTCGCGTTGACGGATCTCGCCGATCAGAATGACATCCGGCGCTTGCCGCAGGGTATTTACCAGGGCGGTGTCCCAGCTCTCCGTGTCGACTCCGACCTCGCGTTGGGTGATCAGGCAGTTGCGGTGCGGGTGGACATACTCCACCGGGTCCTCGATCGTGATGATGTGGCCGAAGCTATTGGCGTTGCGGTGGCCGAGCATGGCCGCCAGGCTGGTCGACTTGCCCGAGCCGGTGCCGCCCACGACCAGGATCAGCCCGCGCTTGGTCATGATCAGGTCTTTCAGGACCGGCGGCAGGTTCAGCTCATCCAGTTCCGGGATGCGGCTGGTAATGGTACGCAGTACGGCGCCCGCGAGCCCCTGCTGGATGAATGCATTGACACGGAAACGCCCGATCCCCTGGGGGCTGATCGCGAAGTTGCACTCCTTATGCGCCTCGTAGTCCCGCACCTGACGGTCGTTCATGATGGCGCGTACCAGCACGCTGGTTTGCAACCCGGTGAGGCTGCGGTCACTCAGCGGCGTCATCCGCCCGTCGATCTTGCACGCCGGGGGAAACTCCGCGGAAATGAACAGATCGGAGCCTTTGCGGGCCAGCATGGTGCGAAGGCAGTCGAGCATGAATTTTGCTGCTTCTTGGCGGTCCATGGGGTACGGTGCCTGG
>NZ_CAIZIZ010000029.1 GCF_903933125.1 uncultured Lamprocystis sp. | reverse complement strand
GTGTCTTTGTGAGAGCCTCTTCTTTTTCGGCGAGAGCCCGGAGGTTGGAGTGCGAGCGACCCCTAACGCTCCCCCTGGTGGCGCAATGCCGGAAGAACCCCGACACCCCTTGAAAGCATGTTCACGAGACGATGGGCTTCAATGGGTTAGCGAATTCGCCACCAGTGTCCGTTCCTCACCGCATCCTACGGGCTGACAGGGCGACTGAAGTCGCCCCTACAGGTAATTGATTATGTTATCTTTAATCAGGTCACGGGTACATGCCCATGGCGGGCACACGGGCGTAGGATGGGCAAAGCGAGAGCGATGCCCATCCGGCCACCGCGCCGCTTGAGGATGGGCATCGCTCTCGCTCTGCCCATCCTACCGAGAGGCGCAACCCTATCTGTTCTTATCACACCCGTCGGCATCCCGGGAGTTGACGCAGCAGAAAAAAGGCGCAACTCTTCGTGATTATCCCCGGCGCCCGGCGTTTCGCGACACCTGTCGCCGGATCTGCCGGACGTCCCACGCGGAGATTCTACGACGATGAGCAGCATCCCAGCGCCGGAGCAGGTCCGGCGTCCGCTTCAGGTCCCACCTCACCCCCATTGGCCCACATTGAGCGACGACGCCAAGGCCGCGCTCAAGGAGCGGATCAAGTCCCTGCTGGTGCAGGAGCATGCGGTCCTGGTCGCCCATTACTACACCGACGCCGACCTCCAGTCGCTGGCCGAAGAGACCGGCGGCTGCGTCGCCGATTCGCTGGAGATGGCGCGCTTCGGCGCGGCGAGCGACGCCCGGACTTTGGTGGTCTGCGGTGTTCGTTTCATGGGCGAGACGGCCAAGATTCTCAACCCCGAGAAGCGCGTGCTGATGCCGGACCTGGCGGCCACCTGCTCGCTCGACGAGGGCTGCCCCGCGGACGCTTTTTCCGCCTTCTGCGACGCGCACCCGGAGCACACGGTGGTGGTCTATGCCAACACCAGCGCCGCGGTCAAGGCGCGCGCCGACTGGGTGGTGACCTCCAGTATCGCGTTGCCGATCGTCAAACACCTGACGGCGCTCGGTCAGAAGGTCCTGTGGGCGCCGGATAAGCACCTGGGCCACTATGTGGAACGCATGACGGGCGCCGACATGCTCCTGTGGGACGGGGCCTGTGTCGTTCATGAAGAGTTCAAGTCATTCGCCTTGGAGCGGGTACGCAAACTGCGCCCGGACGCGGCCGTGCTGGTCCACCCGGAGGCCCCGGACGAAGTCGTCGCTCAAGCCAACGTGGTCGGCTCCACCACGCAGTTGATCCGCGCCGTCACCGAGCTGCCGAACCAGGAGTTCATCGTCGCCACCGACGCCGGGATCTTCTGGAAAATGCATCAGCTTGCTCCGGACAAGACCCTGATCGCCGCCCCGACCGCCGGTGAGGGCGCCACCTGCGAGACCTGCGCGCACTGTCCCTGGATGGCCATGAACGCCCTGCAGAACCTGGAGCAGGTGTTGCTCACGGGGGCGCAGGAGGTCCGCATTGATGAGGCCGTGCGTCAGCGCGCCGTCGTCCCGATCCAGCGCATGCTCGACTTCGCCCGCACTCAGGGGATCAGCGCACCCGTCCGCTCAGACTAACGGGCATGGAAGGAACATCAAGCCACCCCGGAAGATGAAAGTCTCCCGTGGGAGTGGCGTCCTGCCGCGCTACGGTGCCGCGGTGACATCCAACGCCGCGGCTGAGCGCCCGGCCCCGTCGCGGCGGGACGCCGCTCCCACAGGGTCACTGCGCGACGTTCACGGTCAGCAAGCATCGTAGGGAGGACAAACGCAGCATAGTTCACCATCGCCTCGCCGCGGGCACGCTGCTGGCGGCGGTCAACCAGATTCGGGGCTGCCGCGCCACCGCGGCACCTTGGCAAAGCCCGTCGCAATGCCGTACCATCCAGACGCTTTCCAGGTGAATCACCCGTTCACCCGACCGCAAACCATAACAACAATCGGAGCCGCGACCCAGGTCCAGTCTTCAGCCGCGCTGCAGACCCGACGCGGGTCGTCGTCACCGCTCACCGCTGCGAGGACCCCATGTCTCATCCCCCGAGAGGCCAAGGCGTCGGCTCACTGATGAAGCGCATCGACGCGCGTTCCGTCACGACTTAATCACGCTTTGCTGTTTTACGAATGCAGGGGAGACGCCCCGCGGGCGGCCCCCGGTCTGCATCGCGGAGGGACGCCTCCGCGCGAACGTTACGCCTGTTCCACACCATCAGGAGTTCACATGGCCAATACACCAACCAGACTGGCCCTGCTCGCCGGGGCCCTCGCGCTGGGCGTCGGTTTCAGCACTCAAGCGGCGGATGCCCCGGCCGCGCCGGCACTGGTCTCCGGGGCCAGCGCCGGCATGCTTGCCGAGACCTGTGCCGGCTGTCACGGCACCGACGGGGCGAGCGTCGGTCCCGCATCCCCCACCCTGGCGGGCATGGACGCCGCCTATTTCACCGAACTGATGCAGGGCTTTCGCGACGGCAAGATCTATTCGACCATCATGGGTCGAATCGCCAAGGGGTATTCGGATGAAGAATTTGAGCTCATGGCCGGCTACTTCCATGCGAAGCCCTATGTCCCCGCGAAGCAACCGTTCGACCAGGCACTGGCCGCCAAGGGCAAGAAGTTCCATGACAAATTCTGCGAGAAATGTCATAGCGAGGGCGGCGCGCCCCTGACCGGCGAGACCAAGGCGAAAGAAGAGAGTGAGGCCGAGGAAGAGGAGGAAGGCGAAGAGGGCGGGGAGGAGTACCAGATCCTCGCCGGCCAATGGACCCCCTATCTGGTCTATGCCATGGAGGACTTCCGTGCCGATCGCCGCGAGATGCCCAAGAAGATGAAGAGCAAGCTCAAGGATCTGATCACGAAGGAAGGCGAAAACGGTCTGACGGCGATTTACGCCTACTACGCCAGCCAACAATAAGCGCCCGAGGAGTCGAACCAGATGAAGATGAATCGTCGTGATTTCGTACGGGCCGCCGGCGCGGCGACTGCCGTTGGCCTGATCGGCGTGCCCCACTTGGCGCTGGGTGCCGGGAACAAGGTCGTGGTGGTCGGCGGCGGCACTGCCGGCGCCACCGTCGCCAAATACATCAAGCGGTTGGACCCGAGCATCGAGGTGACCGTCGTCGAGCCCAACCCGGTCTACTATACGTGCTATTTCAGCAACGAGGTCTTGAGCGGCGAGCGCACGCTCGACTCGCTGCGGGTCGCCTACGATGGCCTGAAGGCGCTCGGCATCACCATGGTGCAGGACTCGGCCGAGTCCATCGACGCCGCCAAGAAAGTCGTCAAGACCGGCGGCGGCAAAGAGTTACCCTATGACCGCTGCGTCGTCGCCCCCGGCGTCGAATTGCTGTTCGAGAAGATCGAGGGTCACAGCGAAGCGTCCTCCCAGACCCTGACGCACGCCTGGAAGGCCGGCGAACAGACCAAGATCCTGCGCGGCCAGTTGGAGGCCATGGCCGACGGCGGAACCGTCGTCATTACCTCCCCGCCCAATCCGTACCGCTGCCCCCCGGGACCTTACGAGCGGGCGAGCCAGATCGCCATCTATCTCAAGGCCCACAAGCCCAAGTCCAAGATCATCATCCTGGACAGCAAGTCCCAATTCTCCAAGCAAGGGTTGTTCATCCAGGCCTGGGAGAAGTTCTTCCCCGGCATGATCGAATGGCGTCCCGGTCCGGACGCCGCGGTGGTCAAGGTCAACGCCAAGGGCATGACTGCCGAGACCAGTTTCGGCGACGAGATCAAGGCCGACGTGCTCAACGTCATCCCGCCGCAGCGGGCCGGCAAGATCGCGCAGGTCGCGGGTCTGGCCGACGACAAGGGCTGGTGTCCGGTGGATGCCAAGACCTTCGAGTCATCCCTGGCCAAGGGCATCCATGTCATCGGCGACGCGTGCATCGCCGGGGCCATGCCCAAATCCGCCTACTCGGCCAACAGCCAGGCCAAGGTCTGCGCCGGGGCGGTGGTGGCCATGCTCAACGGCAAGGAGGTCGGCGTGCCCTCCTACGTCAACACCTGCTACTCAATTGCCGGACCCGAGTGGGGCATCTCGGTAGCGGGCGTGTATAAGCTCGCCGCCGACGGCAAGATCGCCGAGGTTCCCGGCGCGGGCGGCCTCACCCCCATGGATGCCCCGGACTGGGCGCACAAGCGTGAGGTCGAATACGCCCATAGCTGGTACAAGAACATCATCCAGGACAGTTTTATGTAAGGCTGCGGCAGGCCCGCCGCCAGCAGGCGCGCCTGCCGTCTTGATCGTTGTCGTAATCGAGTTTGTGATACCCGCGAGAATCCTCTTGCACCGCGTCGTTATCGGGCTGCTTATGCCCAATGCGAATCGCTTCTCCGATTACGACAACGATTACGACAACGATTACGACAACGACAACGACAACGACAACGAGTGTATCGCATTCTTTCTGACGCGTTACTTATGATCCGTCATTTAACCATCACTCAACTGGTGGAGAACACCGCCGACGCCATGGGGCTCCTCGGCGAGCATGGTGTTGCCTGGTTGATTGAAGCCGATGAGCACTGTGTGCTCTTCGATACCGGACGATCAGGCGCTCTATCTGGATACCCCGGCAGGGCTGGTGGTGCTGCTTGGCTGCAGTCACTCCGGCGTCGTGAACACACTGGAGCATATCCAGGCGCTGACCGATCATCGGCCGATCCATGCCGTCATCGGCGGCACCCATTTGCTGCGCGCCGACGCGGACCGCCTGGCGTTCACCGTGGAGCGCTTCGGCGTCGCTTATCTCGCGCCGATTCACTGTACCGGTCTCCCCGCCGTCTGCTACTTCCGCGACCGCTTTCCCTCTCAGTTCCGTGAATCACCGGTCGGCACCAGGCATCAGTTCGGTTAGGCCATTGTCGGAAATCGCCTTTGGCGATTTCCGACAATTTGGATACCGGTCAGTGTAGGTGCGACTTCAGTCGCACCTGCGCCTGAATCGGTGCGACTGAAGTCGCACCTACATCCAAGCCGATGGTGGGTGGTATCCGGTGTTCCGGAAATCACCAATAGTCGCCCCTACACGTCGGTAGATCATTTCCCGGAAATCACCATTAGCCCGGCCGCCCATCGGCCCGCGGACTGATCAGCATGGGAACGTGAACCCAGAGAAAGAGCCCAAAGGCCAGGAGCCACAGGGCACCGGAAAGCGTCAGCCACTCCAGGTAGGCGGCTGGCCAGAGCAAGGGAGCGAACACCCGCACCGCCGCCGCCATGTTCAGCAGGACGAAGGCGCTCACCGTCGCGGGCGAGGCAACCATGGCCCGCCCCGTATGGCCCAGCGTGATCCGCGCCATCATCCCCAGGGTGAAAACCCCGACGGCCCCGATGGTCAGCGCATGCAGTGAGGGAAAGGGTGCCAGCAGCCCCAACTGCGTCAGCGCGTTCAGCACCAGACCAATGATCAGCCAGAGATAGCCGCTGTAGAGAACGGCGAGGATCGGGAGCCTCCACACCCGCCGATCATGCCAGCCGGCCAGGCGCAGCCCCTGGACCAGCGCCAGGGTCAGGGCAGCCACCGCCGCGGGCACCGTGATCGCCAGCCCGGTCTGACTGGCCGCATCAGTCGCCACCCACAAGACCGCGAGGGCGAAGGTCAGACGCTCCACCCAGGGATTCGACCTGGGACTCGACCCCGGACACGCGGTCTGGGTGAAGAAGGGCATGATGCGACCGGCGACCAGCAGCAAGGTCAGCAGGATCAGCCCGAGCATGAGCCGGTCGGCGGCCAGGGCGGTATGCGAAGCGATCCCCAGCGCCTCGATATGAACCAGCATGGACGCCAGACTCATGCTGCCCAGCAGGACGATAAAGACCCGATTCGCCGGATTGGGACCCCGCCACAGGGGCGTGAAAAGCGATAGCGCGACGGCTGCCGGAAAACACAGATCCAAGGCCGCGACCAGCACATCCGACAGCGGCAGGAAGGGGGCGATACGTCCGGCCACCCATAACAGCACCAGCCCGGCCAACGGGACACCGGAGGCGGTTGCAATGCCGGTCCAATTACGTGTAGCGGTCAGCAAAAAGCCGGCGATGGCGGCCGTCGCATAGCCGAAGAGCAGTTCGTGCGCGTGCCAGGTGGTCCCGGCGTAGTAGCCGTTCATCGGCATCCAACCGCGCAGCATGGCGAGCCACAGCGCCAAAGACACGACAGCGGACAAGCCCGCAGCAAGAAAGAACGGGCGGAACCCGAGCGCCAGGATAACGTGATAGGGACGGATGATCGAAGGCGGGATTGCGGACAATCGGTTCTCCAGTTGCCATCTGCTCTTTTTTCGTTGCCTAAGCTACCCCTGTGTACAACCTCAGGATTTGACCTCGGTCAATCCGGCTCCTGTCGCACCTGATCACCCCCGCTCAGAGTTCACCGAGCAACTGGACACGGCCGTTATCGTCGACGCCCTCCAGACGCACTGTGAAGCCCCAGAGACGGCGGATGTGACGTAACATCTCGTCCACTGACTCGCCCAAGGGGCGGCGGTTATGCCGATAGTGGCGCAGCGTCAAAGATCGGTCGCCGCGTCGATCGACATTGAAGACCTGTATGTTCGGCTCTCGACTCCCGAGGTTGTACTGCTCGGCCAGGGCCTGACGCACGGTACGGTAACCGCGCTCCTCGTGGATCGCGGTGATCTCGATCGCCTCGGCCCGATCGTCGTCGCGAACCGCGAACAGGTGCAGATCGCGAATGAGCTTCGGTGAGAGATACTGGGCAATGAAGCTCTCGTCTTTGAAGTTGCGCATCGCGAAATCGAGGACCTTGCGCCAGTCGCCACCCGCGATATCCGGGAACCATTCGCGGTCCTCGGCGGTTGGCGACTCGCAGATCCGGCGAATATCGCCCATCATGGCAAAGCCGAGCGCGTAGGGATTGATCCCGCTGTAATAAGGCGCATCGAAATTCGGCTGAAACACGACACCGGTATGGGACTGAAGAAATTCCAGCATGAAGCCATCGTTGACGAATCCCTCTTCGTAGAGACGATTCAGCAAAGTGTAATGCCAGAAGGTCGCCCAGCCCTCATTCATCACCTGCGTCTGGCGCTGGGGGTAAAAATACTGGCTCACCTTGCGCACGATGCGCACGACCTCGCGCTGCCAGGGCTCCAGCAGCGGCGCGTTCTTTTCGATGAAATAGAGCAGATTCTCCTGGGGCTCGGCAGGCCACCGCGCGTCGGCATCCGGCGCGTCGTCATCCCCGAAACTCGGGATAGTACGCCATAGATCATTCACCTGAGATTGGATATAATCCGCGCGCTCGGCCTGCCGGCGCTGTTCCTCCGCCATGGTGATCGGCGAAGGCCGCTTGTAGCGATCCACACCATGATTCATCAACGCGTGGCAGGAGTCGAGCAGCAGCTCCACCTCCGCTTGGCCGTAGCGCTCCTCACAACTGGCAATGTACTTTCTGGCAAACACCAGATAGTCAATGATGGCATCGGCACTGGTCCAGGTGCGGAACAGATAGTTGCCCTTGAAAAAGCTGTTGTGCCCGTAACAGGCGTGAGCGATCACCAGCGCCTGCATGGTCAGCGTGTTCTCTTCCATGAGATACGAGATGCAGGGATCGGAATTGATCACGATCTCATAGGCGAGGCCCATCTGACCGCGGCGGTAGGTCTGCTCCGTACTGACAAACTGTTTGCCGAACGACCAATGATTGTAATTGATCGGAAGGCCCACCGAAGAATAGGCATCGATCATTTGCTCGGAGCCGATGACCTCGATCTGATTGGCATAGGTGTCCAGCCCGAAAACATTGTGCGCGAGATGCCCGATTTCCCGGTCGAACCGTTCAAGCAGCGGAAAGGTCCACTCGGAGGAATCGGAGATGATACGACTGCTCATGCCGGCTGCCTCTTGAACAAATCCCTGAATACGGGAAAGATATCCTCAGGACCAGCGATTTCGCGCATGGCGAAGTGGCGATGTGCGCCGGCGATCTCCTGATAGGCGTACCACAGACTCTGATGCTGCCGTGGGGTGATCTCGACATAAGCGAAATAGCGCATCAACGGCAACAGCTTCTCGGCCAGCAAGTCGCGGCATACCACCGAATCGGAATCCCAGTTATCGCCGTCCGAGGCCTGTGCAGCATAGATGTTCCACACGCTCGAATCGTAGCGCTCACGCAGGACATCATAGGCCAGATTGAGCGCGCTCGACACCACGGTACCGCCCGTCTCCCGGGAGTAGAAGAACTCCTGTTCGTCGACTTCCTGGGCGATGGTGTGATGGCGGATGAAAACCACTTCGATGCGGTCGTAATTGCGCTTCAGAAAGAGGTAGAGCAGGATGAAAAACCGCTTTGCCAGATTTTTGCGCGCCTGATCCATGGAGCCGGACACATCCATGATGCAGACCATCACCGCCTTGCTGGTCGGCTCCGGAAGCTGGACAAAGCTCTGGTAGCGCAGATCGAACGTATCGATGAAGGGAAGCGCGGCGATGCGCGTCCGCGCGCGATCTAGCTCATCGCGCAAGGCCAATACGCGCGGGTCGTCCTCGGCAACGCCAAGGGCAAGCAAGCCCTCCAGTTCCGCCTCGATCTCTTTGATGCGGCGACGGTGAGGCGCGCCCAAGGCGGTGCGGCGCGCGATGGCGCCCTTGAGTGACCGAACCACATCAATGTTGTTCGGTGCGCCACTGGTGCGGTAGCCGGCCCGCACGCTCTTGAACTCGGTACTGCCGATCAACTGATTGCGCACCAGATTGGGCAATTCCAGATCGTCGAAGAGCAGATCCATGAACTCCTCGCGCGACAGGTCGAAGATGAAATCATCCTCGCCCTTGCCGCCCCGGCCGGCTTTACCCTGACCGGCACCACCACCCCCGCCGCCCTCGGGCCGAGGGACTTTATCTCCGGCCATGAAGTCCTTGTTGCCCGGATGAACCTGGTCGCGGGTGCCACCCTGGCCATGATGGAACACCGGCTCGGAGATATCCTTCGACGGGATGCCGACCTGCTCACCCGAGTCGATATCGGTGATGCTGCGCTTGTTCACGGCATCAGCCACCGCGCGCTTGAGTTGGGTCTTATAGCGCTTGATGAAGCGCTGCCGGTTGACCGCGCTTTTATTCTTCCCGTTCAGACGCCTGTCGATGAAATGAGACATGGGGTGATGTGCCTGCTCTAACGCCTGTTCGCCCGCGGGTGCCGGGCGCGTGATTCGCACCGCTGGAGCGAGCGCGCCCGGCGCGCTTCGCCGACCGCGCGCAACGCCCCTGACTTATTGCGCCTTGCGCACCCGCAGATACCACTCCGACAGCAGACGGACCTGTTTGGCCGTGTAGCCCTTGTCGGTCATGCGGTCGACGAACTGAGTGTGCTTCTTCTGGTCCTCCACGGACGCCTTGGCATTGAACGAGATGACCGGCAGTAACTCCTCGGTGTTGGAGAACATCTTCTTCTCGATCACAACCCGGAGCTTCTCGTAGCTGGTCCAGCGCGGATTGGCGCCGCTATTGGCGGCGCGCGCACGCAGCACGAAATTCACGATCTCGTTGCGGAAGTCCTTGGGATTGGAAATGCCGGCCGGCTTCTCGATCTTCTCCAGTTCCTCGTTCAGTCCCCCCCGGTTCATCATCTCGCCGGTATCCGGGTCCCGATACTCCTGATCCTGAATCCAATAATCCGCGTAGGTCACATAACGATCGAAAATGTTCTGACCATACTCGGCGTAGGATTCGAGGTAGGCGGTCTGCAGTTCCTTACCGATGAACTCGGCATAGCGTGGGGCCATATACTGCTTGAGATAACTCAGGTAGCGTTCTTGGACCTCGGGAGGCAGCTGTTCACGGGCGATCTGCCGCTCCAGGACATAGAGCAGATGCACCGGATTCGCCGCTACCTCGGTGTGATCGAAGTTGAACACCTGAGACAGGATCTTGAAGGCGAAACGGGTTGAGATCCCGGTCATGCCCTCGTCAACCCCCGCGTAGTCACGGTATTCCTGAACGGACTTCGCCTTGGGGTCGGTATCCTTCAGGTTCTCACCGTCATACACCCGCATCTTGGAATAGATACTGGAATTCTCCGGCTCCTTGATGCGGGTGAGCGTGGAGAACTGCGCCATCATCTCCAGTGTCCCGGGAGCGCAGGGGGCTTTGGCGAGTGAGCTGTTGCGCAGCAGTTTGTCGTAAATCCTTACCTCATCGCTGACGCGCAGACAGTACGGCACCTTGACGATGAAAACGCGATCGAGGAAGGCCTCATTGTTCTTGTTGTTGCGGAACGTCTGCCACTCCGATTCGTTGGAATGGGCCAGGATGATACCCTGGAACGGCAGCGCCGACAGACCCTCGGTACCATTGTAGTTCCCCTCCTGGGTGGCCGTCAGCAGGGGATGCAGCACCTTGATCGGTGCCTTGAACATCTCGACGAACTCCATCAGCCCCTGGTTGGATCGGCACAAGGCGCCTGAATAACTGTAAGCGTCGGCATCGTTCTGGGCGAAGCGTTCAAGCTGGCGAATATCGACCTTGCCCACCAGGGAGGAGATATCCTGGTTGTTCTCATCGCCCGGCTCCGTCTTGGCGATAGCCACCTGCTCCAGAATCGATGGATAGAGCTTGACCACCTTGAACTTGGTGATGTCACCCTTGTATTCCTGAAGCCGCTTCACCGCCCAGGGGGACATGATACAGCGCAGGTAATGCTTCGGGATCCCGTAGTCTTCGGTCAGAATCGGTCCGTCTTCCTCAGGTGAGAACAATCCGAGGGGTGACTCGAACACGGGCGAACCCTGGATGGCGTAGAAGGGAACCTGTTCCATCAACTCCTTGAGCTTCTCCGCCAGGGACGACTTGCCGCCGCCGACCGGACCGAGCAGATAGAGAATCTGTTTCTTTTCTTCCAGACCCTGGGCGGCGTGCTTGAGATAGGAGACCAGGTGCTCGATCGACTCCTCCATGCCGTAGAATTCCGGGAAGGCCGGGTAGCGCTTGATGACCTTATTCTGAAAGATACGGCTCAAGCGCGGATCGTCGCGGGTATCCACGAATTGCGGCTCGCCGATCGCCAGGAGCAGGCGTTCGGCGGCACCAGCATAGGCGCTCCGGTCTGACTTACACAGTTCCAGGTACTCGTCGAGGGTCAGGACCTCCTCGCGGGACGCTTCATACCGGGCCTGGTAGCGATCGAAGATCGACATAGACATACCTCGTTAATAATAATGGTGCTGTTACCCGCCGCGTCCGCGCTCCGAAACGCGGTGAGCCATGGTCCTATTGCTCAGGGCAAACCGCGAAAAGACAAGGCTTGCCTGGAAAGGTGCAAGGAGCGGACCAGGCTCGGCTCAACGCGGCCGGAACCGCGGATGGCGTGGCTGTCGCTCCGTTGTGACGCGCTTCGCGTGCCGTCCTCGCACCAGATGGGTGCGTCCGGAGTTTCCGCAAGCACTCCGGGGCTACCGCCGGAGCACAGGCGTCCGCGAGCGTATCACCCGAGCCCTGCTTTTGTGATAATCACGGCTCCCGCGGGTTCCCCGCCGGTCGTCGTCTCCGCGCCGACGTCACCACCCCCGCGGTCTCCCGGCCGTTTGCAGTCCAGGTAAACCAGAGAACGTGATCGACATGGAATACGTGGTTTCAGACCCCGCCCGGATAACCGGCCTGCTCGCCGCGCTCCAAACGCACTGGCGACTGGAGGAGGACCCCGCCGAGACTTTGAACCGGACCTTTGTCGACACCTTCGACTGGTCAGTCTACCTCAGCGGTGCAACCCTGGAGTGGCGCGACACCCCGCCGCGCCCATCGCTGATCTGGCACGACCTGGACCAAGCCGACGCACCGCTGGCGCAGATCGCCCCCGCACCGCCGGCCTTCCCGGCGGACCTGCCGCCCGGCCCGGTGCGGACGCGACTGATGGAGATCACCGACATCCGTTGTCTGCTGCCGATGATGCACATCGAAACGCACATCCGCACCTTCGATCTGCACAGCCTGAATGACAAAGCGGATCACAAGGCAGCGCATAAGACAGTGGCGCACTTGACGATCGAGGCATCGCGCTTCCGCGACCCGCGCGGCGGGCGCGTGGGAGAACTGCAGGTCCGCGTGCGCGTGCGGATCGAACATGGCGACGAGGACCCTCTCAAGGCGACGCTGAAGGACTTGATGGGCGAACTCGGCATCGCATCCGCGCACGAACCCATCCTGCTGGAGGCCCTCGCCGCCGCTGACCGGCACCCCGCCGACTACTCGTCCAAACTCGATTTCCGGCTCGAGCCGGAAACCCGCGCCGACCTGGTGACCAAGCAAATCCTGCGCGGACTGCTGACCACCCTGGAGGCCAATCTGGACGGCGCCCGAGCCAACCTCGATTCGGAGTTTCTCCACGACTTGCGGGTCGCGACACGGCGCACCCGCTCGGCCCTCAGCCAGTTGCGCGGAGTCTTCCCGATGGCCGTGGTCGCGCACTTCAAGGAGGAGTTTGCCTGGCTGCAACAAATCACCGGCCCGGTCCGTGATCTCGATGTCTATCTACTCGATTTCGCGGCCTATCGACAGTCCCTACCCGCACCCCTGGGTGCCGATCTGGAACCCCTGCGGGACTTTCTGTTGGCACGCTATGCGGCGGAGCAGCGCCGCCTCGCGCACGCGCTCGCGGCGGATCGCTTCACCCGCCTGATGGCTGACTGGCGATCATTCCTCCAGGCGCCCGCCGCTGACGCGACCAACACCGCCAACGGTGCGCGTCCGATCCAACAGGTGGCTAACCAGCGTATCCGCGCGATGTTCAAGCGGGTCCGCCGCGAGGGTCGGGCGATTCGCGCCGAATCACCGCCTGAAGATTTGCACGAACTGCGTAAGAGTTGCAAGAAGCTCCGCTACCTCATGGAGTTCTTCCAGAGCCTCTATCCCCAGGGCCAATGCCGCGCGCTGATCAGTCTCATGAAAGGACTGCTCGATAATCTGGGCAGCTACCAGGACCTGGCGGTCCAGGCCGCCCATCTGCGCGACCTCGCCCAGACCATGCGTGATGAGGCGCAAGCGCAGACGCAGACCGCAACCCTGCTCGCCATGGGCGCCCTGATCGGCAACCTGCTCGGGAGGCGGCAAGCGACTCGCGACCAATTCGACCGGGTGTTTGCCGATTTTCTCAGCGAGCACAACCAACTGGCCTTTCGCAACCTGTTCGACCGTCAACCCTCTCCATGAAGCCCCGCGACCGTCTCGCCGCCGCCATCCTGTCGCTCCTCCTCTCGTTCGGGGCCGCTGCTGCCGCGCACGCGGCAGATCCCAGCACAGAACCTTTCGATCTCGACGACCTGCGCGTCAAGATCACCGCCGCCATGCCCTATGTCGAACTTGGACAGGGCGGCGGCAAGGTTCTGTTGATGCGTCATCAGGACCCGGGGCATGTCATCCCGTCACCTTACGACAAGACCGCGCGTGATTGCCCCCCATACTGCATTCAGCCGATGCAATTGGCACCCGGTGTCGAGACCATCGGCGAACTGGAACTGATCGACTACCTCAAACGCGCGGCCAGCGGCGAGCCGGTCCTGGTCATCGACTCGCGAACGCCGGCCTGGACCGGACACGGCGTGATTCCGGGGGCCGTCGTCATCCCCTATACACGCATCGATCCGGCAACCGCCTCCCCGTCCGCGGTGGCCGAATTGCTGGAACTGGAATTCGGTGCTGTGCGCGTGGAGGGTCTGTGGAATTTCGGCCATGCCAAGACCCTGGTCTTTTACTGTAACGGCGCCTGGTGCGGCCAGTCACCCACCAACATCCGCGCCCTGCTGGACCTGGGTTACCCCGCCCATCGACTCAAATGGTATCGCGGCGGGATGCAGTCATGGGAACAGTTTGGACTCACGACCGTCAAGGCATCGCCGCACTAAAACAAAGGCAGGGCCCGTACCCATTGCCCGAGCGTTGGCGGATAATGTCCGGTCGAAGACCGCCAACCCAACCACCCACACAGGTGACCCATGCTGCGCGACTGGTCAGACGTCTACTCCGTCGGCATCGCCGAGATCGACCATCAACACCAGGGATTTTTCGAGGCGTCCCACCGGCTCTACCAACGCATCCTGGAACGCGAAGAACTCCGGGCGGTCGAGGAAGCGCTCGCGTTCATGCGCGACTACGCCGCGAGCCACTTCTCCACCGAGGAGTCATTCATGCGCGACCACGCCTATCCTGCCCTGGCGACCCACCAGGCACTTCACGCGGCATTCTTCAAACGTCTGGACGCCCTGGCGGAAGATCTTGCAACCTTCGGTCCCAGCCAGGATCTGGCCGATCGCGCCCTTGATCTGACCCAGGACTGGCTGGTCGATCACATCACCGACGAAGACGTGCTCTATGCCCTGCACGCGCGCTCGCATCCAGACAGACCCTTGGTGTAGCGGCGGGTTTGAAACCCGCCCCTACGTGCGGTTGTCACGTCCGAAGGCTATATTCGTGTTCAACCTAGTCTGACGCATTGCCTGGCGGCACCTCATCGGCCGGAAGCACCCCAAGCACGGCGCGCTCGATCGCGTCGAGGTCCACCAGGGCCGCGGGGCGACCCCGCAGACACAGGGTGACCTGAAGAAACGGATGCCCTTCCTGAGCGGCAAGCGCGGCCGACGCGGTCACGCTTTCCGGCGTGACACGCTCCAGCCGGGGCACCCCGGGGCTCTCGATCGCGACAAAGGCCAGACTCGGATCGCCCCCCGGGGCATGGCACACGACGGCCTGAAGATGACGCAACTGGTCATCGGATGACCGATCCGGGGCGGCCAGGCGGATCACCGGCAACTGCAATCCGCGCCACGCCAGATAGCCGATCAGCCAGTCCGGCGCCCTTGGCGCCGGGGCCGTCAGCGGCTCGGCGCGCACGATCTCGGCGACCGCCGCGCCCGGAAGCAACAGATCCCATGGGTTCGGATCGCACGGCACCGGCAGCAGCAGGACCCGCAGCGTCTGTTCGTCCTGGTTCATGGCTGTTGCTCCCGCTCCGCCAGCAGGGAGGTGATCTCGTCGAGCAATTCGGACTCCTGGAAAGGCTTGCTGAGATAGCGGTTGACCCCGAGCGCCAAGGCGTGATCGCGATGCTTCGGCCCGGCGCGTGAGGTGATCATGATGATTGGCAGGTCACGCAACCGCTCCGACCGTCGGATATGGCGGGTGAGTTCATAACCATCCATCCGCGGCATCTCGATATCCAACAGGACCAGGTCGGGCCGACGTGCGTCGAACAAGGTGAGTGCCTCGACACCATCCTTGGCGGTGATCACCTCGTACTTTTGGCGCCGCAGCAAGCGCGCGGTGACCCGGCGCACGGTCAGCGAGTCATCCACGACCATCACACAAACCGGCTGACTCGCCGCAACGGCGACGCCCTGGCTGGGAGGCAGGTAATCATGGACGGCACCGGAACGTAACAAGGCGAGCACATCCAGAATCAAGGCGACGCGCCCATCCGGCAGGATGGTGCCGCCGGCCAGCCAGCGCACCGAGGCCAACTGCGCGCCCAAGGGCTTGACGAGGATCCGGGCACTCTCGATCAAGGCATCCACCTGCAGCGCCACCCGCAGATCGCCCACTCGCGCCAACAGCAGCGGCAGCCAGCGCTGCTCGCCGAGGTTGGGCTGCAGATCGGGATCGAGCAACCGGCCCAGATAAGCCACACGATACGCGTGACCCTGATACGCGAAGTCCCTACCCCGCCCCTGATAGATCGCCGCGAGATCTTCCCGACCAATGCGCGCGGCGCCCGCGACGGAAGCATGAGGCAGCGCGTAGACACTCGTACCCACCCGCACCAGGAAGGCGTCCAGGATCGCCAGCGTCAGCGGCAGTCGGAGACTGAAACGCGCGCCCTGCCCAGGGACCGAACTCAGGTCGATGGTGCCGTTGGCGGCTTTGATTTCAGAAGCCACCACGTCAAGACCAACCCCGCGTCCGGAGATCTGAGTCACCTGCCCCAGGGTGGTGAAGCCCGGTTCAAAGACGAACTGCATCAGCGCATCGGCCTCGAGTTCCGCCTGCGCCGACAACAGGCCACGGGCGACTGCCTGGGTGCGGATCGCCGCCAGATCGAGCCCACGGCCATCGTCGCTCAGGTGAATCACGACCTCGTTGCCTTCCCGACTCAGCGCCAGGGTCACGGTGCCGGCGGCCGGTTTGCCGGCAGCGGCACGTTCCGGCGGCGCCTCCAGGCCGTGATCCACGGCATTGCGCAGCAGATGTTCCAGAGGCGCCGCCAGGCGGTCGAGGATGGAGCGGTCGAGTTCGACCTCCGGTCCGATCACCTCCAAGCGGGCGGATTTGCCCAAGCTCTCCGCCGTCTGGCGCACCAGACGATGCAACCGCGGAACCACCTGAACAAAGGGGACCATCCGCGTACGCAGCAACCCGTCCTGCACATCGCTCGCCAGCCGCGCCTGCTGGGTCAGCAGATCCGCGGACTCGCGTTGGTAACCGCCCAGCAAGTCCCGGAGACTGACCAGATCATTCACGGTCTCGGCCAGGCTGCGGGAGAGTTGCTGCAAGGTCGAAAAGCGGTCCAGCTCCAGTGGATCGAAAGCCGGTCCCGACGCGTCCTCCGCCCCCTCGCGCTCGTAGTGCGAGCGGATCTGCGTCTCGGTCTCAGTCTCCAGTTGACGCAGTTGATCGCGCAATCGCCGCACGGTCTGGTCGAGTTCCCCGAGACCGGAATTCAGCAAACCGTTGCGTTGGGTGAGGCGCGCGCGGTAGAGACCGATCTCTCCGGCCGCATCGACCAGCCGGTTGATGAGGTCGGAGCGCACCCGAACCTGCGGCACCGTCCCCCCCCCCGACGTCCCTGGGTCCGCCAACCGGGGCGGACACGGGGTCCGCTGCCGTCGCGACCGCGGGAGGCGCAGGCGTAGCGGCAGAAACACTGACAGCCGAGCGCAGGATCACCAGTGCGGTTTCGTCCGTCGCACCCACCGGCTCAGGCTCCTGGCTCAAAGCCGCCACCAGGGCCGCGGCGCGCGGGAGCGGCGTGTGCTGTTGCAGCGCATCCATCTGGAGTGACAGGGTGTCGACGGTCCGCTGCGCCAGCTCCAGGGTGGTATCGTCGACCTGGCCACGCGCGGCGCGTACCGCGGTCAGCCGCGTCTCCAGTGCATGACTCAGGTCACCGATGGGGCTCAGCCCGGCCAGACGGGCACTGCCCTTGAGCGTATGCAACAGCCGGTTGATCCCGTCAAGCACACCAAGGTCTTGAGGCGCCAACTGCCAGCTTCGAAGCGTGGCATCGATGCCGTCGAGCAGATCGCGGCCATCATCAAGGAACAGGCTCAAGAGTTCCTGATCGGCGTGATCGTCCGACGCGCCTGCCGGTTCGCAACTCGGGCCGGCGGGCTCCTGACCTACGGGTTGACTGACCGGTTGAATAACCGGTTGACTGATCGGCGCGGACTCCGGACCCTCGGCCGCCTCACCCGCCGGGGGTAAGGTGACCGCCCCCAGCTCGGCGTCCAGAACGCCAACCGCCGCCGCCAGTTCAGCAGCCAAGTCATCCGCGGCAAGCCTGCCGGAGTCTTGCGGATGCGGTACATGCACTGGCGTCGGCTTCGGCAATTCGTCCACTGACCGCACCACTCCAGACGGACCGGAGCGATCACCGCCGCCATCCTCAGCGAGCGCAAACTCATCGGACAAATCAAGAAAATCGACCAGATCCCAGTCCCGCTGCGCCGCCTCGTCCCCGTCGACACCGCCCGGCACCGCGGGATCGGATACCGACTGCGCGTCGGATTGCTCAGGGTCGATGAATCGCGGTTCGAGCAGCCCTTGATCCAGCAAGACACTCACTGCCTCGACCGGATCAGACCTGGCATCGTGGTCGGGTACCACCGATGCATCAGCCAAACTCAGCGGCGGCAGGGCGAAACCTTCGAGATCAAGCTCAAGCGGCGGTCCCTGCACCGCGGGCGCCTCCGACGTCACCGCGCGCACCCCCTCCGGCACCGTGATCGCGGTCAGGTCCGCGGCCAGGGCGAGCAAGAGATCCGCCCCGGTATCGATCGCGGGAAGTTCCGCGATGCGTTGCGCAATGCCATCCACGGCCCGCTCGATCAGTGCCAAAGTCACCGCAGTAGCGGCCTCGGCCGCGACCTGCAGCGCACCCAGACGCCGCTCCAGTAACCGCGCGACATTCGCGATCGAGTCGATTCCCGACATCCGGGCACTGCCGCTGAGCGTATGCAGCGCACGGACGGTCCCCTCATCCGGCACCGCATCACCGGCTGCCGCCCGTACCAAAAAGGCACGCACTGCGTCCAGGTGATGGAGGGTCTCGGCACGAAAGATGGCCAGGAGTTCGTCGTCGGCGACAAAAACGCTGGCGTGATCCGTCAAGTCCGCCGCGGTCAGCGCATCGGCGCGCGGTTCCTCGGGCGTGACCGCGGCGGCGACCACGGGCGCCGCTTCGGGCGGCGCATTCAGCCAATCGAGTTGCGCCGCAAACCACTGATCAGCCGATTCAACGAGCAACCCCGCCGAGGGCCACTGCGCCGCCGCGGTGACGTCGGTAGCGGACCCGGGCACGGTCCCCTGCTCCCCCGCGCGCCGCACCGTTTCCGGAGACGCCGACGACCCCGGCCACGCGCGCGCCGCCGTGTCCGCCGACTGGAGATCCGCGGACGTCAAAGCGGCCGCTGCGGTCCCGGAAGACTGGCCCAGTTGCGCTGCCCGCGACACCAGCCCGGCGATGTCCAGCGGACGCTGCTGCGCCTCCGCCGCAACCAGATTCGGCAGCACCTCAACCACCGCGGCCAGCCAGGCGACGCGTGCGGCATCCGGCACGAGACCCTGCTCCAGCAACCCGTTGAGGAGGCCCTCGGCGGCCTGAGCGAGGTCGGCGATCCGCACGGCACCGACCAGCCGCCCGCTCCCCTTGAGGGTATGGAAGCTGCGACGCAATGCGCTGAGTACACCCTCATCGGCCAAGTTGTCTTGCCATCGCGCGAACTGCGCGCCGATCGCTTGCGTCTCCTCCTGCGCCTCCTCCAGGAAGATGTCGAGAAACTCGGGCGAGATCCCGCCTGTTTGGGTTGGACGCGCACTTGCATCGGAGGCAGCCTCGACTGCGTCGCCAGCGGCAGGCGCGGGCGCCGGTGCGGGCGCGACGCGCTGCACGGCGTCGGCCTGGTCCGCATCGCCCGGCACGACAGCGGTACCGGAGCCCAGTACGCGATCGAGGTCACGTAGCGCCGCGGCAGACTGGCGAATCAGGTCATGATCCTCCGGCTCGCCTTCTTCGACGCGCTCGATATGGAGTTCCAAGGCAGCGATAGCGTCCGCCAGAAAGCCGAACTCCAGATCCCGCGGCCAGCGATCCGCCGCCAGGTAACGGCGCCGAACCAACACCGCGAGGTCCGTGGCCACCTGGGCCGCCGCATCGTCGCCGAGGATCTGCAACGCGCCGGCCACCCGAAACAGGCTGTCAGGGATGTCGCGGAAATTGGCCGGATGTGCCCCCGGAACGCGGCAGGCGAGGATGGCGTCCCGCACACCCACGAATTCGGCCCGGGCCTCGCGCAGCGTCGCCTTCTGCAATTCCGCGGCATAGAGTCCGGGCGCGATGACGCTGCCCGTAGGGGGGTCACGATGCTCGGCATAGGCCTGGATCACGGCCTCGATTCCCAGCAAATCGGCCGCCAGCGCTTCCAACCGCTGGACCTCATCGACCGTTCCGGCCGGCACCAGCTCGCCGAAACCGTCCGCCAGCAGGCGCAGACGCTCGGGCAGATCCCCGGTATCGGCAACGTCCAGCGTGCGTGCCAGAACCCGCAGACCCGTCCGGATCTCATCCAGTGGGGTCCGATCGTCGCGCGCGCCGCGCACAAAGGCATCCAGCCGTTCCTTCAGGGGCGTCAGCTCGCTCAACATCGCCTGCGCCAGGCCGGCCAGGGCATCGGACGCGGCATCGCCCGCCCGCGGGCGGTTGGCGACCATTCCATGCACCCGCTGATAATGGGCCTGGATATCGTCTACGCTGGGTGTCTGAATCGAGGTACTGGACAACGCGCCGAGAAAGGCATCGATCAGTTGATGGGCTTCGGCGTCTGGCCATTCGGGCGGGCTATCGACCAGCGGCTTGAACACCCGATCCAAGCGCCCGATTAACGCTTGGGCATCGGCATCGCCGGTGATCGCCCCGCCTTGCAGGCCCACTGCATAGGCCTCGGCCAAGCGGAACAAATCCGCCAAAATCCCGTCTTTCAAGAACCGGTGGAGTTGATGGAACAGACGCCCGAGTTTGATCAGGCCCTCGCTGCTGGTCGCGGGGCGGTACCACTCGACCAGATCGCGGTGAAAGTGCGGCCGCACCTTGCGAAAGACCGTGGTGAGTGCCTCCAGCGCCTCCGGCGGCAGGTCTTCCTCCTCCTCGGCCAGTACCGAACCCGGAACCAGCAGCTCCGCCTGAGTCAGCGGGGGAGCACCCCGCGATTCCCGCAGATCGTTGATGGTCGGCCACAGGCTCAAGGGGTCGATCGCGCTGCCGACGTCCAATCGATCCAGGTGGTTGGGCAGCTGAATCAGGGCCAGTATCATGGCCTCGGCAGCCTCCTTGGGGCTGCGCACGCGACACTCGGCCATGGCATCGCATAGCCGCTGCATCTCGTCCACCAAACGCGCGGGCAGCGTGAGTTGCAGCGCGAGCAGCACACCGCGAATCTCGAACAAGGCGTCCACCGCATCACCCAGGGATCCGGGGTCGCTGGTTTGCCCGTAGGCTTCCACGCGTTCGGTGACCCGACGCAGGGTCGCGGCGATTTCGCCCTTGACCCACTTCAGACCGCCGACAACCTTTGCTACCATGGGATCACTGCCCCTGGGTGAAGCCTTGGACAAGGCACTGAAACAGGCCGCGAGCCAGACCGCGGTCCATCAGGTCAACCGAAAACCCGCCACCGAACGCTGCAGTTCGGTGACCAGACTCACGAGCTCCTCCACCGCCGCGGCGGCCCGTCGGATCCCGTCCGCGTTCTCCTCGGTGATCCCCCGAATCGCCTGAACCGTCGCGTTGATCTCCGCCGACTGGCCGGACTGACGCGCAGAGGAATCGGCGATACGCTTGGTCAGGTCGGCGATATAAGCCGAGACGTTCTCGATCTCGCGCAGCGCCTCCCCGGCGTTCTCGGCCAGATTCGCCCCCTCCACTACGCCCGCGGTGCTGGCCTCCATGGAACTCACCGCCTCATTGGTGTCGGCCTGGATCGTGCGGACCAGCACCTCGATTTGTTTGGTCGCGTTACGCGAACGCTCGGCGAGCCGCTGCACCTCGTCGGCGACCACCGCAAAACCGCGTCCGGCGTCGCCGGCCATGGCTGCCTGCATGGCGGCGTTCAGGGCCAGGATATTGGTCTGATCGGCGATATCGTCGATCAACTCGACAATCTCGCCGATTTCCTGGGAACTCTCGCCGAGACGCTTGATGCGCTTCGCGGTCTCCTGAATCTGTTCGCGGATCGCGTCCATGCCCGCAATGGTGTCGCGCACGGTCCGGGCACCCCGTCCCGCTACCTGGACCGACCGCGAGGCGACCTCGGCCGACGCGATCGCGTTGTTGGCAACATCTTCGATCTGTTCGGTCAATGACCGAACGGCACCGGACGCCAGCGTGATCTGCGCGGACTGCGCCGTGGCCGCATCGGTCAACCGCACGGCGATGGAGCGGCTTTCCTGTGACGCCTGCGCCACCTTGGCGGCGGTCGCGTTGATGGTCGTAACCAGACCCCGCAGGGCCTCCACCGCGTAATTGACCGAGTCGGCGATGGCACCGGTCTTGTCCTCGGTCACCGTAGCCGTCACGGTCAAGTCGCCGTCGGCCAGAGTGCCCATCTCGTTGAGAAGCCGCAGGATGGCCTGCTCGTCGCGCTCGCTCTGGGCCAGCGAGGCCGCCGCGCGCCGCCGCGCGTCAGTCACCACGCCGACACCGAGCGCGAACAGCCCAGCCAGTGTCAGGGCAGTGAACAGCGACACCGCCCAGGGGCCGACCGGCACGGGTCCGACCCGCGCTTCCAGCGGCGCCTCACGATAGGCATCCACCAAGGTATTCAGCGCGGTATCGAACACTGCCCCGGCCTCCTGCAAGGGTATCAGGGCATCGATCGCCGGAAGCGCCCGTGGCGCCAGTTTGCGCAGCGCATCGACGCCGGTGCGTATTGAGGTCCATAGGAGGGCGGTCTGCGCCAGTGCATCGCGCGTCGCGGTCGCGCCGCGCGTGCCCGCCTGCTCGGTCAGCGCATTCAGGTGCACGGCAAATTCCTTGGCCGCGGCATCGCCGGCATCGCCCGCCACCAGCCCCGGGGGACCACCGATCAGCAACCGCTCCAAACCGGCATTCAAGGCCGCGAGGCGCGCCAATTGGCGACCGGCCTCCAGGGCCTGCCCAGCGGGCGCGCCCTCGGCGACGATCAACTCGGCGGATCGGGTCATGGAAACCCCGATGTCCGGCAGCAGGGCCGCGGTGGACTGAATCAGCTCACGCATCCCCAGCAGATCGGCCTGTGCATCAAGGATGCGATCCGCTGTCTCGCGATAGCCGAGCCAGGCGGTCTGCGCAGTGCGCAGTTGCGGTTGCACGCGCGCGGGTGAGGACGGCAACCCGGCGGCTGCCGATCCGGCTTGCAGCGCGTCCATCCCCCGCTGCAACCGATCCCGATCGGCGCGCAGCCGATCAAAAGCACCCGCATCGCCGACGACCGCCGCGCCCGCGGCGCGCGCCATTTGCTGACCCAGGGCCTGCTGAGCCGCCGCCGCCAGTGACAGGCGCGCATGGCCGTCCGCGACGTCCCTCATCAGGACATAACTCACCAGCGCCAGGGCGGCGCAGACCAAGGCGAACACCGCCCAGCCGATCACCGCCCCATTGACACCGCCAGCGGCATTGTTGTCCTGCGCTAGCTCGCTTGCCTTCGCCATCGCGTTCCGACTCCGGGTCCGGTTGAAGTATCCTGACTGACTAGGGGATCCGCGAGCAACAGGTCCAGCGCGATTACCGGAATCACCGCACCCGCAAGCGGGAAAGCGCCTTGGGCAAAGGGTTGCAGCACACCAATCCCGGCGGACGGCGCAGCACACCGCTGCGCCTCCGCGAAATGGCGGATACCGAGCACCTCGTTCGCCACCAACCCGCAAGGCAGGTCATCCTGGCGCACGACCAGCACGCGGTCCGTCTCTCGCCGCGTCGGTACGCCGTCCTGGGTCAGCGCGGCCAAGTCCAGGAGCGGGAGCAGGGTTCCGCGGTTATTGGCGACACCCAAGACCCAGGGCTTGGTACCCGGCACCGGGGTCAGGTCGGCGGGCACACTCAAGACCTCGACCACTTGATCCAGCCGGGTGAGCAGCCGTGACGCGCCGACCCGAAATAGGATCCCCGACCAGCGCCCGACCGCGGGCGCGTCCTCCGGCAGGTGCGTGGTCAGTGCGCGAAAGCGAGCCTCGACCGCGACCAACAGGTCGTACAGCGCAGCGCCCGTGGCAGTCGGTGCGTTCATTGCGATCAGCGCTGGAGCGCCGCTTGGACGCGCGCCAGCAGCTCGGTAGCGGCGACCGGTTTGATCAGATAATCCACGGCACCCTGCCGCATCCCCCAGACGCGGTCGGTGGGCTGGTCTTTGGTCGTCACCATGATGATCGGAATGCCCGCCGTCGCCGCGTCCCGGTGCAGCATGCGGGTGGCCTGGAAGCCGTTGAGCACGGGCATGATCACGTCCATCAGGATGACATCCGGCTGCAGCCGCCGCGCCATTTCGATCCCCTGCTCGCCGTTGGTCGCCGTCTCGACACGGTACCCGGCCTTACCCAGAGTATTGGAGAAGATGCGGGACTCGGTGGGTGAGTCATCGACGATCAGCACGGTGGCCCGCGCGCGGTCCGACGCGCCAGCGGGCGAACCGGTGCCAGGGCCGGGACCAGCCTCGTCGCGACTGCGGGAAACTCTGATCATAGATCGACTCTATACTTGGCGGAAATCGCCTTGGGCGATTGCCGGAAAATCATGTATTCGACAACACTCGCCTCAGTCCGCGATGCGCCGCAACGAGCCGCGCACCGCATCAATAAACTCCTTACCGGTAAAGGGCTTGGACAGATAGAGGCCAGCCCCGACCAGACGGCCCTTCGCCCGGTCGAACAATCCGTCCTTGCTGGAGAGCATCACCACCGGCGTATCCCGCAATTGCGCATTGGCCTTGATCAGTGCGCACGTATGATAACCGTCCAGCCGCGGCATCATGATATCGACAAACACCAGATCCGGCTTGAACTCCATGATTTTGCCCAACGCCTCGAAACCGTCCTCCGCGGTCCGCACCTCGCAGCCCGCCTTGATCAGCAGGCCCTCGGCGGCACGGCGGATCGTCTTGCTGTCGTCGATCACCAGCACCCGCGCCCCGCGCAGGTCACTATCCGCGTCCGCGTCCGCGTCATTCATGGGCTGCAACCCCGCCATGCGATTGGTATCCGAGCGTGAACACTGCCGTGGCACCAAGGCTGCCCGCTCCGGAAACTCCTGAAGCGGCTGAAGTCAAAAGCCGGACACGGCACAGTGCGCCAAGGGTCTTTTCTCGGTCGATGTTGTACCACGTGTACCAGGGACTGGTACAGCCGTGGATTGAAAACCGCGTTCCAGGTCACACGCCAACGGCGGCTTCAAGTGGCACAGCGTCTTGGGGTACACTCGCGGTATGGCTATTCAAATCGGCGTCATCATGGACCCCATCGGGTCCATCAACATCAAGAAGGACAGTACCTTCGCGATGATGCTCGCGGCGCAGCGGCGCGGCTGGGGCTTGCAGTATCTGGAAGTCGGCGACCTGTTCCTGAGCGAAGGGCACACGCGGGCGCGGATGCGCGAGGTCAGGGTCACCGACGATCGGGCGGGCTGGTACCGGTTCGGCATCGAGTCCACTCGCCCGCTCAGCGACCTCGACGCGGTGCTCATGCGCAAGGACCCGCCCTTCGACATGGAGTACATCTTCTCGACCTATCTGCTGGAACACGCCCAGCGCGCCGGGGCACGCGTGATCAACGATCCGCGTACCCTGCGTGACGCCAACGAGAAACTGTTCACGGTGGAGTTTCCCCAGTGCACCCCGCCGACCCTGGTGACGCGGCATCTAACCGACATCCGCGCCTTCCAGGCCATCCATCAGGACATCATCCTCAAGCCCCTGGACGGCATGGGCGGGTCCGGGGTGTTCCGCGTGCGGGCGGCGGACCCGAATCTCAGTGTGATCGTGGAAACCCTGACTGAGCGCGGCCGGCGCCTGTGCATGGTCCAGCGCTTCATCCCCGAGATCGCCGACGGCGACAAGCGTATCCTGATGATCGACGGTGAGCCCGTACCCTACTGCCTGGCGCGCATCCCGGCCCCCGGCGAGACGCGCGGCAACCTGGCCGCCGGCGCCTCGTTCGAAGGCCGTCCGCTGACCGAACGCGACCGCTGGATCAGCGCTCAGGTCGGACCCGTGCTGCGCGCGCGCGGCATCCTGTTCGCAGGGTTGGATGTCATCGGCGATTATTTGACCGAGATCAATGTCACCAGTCCGACCTGCATCCGCGAACTGGATGCCCAGTTCGGACTGGACATCGCGGGCGACCTGTTGGACGCCATCGCCGCGCGCCTTCCCACTGCCTGACGCGACCAGGTCCCCGGTCGCGGGCTCGCGCCCCGGAGCTTCCCATGCTGTATCCGTTGGACCCGTTTTCCGGCCGGACCCGCCGCCGCGCCGGATGGATTGCCGCCGCGCTGCTCATCCTTCTCACCGGCTGCCGCTCGGAGGCGCCGGTCATCACCGCGCGTTTCATGGCGTTCGACAGTATCGTGGACCTGAGTCTGGTCCGCGTGGAACCCGCCCTGGCCGCGCGCGCGGAGAACCTCATCGAGCAAGACTTCCGTTTCCTCGACAGCACCCTGGATACCTGGAAGACCGGCGCCATGGAACGTGTCAATAAACTCCTGCCGACGGGTGAGTCATTCGTCGCACCGCCCGCCATCCTGCCCCTGGTCCGCATGAGCCAAACCTACGAACGATTGAGCGGCGGGCTGTTCAACCCGGCGCTCGGCAATCTGATCGCCCTCTGGGGTTTCAATGTCCCGCAACCGGAATGCAATCCGCCGCCACGCGATCAGGTGATCGAGCGCTGGGTGAAAGCGAACCCCCGCATGGCCGACATCAAGCTCGACGGGCTTGAGATCCAAGGCAATAACCGCGCCCTGAGGCTCGATTTCCATCCGATCATCCGGGGTTACGCGATTGACCTCGCCATCGCCCTGATCAAAGAACTGGGCATTCGTGACGCCCTGGTGCAGATCGGTCCGGACCTGCGGGCCATCGGCGACCGGGGCGGTCAACCCTGGCGCATTCCGATTCGCCGTCCGAGCGGCGCCGGCGTGCTGGCCGTGCTCAAGGTCATGGGCGACGAGAGCGTCGCCACCACCGCGGCCTATGACCGTGACTTCATCTACGGCGGCCAGAACTATCACCACATCTTGGACCCGCGCACCGGCCACCCGGCACGCGGCACCCGATCCGTGACCGTCGTTCATGGTGACGCCGCCACCGCCAGCGCCGCCGCCACCGCCCTGTTCATCGCCGGTCCCAAGCACTGGCACGAGGTCGCCCAAGCCTTCGGTTTACGCTACGTCATCCTGGTGGACAGCAAGGGCACCGTCCATCTGAACCCGGAATTGCACGCGCGGCTCGACATCGTTGACGCCAACGCCGAACTGATTGTGAGCCCGCCGCTCGCATCACCGGCAGCCGCGGCCACCGTTCATCCTCGCGCAAACCCGGCGTGAGCGAGCGGACCCGCTCCAACCGCAAGCGCACCAAACCGGGCGCACGGTCTCGACCTCCCGGCGGCGCCTTGGCCGCGCGCCTATGGGGCTTCCGCCTGAAACGTGGAATCAACCCGGACGCCGCGACCCACCAGACACCGCCGGTTCCCCGCGCGCTGACCGCGCCGCCGGACGACGGCCCGTCGCGCGTCCTGCCGCTCGCCCTGCTGACGGCCCTGTTCCTGCACCTGTTCCTGCTCTTGGGCGTCTCGTTTCAGATGCCCCAACCGGACACCCAGGCGCCCGCGGATGAGACACTCGAGATCCTGATCCTGAAGGACGCCGGGCAGACCACCGCGACACCCGAGCCGGATGCCGCTTTGTCCCAGCGCTCGCGCGTTGGCGAGTCACCGCAAGCCGACAGCGTCGTCTCGGCCGACGCGGACCCGGACGCCGAGGTCGAAGTCATGGATGAGGAGGTGGTGGAACCGGAGCCCCCGGCGCCGCTCCCGCCGCCTCCCCCACCCGCGCGGACTCAGCCGCCGGAGGTCCTGACCGCGGCACCCGAGCCCAAACCCGAGCATCAGGTCAAGCCGCCGGTCGACCCACTGAACGATCCCCTGAGCGACCCGGGCCGACCGGTGGATGCCGCCCAGATCCTCGCCAGCCGCAACCAGGAGATCGCCCGTCTCACCGAGAGCCTGGAGGCACGCGGCAGCGCCTATGCCAGCCGCCAGCGGCACAAGTCGATCAGTGCCAGCACCCGCGAATACCGCTACGCCAACTATCTGGCCGCCTGGGCGCGCAAAGTCGAACAGATCGGCAACCTCAACTACCCCCAGGCTGCTAAGGACCGGCGCCTCCACGGCAGTCTCATCCTGCATGTCGGAGTCCGTGCGGACGGTACCGTGGAAAAGATCCGGATCGTGCGCTCCTCCGGTCATGAACTGCTGGACCAGGCCGCGATCAAGATCGTCCAACTCGCCGCGCCCTACGCCCCCTTCCCACCCGACATCGCCGCCGAAACCGACGTCCTCGACATCATCCGCACCTGGCAATTCCTGCGCGGCGGCAAACTCGGCTGGGAGTAGGGAGTAGGATGGGTAGAGCGCAGCGAAACCCATCCTTCCCCGTCAAGGTCGAATAGCCCATTATCCGTCGCTTCGGACTTGCCCCAGCCCGCGGGGCACGGGATACTAGCGCCATGGGCTTCAGTACCTCACTCACCAACCACTTCCTGATCGCGATGCCGGGTCTCCAGGACCCCAATTTTGCGCGAACGGTCACTTATGTCTGCGAGCACACCGACCAGGGGGCGATGGGCATCGTCATCAACCGCCCCACGGAGGTGACCCTGGGCGAATTGTTGGCGCAACTGGACATCCCCACCCGCCTCGGCGCGGTGCGCGATACCCTGGTCTACCAGGGCGGCCCGGTGCAGACGGATCGGGGCTTCGTGCTCCACACCGCCGGCCCGTCGTTCGACTCCACCCTCAATATCACCGCCCGAATCAGCGTGACCACCTCACGCGACGTGCTGGAGGCCATCGCCGGCGGCGAAGGTCCGCCGCAAGCGCTGATCGCGCTGGGCTATGCCGGCTGGGGCAGCGGCCAATTGGAGCAGGAACTCAGCGCCAACGCCTGGCTCAGCGGCCCCGCCAACGACGACATCATCTTCCGACTGGACGCGGAGTCACGCTGGCTGGCGGCCGCCAAGCTGCTCGGCGTCGATCTCAACCTGCTCAGCGGCGAGGCCGGACACGCGTAGTGCCAACCCTGCTCGGATTCGACTTCGGCCCGCGCAAGATCGGCGTCGCGGTCGGCCAAACGGTCACCGGCTCCGCCACCCCCTTGACCACCCTGACCTGCCGCGGTGCGCATCCGGACTGGCCGGGCATCGAGGCCCTGGTGCGGCACTGGCAGCCCAGCGCGGCGGTCATCGGCCTGCCCTATAAGCTGGACGATACGCAAGCGGATTGGGCGCCCCTGGTCCACCGCTTCGCGCGCCAGATTCAGGGGCGTTTCGGGTTGACGGTGCATCTGGTCGACGAGCGCTTCACCTCCTGTGAGGCACGCGCCCAATTGACCAGCCGCCTCAACCCGCGGATCGGTCCCAAGCCGCGCACCGGCGCCCCACCCCACCACGCGGTCGACGCCCTGGCGGCCGCCTTGATTCTGGAAGCCTGGCTCAGTGAGCAACCCCGAACCCCTTAGCCCCGCAACGATCAGCCGGCCCGATGCCGCTCAAACGATCTGGATGGATCACGCCGCCGTCGAGGCGGCCATCGCCAGCATGGGAGTCGCCCTGCAGGCTTTGCTCGAACGGCGGCAGATCGCCGCACCCCTAATGGTCGGTATCCACACCGGCGGGGTCTGGGTGGCCGAGCGGCTGCACACCGAACTGGCCCTCGCCGATCCCCTGGGCCATCTCGACATCTCCTATTACCGCGACGACTTCAGCCGGATCGGGATGCACCCGCAGGTTCGCCCCTCGCACCTGCCGGTCACGGTCGAAAACCGCCATATCATTCTGGTGGACGATGTCCTCCAGACCGGGCGGACCATCCGCGCGGCACTCAACACCCTGTTCGACTACGGCCGTCCCAAATCGGTGATCCTCGCCACCCTGGCGGAGTTGGACGGACGCCATTTGCCGATCGAGCCCAACGTGGTGGGCCTGCACGCGCGCCTCGAAACGGGTGAGCGAATCAAGCTGACCGGCCCGGCGCCGCTGGTCCTGGTGCGCGGCCGCGCGCCGGCCAAGACGGCACTCAAGACGCACCAGGTCGAGGCCGCACCCTGATGTCCCACGCCAACGCCCACGATCTGCAATTGGACCCCGCGGGTCACCTCAAGCACCTCCTCACCGTCGAGGGCTTGGGCCGCGAACTCCTGACCGAGGTTCTGGACCAGGCCGAGGGCTTCCTCGGCGTCGCCCAGCAGGCAGTCAAGAAGGTTCCCCTGTGTCGCGGCAAGGTCGTTGCCAACCTGTTCTTCGAGACCAGCACCCGCACCCGCACCACCTTCGAGCTGGCGGCCAAACGGCTGTCGGCGGATGTGCTGAATCTGAACATCGCCGCCTCGGCCACCACCAAAGGCGAGACCCTGCTCGACACCCTGCGCAACCTGGAGGCGATGCAGGTCGATATGTTCGTGGTGCGCCATGCGGCCAGCGGCGCCGCCCACTTCATCGCCTCCCAGGCCGCCCCCCACGTCAGCGTCATCAATGCCGGGGACGGGCGCCATGCGCACCCGACCCAGGGGATGCTCGACATGTTCACCATCCGCCGTCACAAGGGCGCCTTCGAAAACCTGCGCATCGCCATCGTCGGCGACATCCTGCACTCGCGGGTGGCGCGCTCCCAGATCGCCGCGCTCAATACCCTCGGCGCCGGTGAGATCCGGGTCATCGGCCCGCGCACGCTGATGCCGGCGCAGGTCGAATCCCTGGGCGTGCGGGTCTTCGAGGATCTGCGCGAAGGGGTGCGCGACGCCGACGTGGTGATCATGCTGCGGCTGCAGCGCGAACGCATGAGCGTCGCCCTGCTGCCCAGCGAGCACGAATATTTCCAGCTTTACGGACTCACCGAAGAGCGCCTCTCCACCGCCCGGCCGGACGCCATCGTCATGCACCCCGGCCCCATCAACCGCGGAGTCGAGATGGACACCCAGGTCGCCGACGGGCCGCGCTCGGTGATTCTCGAACAGGTCAGCAACGGGATCGCCGTGCGCATGGCGGTGATTGCCATGTGTATCGGCACCCAGAACCTGCGCGGCCAGGACGCCGTAGGGGACCTCGATGACTAGCAGCAAGAAGATCAGCATTCGCAATGGTCGCCTGATCGATCCGGCAAGCGGGACCGACCGCGCGGCCGATCTGCATCTCGCCGATGGCCGGGTCCTCGCCATCGACGGGCCCCCGGCCGGATTCCAGCCAGACGTCACACTCGACGCGCGCGGCCTGGTGGTCTGCCCCGGTCTGATCGACCTCTCCGCCCGGCTGCGCGAGCCCGGCCACGAACAGAAGGCGACCATCGCCAGTGAGACCAGGGCCGCCGCCGCCGCCGGCATCACCACCCTGTGCTGCCCGCCGGACACCGCCCCTATCATCGACACCCCGGCGGTTGCCCAACTCATCCTGCGCACCGCGCAACGCCACGGGCTGGCGCGGGTGCTGCCGGTCGGAGCCATCACCCAGGGCCTGGACGGCAGACATATCACCGAAATGGCCGCCCTGAAACAGGCCGGCTGCCCGGTGCTCAGCCAGGCCGACCGGCCCATCCGCAACAGCCAGGTGCTGATGCGCGCCCTCGATTATGCCGCCACCTTCGGCCTCACGCTGTTCCTGCAACCCCAGGACGCGGATCTCAGCGAGGGGGGTTGCGCCCACGAGGGTCGGGTCGCCACCCGACTGGGTCTGCCCGGCATCCCGGAGGCCGCCGAGACCGTCGCCGTCGCCCGCGCCCTGGCCCTGGCCGAACAAACCGGCGCACGTATCCACTTCCGCGGACTCTCCAGCGCACGCGGCGCGGAGATGCTGGCCGAGGCACGACGCCGCGGCATCCCGGCCAGCGGCGACTGCTCAATACATCAACTCTTCCTCACCGAAGACGACGTCTACGGCTTCAACGCCGACTGTCATGTGATCCCGCCGCTGCGGACCCTGGCCGACCGCCAGGCGCTGCGCACCGCCGTTGCCGAGGGCGCCATTCAGGCACTCTGCTCCGACCATCAGCCCCATGACGCCGACGCCAAACAGGCGCCCTTCCCCGAGACCGCACCCGGAATCTCGGCCCTGGAAACCCTGCTGCCGCTCGCGCTGGGCCTGGTCGATGAGGGCGTCCTGACCCTGTCCGCCGCCATTGCCCGCCTGACCACCGGACCCAGCGCGATCCTGGGCCACGACCTGGGCCGTCTCGCGCCCGGCCGGCCGGCCGACATCTGCTGCTTCGATCCGGCCGAGACCTGGGTCCTGAGCCCCGAGACACTCGTCAGTCAGGGTCAGAACACCCCCTTCCTCGGTCGTCAACTGCGGGGGCGGGTACGCTGGACCCTGCTCGGCGGGCGGATCGTCCATGAGCGTGCTTAGTGCAGGTGGACGTGATTAGGTACCACTTAGCGGCAACATTCGGATGCGATTCTTCATGATGCCTGGAGAGGTACGTCATATTCTTCGGCCCGCCAGGTCGCATAGGCCAGGGCCGCATAAATGTCCGCCCGTTCCAGGCTAGGATAGAGTTCGAGGATTTTGTCTATCGTTTCGCCTGACGCCAGCAATCCAGTGACTGTGCCGACCGTTATCCTAATGCCGCGGATACAAGGCTTGCCGCCCATGACCTTGGGGTTGATCGTGATTCGCTCTAGTTCCGGAAAATTCATATGTTTTCTCTGTCAGAGTGGCAACGGCTGCGATATCAGCATTACAGCTGGACATGGGGGCTCAGTCGCGCCCGGTGAAAACGGAAAAAGTACCAGGGCTAAGGCTCCACGCCTATAGACACTCCACACCTCATCTTCCGGATTATCCCAGATGGAGGCGAGCGAACCCGCTTGTGCACCCATCAGATCCTCCCACTCCACCCGCTCGCTCTTTTCGGCCTTGATCGTGATCCCGGCCAACGGCGTGCGTAGTCAGGGCTTCCAGCCCTGACGGTGTCAGGCCAGGATGGCCTGACTACGCACCCGGCGAGCCCAAGTGGCCGGAATCTTGATCGAGGCCCTCTTTTCCTTTAGGTAACC
>NZ_CAIZIZ010000028.1 GCF_903933125.1 uncultured Lamprocystis sp. | reverse complement strand
CCCGCCGCGATGGATGCCGCGGTCACCCCGAACGGTCGGGTTACGCGCCCGGCCCCATCGCGGCGGGACGCCGCTCCCACAACGTCTTGGTCGGAAAGGCATAGAAAAACAGTAGCTTTGGTGACCGGCAGCGACCGCGCGATTCGGCGTGCGGCGGCTGCCCAGGGAAGCAGTCGGTTTATACAATACAAACCATTTGCAAAGACCGGATGTCCTCGTTAGACTTACTTCACGCTGCCGGACTCGTGGCGGGGCATGACGAAAATACAGAGGGCGATCAGGCCGCGACCCCGCCGGGTTTGCAGTCCACACACAGCCCCACATCCGAGCCTGATTGATTGGGCGAGGAGGACAACATTCAATTTCCGACTTACGCGGAACGCCATGCCCGTCAGCACCTGGCTGGCGGCGTTTTCCCCCCGCCTGCCCCCCGACCCTGAGTCGGGGGCGCGGGCGGTTCTCAGGGGGCTCAAATTCCCGCCCGTCTGCTCTCATTGATCCTGGAAAAAGCGGTCAGCAATCAGCCGGCAGCTTGATACTGCCTTGGGAGCGCTTGAGCAGCGCTATGCGTCCATTCAATGGGTGACCGACCCCGCACAAACTGACGGTTTTCCGTGGGAGCGGCCTCCGGCCGCGATACGGTGCCGTGGTGAACGCGGCTGGTCGCCATCCCGCGCGGCCCCATCGCGGCCGGAGGCCGCTCCCACGGGAACCCGGTGTGACTTTCACGGTCACACGCTGAGCTTACGAGGCTGGCGGTTCATTGTTGTTGTTAGGGTTACCGCTATCGACGGAACGCGCGGCTAAAGTGCGTATTCAGGCCATCCTGGCCTGACGCCGTCGAGCCTGGAACGGTCAGGGCTGGAAGCCCTGACTACGCAGCCCCGCACGCTGGCAGTCGCGACAGCGGTCGAGAGGGCTTTCATGTTCCGGGGTGGAACAGGTGCCATGGTCGTTAGCAGGGGATCAATTCCAGACATTGGTCCAATGATTCCTTCCAATCCGGCATGTAGAGCCCGAAGGTTTCGCGGAACTTGGTGTTGTCCAGGACCGAGTAGGCGGGGCGCTTGGCCGGCGCCGGGTATTCGGATGAGTGAATGGGAATCAGGTGACAGTTGGCGCCGCTCTGTTCCAGGATGGCCTGGGCGAAGCCGAACCAACTGACCTCACCAGCGCCGGTCAGGTGATAGAGGCCGCCAACCTGTTTCAGATCCAGGTCGCCGCGCAGTACACGGTAGAGGACCAGCGCGGTCTGCTCGGCGAGCATCCGGCTCCAGGTTGGGGCGCCGACCTGATCATCGACGATGCGCAACTCGTCCTTTTCCCGGAACAGGCGCAGCATGGTGAGCAGGAAGTTGGCGCCGCGCGCCCCGTACACCCAACTGGTACGGAAGATCAGGCAGGGTGCGCCGGACTCGATCAGGGCCAGCTCGCCGCCGAGTTTGGTCTCGCCGTAGACATTCAACGGACCCGCGCTGTCGGTCTCGGTGTAGGGGCGGTTTGCTTGCCCCGAGAAGACGAAGTCGGTGGAGTAGTGGATGATTGGTATGCCGCGCTCGGCCAGGAGTGCACCCAATTCACCCACCGCGTCGGCATTGATGCGTCGGGCGACGTCGCGGTCGGTCTCGGCCTTGTCCACCGCGGTGTAGGCGGCGGCATTGACCACCGCGTCCGGACGCGATTCCTCCACCAGCTTGGCGAGCAAACCCTTGTCGAGCAGGTCGACGATGGGGCCGTAACCTCCTTCCACGGAAGCGGCGATCACCTCTCCCAGGCTGGCCAGGGTCCGGCGCAACTCCCAGCCGACCTGGCCGTTGGCGCCGATCAATAGGATTCTTGGCAGCTTCGATTCCTGGCGATCCGGGGTGGAGCGTCGCTTGGTCATGGATAGTCCTCGATGGCAGGCAGCCGCTCGGACGGAATCTCCGAAAGGCTTGGTGCTGCTTGGTCTTTTAAGGAGAGTTCGGGTGCGGCCTGGCTTTCCAGGGGCCACGCGATGCCGATCGCCGGGTCATCCCAGCGCACGCTGAACTCGGTTTCAGGTCGATAGTAGTCGGAGCACTTGTAGCCGAACAGCGCCGTCTCGCTGGTCACCAGAAAACCGTGAGCGAACCCGGCCGGGACCCAGAACTGCCGTTTATTCTCGCCGGAGAGCGTGACACCCACCCACCGGCCGAAGGTCGGCGAGCCACGGCGCACATCCACTGCCACGTCGAACACCTCGCCGGCGTAGACCTGTACAAGTTTGCCTTGGGCGCCGGGATGTTGGCAGTGCAGACCACGCAGGACACCGCGTCGGGAGTAGGACAGATTATCCTGCACCAGGGGCGCGCGGATACCGAATTCCGCATAAGGGCCGGCGCGATAGGTCTCCAGGAAGAAGCCACGTTCATCCCCCCAGACCTTGGGCTCGATGATGATAGCGCCGGGAATATCGGTCGTGATCACGTTCATGCGTGCCACCCACGGTGTAACAATGCGAGCAGGTATTCGCCGTAACCGCTTTTACGCAGTTCCTCTCCCATGGCGGCGAGTTGCGCTTCATCGATCCAGCGATTGTTGAAGGCGATTTCCTCCGGACAACAGATCTTGAGCCCCTGGCGTTTTTCGATGGTCTCGATGAAGGCCCCGGCCTCCATCAGGGATTCGTGGGTGCCGGTGTCGAGCCAGGCAGTGCCGCGCCCCATGCGTTGCACATAGAGTTCACCGCGTTCGAGATACAGCCGGTTGAGATCCGTGATCTCCAGCTCGCCGCGGGGCGAAGGTTTGAGATTCCGCGCCAGTTCGCAAACCCCCTCGTCGTAGAAATAGAGGCCGGTCACCGCCCAGTTGGACTTGGGGTGCTTGGGCTTCTCTTCCAGGCCGATGACCTGACCGGCGGCGTCGAACTCGGCGACTCCGTAGCGTTCCGGATCCGAGACCCAGTAGCCGAAGACGGTCGCGCCCTTGGCGCGCTCGCCGACAGCCTTGAGCTGGTCACCGAGACCTTGCCCGTAGAAAATGTTGTCCCCCAGGATCAGGCAGGAAGGGTCGCCGTCAATGAAGGTCTCGCCGATCAGAAAGGCCTGCGCCAGACCGCCCGGGTTGGGTTGCTCCGCATAGGCAAGTCGGATGCCCCATTGGGACCCGTCGCCCAATAAGGTCTCGAACAGGGGCAGATCCCGCGGGGTCGAGATGATCAGGATATCGCGTACCCCCGCCAGCATGAGCGTGGACAGCGGGTAGTAGATCATCGGCTTGTCATAGACCGGCAGCAGTTGTTTGCTGACCGCCCGGGTGATGGGATAGAGCCGGGTGCCGGACCCGCCGGCGAGGATGATGCCTTTTCGGTTCATTGGGGTCGTCCGTCTGTCAAAGGGCCGCGCCCAGGCGCTCGCCGCGATAGCTCCCGTCGGTCACGCGGCGGCACCATTCGGGGTTGTCCAAGTACCAGGCGACGGTGCGTCGCAAACCGGTCTCAAAGGTCTCGCTGGGCGTCCAGCCCAGGTTGCGCTTGATCTTGTCGGCGTCGATCGCATAGCGACGGTCGTGTCCGGGACGGTCGGTGACAAAGGTCTTGAGGTTTGCGTGGGGGCGCCGCGGCGAGTCGGGGAGCAGTTCATCGAGCAGGGCGCAGAGGGTATCGACCACCTGGAGATTGGTGCGCTCGCTGTCGCCGCCCACGTTGTAGACCTCGCCGGGAGAACCGGCCTCGAGTACCCGCCAGATGGCGCGGCAATGATCGGTGACGTAGAGCCAGTCGCGGATATTGCCCCCATCGCCGTAGATCGGCAGGGATTCTCCATGCTGGGCCTTGTGGATCATCAGCGGAATCAATTTTTCGGGGAACTGATAAGGCCCGTAATTATTGGAGCAATTGGTCGTCAGCACCGGCAATCCATAGGTGTGGAACCAGGCTCGCACCAAATGATCCGAGGCCGCTTTGGATGCCGAATAGGGTGAGTTGGGGGCATAGGGGGTCGACTCGGTGAAGCGTCCGGTGGCACCCAGTGAGCCGTAGACCTCGTCGGTGGAGACGTGCAGAAAGCGAAAGCGCTGCCGTGCCGTCTCGCTACGCTTGAGCCAATGGGCACGGGCGCACTCCAGCAGGTTGAAGGTTCCCACCACGTTGGTCGTGATGAACGGGGTTGGTCCGTCGATGGAGCGGTCCACATGGCTCTCGGCGGCGAAGTTCACAACCGCGTCGACTTCAAAGTCTTTCAGCAGTTGTTCTACCAATGCCGCATTGCCGATCTCCCCATGGACAAAGCAATGGCGCGGGTTGTTCGCCAGCGGGGCAAGCGTATCCAGGTTGCCGGCATAGGTCAGACTGTCGAGATTGACCACCCGGCAATCGGTCTGGTCCATCAAAAAGTGGACAAAATTGCCGCCGATGAATCCGGCACCCCCGGTGACCATCACTGTGTGCATCAAAAAAACCCTCCTGGTGGAGTTTATGAATTTGGACGAGGCACTTATTCGCCGCAGCGGGTTCCGGCAACACCCGTGGAACCTCCGGAAGAATCAGGAGACGTCCCCGACGTCCCGCGGCGTCGTGCGAACTGGACCGGTTTTTCCTGCGCTGACGCGATGATACCGCGTCAGAGCCGGTCCGTGAAACCGGCCGCGCGTGCCTGACGGTGCAGGTCCTGATTGGCGATTCGCGGTGCCTCGCGGGTGTCGGTCCAGGGTTTGATGCGGCTCGGTTGCAGTTGGCGCAGCGCCGTCATCAGTCTGGTCAGTGTGCGGTAGATGCGCGGGTGTGCGCAGGTCCAGGCCCACAGGCGCCAGAGTCCGGCCTGGCCGGCCAGCCGCCGGCTACCGTGGCCCAGGGTGGGCGAATCCGCCTGGGCATTGACCGCTTCGAAGCGCAGGCGATTCAACAGCCGGGGGATCGGGATGCGTACCGGACAGACTTCGGCACAGGCGCCGCAGAGACTGGACGCCTCCGCCATTTCGCCCCGCTCGGCCAGGCCATGGATCTGGGGTTCGAGGATGCTGCCGATGGGACCCGGATAGACGGTACCGTAAGCATGACCGCCCAGGCGGGTGTAAACCGGGCAGTGATTCATGCAGGCGGCGCAACGGATGCAGCGCAGGGTGGCGGACAGCTCCGGGTCCAGACGGATGCGCGAGCGGCCGTTGTCGAGCAGGATCAGGTGGACGGCCCGCGGCCCGTCTTGCTCCCCCGGCCGGCGCGGTCCGCTGATGAAGTTCACGTAGGTGGTGATCGGCTGGCCGGTGGCGCTGCGGGTGAGCAGGGTGAGCAGCGGCGGTACCTGATCGAGTCGGGCGATCACTTTCTCGATGCCCATCACCGCGATATGCAGATCCGGCAGGGTGGTGCAGAGCCGCCCGTTGCCCTCATTTTCGACCAGGCACAGGGTCCCGGTCTCGGCAACCGCGAAATTGACGCCGGACAGCCCCGCGGTCATGCCGCGAAAGCGCTTGCGCATGACGCGGCGTGCCAGCGCGGTCATTTCCTCTATCCGTTCGGCGGGCGGCTCGTCCGGGTAGTGTTCGCGAAACAGGGCCGCGACCTCGGCGCGGTCCTTGTGGATGGCCGGGGCGATGATGTGGGAGGGCGCCTCGCCGGCCAGTTGAATGATGAGTTCACCCAGGTCGGTTTCGACCGCCTCAATGCCCTGGTGCTTCAGGAACTCATTGAGTCCCATCTCCTCCGAGACCATCGATTTGCCTTTGAGCAGCGCGGTTGCTCCGGCGTGCCGCAGGATGTCCAGGACCAGCCGGTTGGCGTCCTCGCCGGTCTCGGCCCAGTGGACCTGGATGCCGTTGCGGGTGCAACTGCGCTCCAGTTCCTCCAGGAGTTCCGGCAGGCGGGCCACCGATTCGCCGCGGATGGCCTCGCCCTGATCGCGCAGGCGTTCGCGCTCGTCCGCATCCGGGAAGGCCGCCGCCCGCTTGCTGACCAATCCGTCCATGGCCTTGCGGATGTTGGTGCGGACCCGTTCCCGCCCCAGGGCCGCGCCGATGGCAAGGCGAAACTCACTCGTCATGACTGGTGCGCTCCCAGATGAACTCGGCAACGTGCTTGATCACCGGGCCGCCGCCGCGGCGGGCGAAGGTGCCGCCCAGATTCATCAGGCAGCCGCAGTCCTGGCTGACCAGGACGGCGGCGCCGGTGGCGGCGATGGCGCTGGTCTTATCCGCCGCCATGGCCGCGGAGATCTCCGGCTGCTTGATCGCGAAGGTGCCACCGAAGCCGCAGCACTCGTGGGCGCGTTCCGGTTCCACCAGATCGACCCGGGCGAGCCGCCGCAGCAGGTCCCTGGTCGCGTCCGCGACGCCCAGCTCCCGGCGGGAGGAGCAGGAGTTGTGCACCGCGACCCGGATGGGCGGACCCAGGTCGGTGAGGCGCACGTCGAGGACCCGCGTGAGGAAGTCAGTCAGCTCCACCACCCGCCCGGCAAAGGCGTCGGCGCGCGCGGCGTCGGCCGTGTCGGCGAGCAACAAGGGGTAATGGACCTTGAGCATCCCGGCACAGGAGGCCGAGGGCACGACCACCGGCACGGCCGCGGGAAAGGCATCCAGTTGCGCCCGCGCCACCCGGCGTGCTTCGTCGCGGTAACCCGCGTTATAGGCCGGTTGGCCGCAGCAGGTTTGACCCTGGGGGAAGATCACCCGCACGCCCGCGCGCTTCAGCAGCCGCATGGCCGCGAGCCCGGTGCGCGGGAACAGGAGATCGATGAGGCAGGTGCCAAAGAAATAGACGGTGTTGGGCATAGGCTGTGCGAGTGGTAGGTGCGCAATCGTGAGTATCCCGCAGCGCGCGGTCGTGGACCAGTCCGTGGTCAACCACATGGTGCTGCCGGTGGTCCTCAGGCCGGTCCTCAGGCCAGTCCTCAAGTATGATGCGCTCGGTCGAACCTGACTGCCACGTCTTCCTGTTGCTCTGCCATGCCCGCTGCGCCTCGCCCACTCGCGGTCTTTGCCTCTTTCTCCGGAACGGGTGGGGTGGAGCGCATGCTGATCAATCTGATCCGCGGCTTTGTGGACCTGGGGCAACCGGTGGAATTGGTGCTGGTGCGTGCCGCGAGTCCGCATCTCACACGTCTGCCGGATTCGGTGGAACAGATTCGATTGGATACCCGTCACACCTTCCTGGCCGCCCCAGCGCTGGCGCGCTACCTGCGCGACCGTCGTCCGGCGGCCCTGCTGGTCGCCAAGGACCGGGCTGGCCGCACCGCCGTGGTGGCACGCGCTTTGGCGGGCACCGGAACCCCGATCGTGCTGCGGCTCGGAACCAATCTCTCCACCGCCATGGCGGGCCGTCCTTGGATTGACCGCTGGCTGCGCTACCTGCCGATCCGGCTGCTGTATCCGCGGGTCGACCGGATCGTCGCGGTCTCCGTCGGCGTGGCGGAGGACACCGCCCGCATCGCCCGGCTGCCGCGGCGGTCCATCCTGGTCATCCGCAATCCGGTCATCACCCCGGAACTGGCGGCCCAGGCGGCACAGCCCTGCCCACATCTTTGGCTGGATGATCCGGGTCTCCCCGTGGTCTGCGCGGCCGGCCGCCTGGAAGCTCAAAAGGACTTTCCGACCCTGCTGCGTGCCTTCGCCTTGGTCGCGCGGGATCGCCCCTGTCGGCTCCTGATCCTGGGCGAGGGCAAGGCCCGCCCCCGTCTGGAGGCATTGATCGCTGCTCTGGGCTTGGCTGAGCGGGTGGCGCTGGTCGGTTTTCAGCACAATCCCTATGCGTTTCTCGCGCGAGCCGCGCTGTTTGTGCTGTCGTCCGCGTGGGAGGGATCGCCGAATGTGCTGACGGAGGCCTTGGCGCTGGGAGTCCCGGTGGTGTCGACCGATTGTCCCAGCGGACCTGCTGAAGTCTTGGACGGCGGGCGCTTCGGCCCCCTGGTGCCGGTGGGCGACGTGTTGGCGCTGGCGGCGGCGATGACGGCGACGCTGGAGCGGCCACTACCCGGCGGGGTCCTGCGGTCCGCCGTGAGCGAGTACGAACAGGATCGCAGCGCCCGGCGCTATCTGGAGGCGCTGGGGTTGGATGTGGATGTTGCCTGAGCCACTCAGAGAGCGCCTTTGGCGTCTCGGTCGTTGTCGTTGTCGTTGTCGTTGTCGTTGTCGTAATCGGATTACGGATCGATTCAGGACCCTCTGCAGTCTGCGAAGCGGCTACTGCAGCCGCGCGCGTCGCGCCTTGATGACGACAACGGTGCTAAAGGCATGCCTAACAGACCTGTTTAGATTATTAGTGAACCGTTCCTTATCCGATTACGACAACGACAACGAAGGACACGCCAAAGGCGCTGCCTAATAAACGTGTTTCGCGTTTCCCTAGGTGCCGGCGACGTCCTCCAGGCGGATGACGCTGAGGCTCTCGATCAGTTCCGGGGGTTCGCCGGTGCCCTTACTCGTGTGCCGTATCGGACTCACATCGCCGGCGTCGCGGCCGACCGCGACCCGGATATAGGTGTCGTCGGCGACCAGGGCGAAAGCGGGATCGAAACCGCGCCAACCGACGCCCGGAATCAGCACTTCGACCCATTGGTGCAGGGTCTGGGGGCGCGGTTTGGTCCCTGGTGGTGCTTCGTCATCGGGCTCGAAGTAGGCAGGGTCCTGGTAGCCGGAGACGAAGCGCGCCGGGCAGCTCCAGCCCCGCAGGACCGCGATCAACAGGTGGGCCAGGTCGGCGGCGGTGCCGTGGCCGGCGTCGAACAGGGCGGTGAGGGTGGCGACTGAACTTGCCGCGGTCGGGTCGAATGCGGTGAATGCGTGGACCCAGGCCGAGGCCTCCTGCACCTGGGTCAGGACCGGTATGCCATCCCGCCAGGCCGGTAGTGGCTGGCCGCTGATCTCGACCGGAAGCGCCGGTGTCAGCGGCCCCTGATGGTAGACGAAGTCCCACAGGCGCGGCGCCTGGTGCAGGCTATCCGCCAGCCAGGCGCGCTCCCGCGCCGGAGTGATCGCCTCGTAGTCGAAGGGGTTGGCAAGTCGGGTTTCGACGTCCGCGGTGAGCTTGAACTCGAGTGCGCGATGGGCATCGAGTACGGAAAAATGATGCGACAAATTGCCAAAACCGTCGTAGCGGGCCACGGGGATCGCTTCCGGTGAGACACGCAGGTCCAGGCTGATCAGCGCTTGGGCGCTATCTTCCCAAGGCGCGAGGCGAACCTGGACATGGTGCTCCCGCACCGGGGAGGGGAATTGGATGCGACAGTTGCGCTCGATCCTATAGTTCACGCCTCGTCCCCCAGATGCGCCTCGAAGTAGTCGCTTTGCAGGGCCGTCGTCAGATCCGCCAGTAACTCCAGGAACCGGTCGAGATATTCGTGTAATCCGCGGTCCAGGATATCGGTCGCGGTGACGCCGGTCAGGTGTCCGCGTAGCGCCTCCAAGGCCTGCGGGACGGCCCCCTGTTCCACGTAACCGATGCGTTTGACGGCGCGTTCCATGCCCTCGAGACAATAGGTCAGTGAGCGCGGAAAGTCCGGATTCAGAACGACGAATTCCACGACCTCGATGGGACGGATGCCGCCGTGGTATTCGCGCCGGTAAGACTCGAATCCGGAGAGTGATTTGAGCAGCGCGCCCCACTGGTAATAGTCCAGGGGCGAGCCGACCATACTCACATCCGGGAGCAGCAGGTGATAGCGAACATCGAGAATACGGGCGGTCATGTCCGCGCGTTCCTGAAGGCTGCCGAGTACGGTGAAGCCATAGGCCTCACCGCGCATCATAGTGCTCTGGGCGATGCCGAAGAAGGTTGCGACCTCGCGGTGCACAAAGGCGTAGAACTCGGCTGCACGCCATGGCTGGAGCGTGGTTTTCAGGTGTTTATCGGCCGAGAGCCAGAATTCGTTGATCGCCTCCCACATGGCATTGGAGATGCGGTCGCGCACCACCCGGGCGTTCTCGCGCGCCAGACGCAGGCTGTTGTAGAGCGAGCCCGGATTATCCCGTCCCTGGGTTAGCAGGTGGATGACGCGCTGCACCGTCACCCGTTTATCCGGATAACGAATCGGGTAAATCTCATCAGCGCCGACGATGTTCAGGAGCGGCTGCCACTGCATCTCCTCGGTGGCGTCTTCGTCCGCTTCCAACATATAGACAACATTGATGTCCAGGATGCGTGCCGTGCCGTCGACACGCTCCAGGTTGCGCGTCATCCAATAGAGCGATTCGCCGATACGACTCAACATCCCCTAGGCTCCGGGAGCTATCTAAGAAAAAATTCAGACGCACATAAACGCCACTGAACGCGCATAGAGACGTGCGTTCAGTTGCATCAACCGCGGCCCCCTTGGTTGGAACCGCATCAATCGGCCAGCACCCAGGTGTCTTTGCTCCCGCCGCCTTGGGAGGAATTGACCACCAGTGAGCCCTTGGTGAGGGCCACTCGGGTCAGACCGCCGGGGACGACCTGGATGCCGTCGCCGTAGATGATGAAGGGGCGGAGATCCAGGTGACGGGACTCCAGTTCACCGTCCAGGTAGCAGATGTGCCGTGACAACTGGACGACCGGTTGGGCGATATAGTTGCGCGGGTTATCAGCGATCTTTTTGGCGAACTCGGCCCGCTGGGACGCCGTCGACGAGGGTCCCATCAGCATGCCGTAACCGCCCGACTCGGCGACCGCCTTGATCACCATGCGCTCCATATTGTCGAGCACATAGGCGCGGTCCTGATGGTCGGTCATCTGGTAGGTCGGGACGTTTTGCAGGATCGGCGACTCCCCGAGGTAGTACCGGATGATCTCCGGGACATAGGCATAGACCGCCTTGTCGTCGGCAATTCCGCTGCCGGGAGCGTTCACCAAGGCCACATTGCCGGCTCGCCAGGCATCAATGACCCCGGCGACACCCAGGGCCGAATCGGAACGGAATACCAGTGGGTCGAGGAAGTCGTCGTCGACCCGTCGGTAGATGACGTCGACCCGGCGCAGCCCGTGGGTGGTCTTGAGGTAGACCTTGTCGTTCTTGCAAACCAGGTCCCGGCCTTCGGCCAGTTCGACACCCATTTCCTTCGCCAGGAAGGTGTGCTCGAAATAGGCGGAGTTGAAGATTCCGGGGGTCAACAGCACGATGGTGGCGTTGTCGGGACCGCGGGGGGCGAGAAAGCGCAGCGCCTGCAGCAGCAGGGCCGGGTAGTGTTCCACCCGCCGGACCTTATAGCGGGCGAAGAACTCGGGGAGGATGCGCCGCTCCACCATGCGATTTTCGATCATGTAGGAGACGCCGGACGGCGTACGCAAATTGTCCTCGAGGACCAGGTAGCGCCCCTCCTCATCGCGAATCAGGTCGACCCCGCTGATATGGGTGTAGATGTCGTGGGGTGGGTCGATGTCCATGATCTCCCGGCGGAAGTCTTTGCCGCGGTAGATCAGTTCCGGTGGCACCACCCCGTCTTTCAGGATGCGCTGACCGTGGTACAGGTCTTTGAGGAAGAGATTCAGCGCGCGGATGCGCTGCTTGAGCCCGGCCTCCAGCATGGTCCATTCAGGCGCCGTGATGATGCGCGGCAGGATGTCGAAGGGCCAGACCCGCTCGATGCCTTCGTCTTCATTCGCGTAGACCGTGAAGGTCACGCCTTCGGTATGCAGCGCGAGGTGTGCTTCGTGGGCCTTGGTCCCCAGCATCTGCTGACCGGTGGTCTGGATGTGCTCCCACATTGGGAGGTAGTGGTCCCGGGGGCGGAAGTTGTCGCCGTAAAACTCGTGGTAGGCCATCGCGGGGCCAGCGCCGTTGGCCTGGGCTTGGACGGCGCCGCTGGATTGGAATTGCCTCAGCATGGTGCGAATGTCCGTGCGATCGATGATCTTAGCTTAAACATAAGCAAAAGTCATGCCATTCTCTTGTCCATTGGTCGAGTCCTTGATGTTGTCACGTAAGCCACGGTTTAACGGTCAGGTGGCCCTGTTCTCGCCGCATGAGGCCCGGCGGATGCCCTGAACAGGGAGCATCGCGCGGCCGATCGGCGCCCCAGGATCGCGCGGTTCGACAGGTCGGGGGCTGAATTGGTGCGGGTTCAGGTCTAGGGCGGGCTGGTGTCGACCTGGCGTTCCGCCTTTTCGCAAAGGGCGCGGGCGACCTGCCGACTGACGATGGCGTCTTCCACGCGAGCGAACAATCGCCTCACTCCCCCGCGTCCATCAGGGTTTCGGCCCAAGCAGCCAGGGCCTCAATGAGACGGAGTTTAGCAGGGTCCGCGGCATGGGTTTGCGCGAGGACGGCCAGGCGCTCTTCGTACCGATCGAGATCGATGCTGCCGCCGCCGGCCGGATCGGTGAGCCGGGTCAGGCGCCACGCGGCCCACTGCTCCCGCTCGTCCGGGGTCAGCGTCAGCGGCCAATTGCGGGCGCGGTAGCGGAAGACCATTTCGGGCAGACGTGGGTCATCGAAGCGAAACCCGCCCTGCGACAGTGCGTCTGGGGTGAGTCCACGCAGGTTCTCCAGTCGCCGCCGATCGGCGTCGGTGAAAAAACCGCCGGCGTAGAGCATCAGGTCGGGGTCGGTCTCGGCTTGATCGCGGGCGCCGCCGGGGGGTCGCTGGTGCGCCGCCTGAACGCGCTCGCGGATGGCTGCCGCGTGCTGCTTGACGATCTGTGTGGCATGAGTCACCTGGTCCAGGTCGATGGACCAGCGCGCCGCCGCCTCCGCGCTCAGGGTCTTCATCGGCGCGAGCACCGGCGCGCGGTTCAGATGGACCGATTTCAGCGGGACTCGGGCCGTTCCCAGGGGTAAATCGGCCAGCGGGGTGAAGATCCGTCGGCGGAGTTCGTCAGTCGATAGATCGAGCAACAGCGTCGGGTCCGCGCGAAGATCCATGCAGATGATCTCGTTGGCGTTGGTGGGGTGGGTCGCGAGCGCCAGGATCGGGGCGATGCACCCTTGAGCGGCCGGAAAACGGGACGAGGCGTGCAGCAGGGGTTCGCCCTTGTCGAGCAGGGTGCGCACCTGCTGTTTGTCGCGCAGCGTCAGGGCGTAGTCGAAGAGCCGCGGCTGGGCCCGGCGCAGGAGTCCGGCCAGCGCGATCGTGGCCTGCACATCGGCGAGCGCATCGTGGGCACCCTCGTGGGGTATGGCGTTCGCGCGGGCGAGATCCTCAAGCCGGAAGGAGGCGGTGCCATCGTCGCGCAGCGGCCAATGGATCCCGTCGGGTCTCAGGGCTTGGGCCAGGCGCAGGGTGTCGATGAGGTCCCAGCGGGAGTTACCGTTCTGCCATTCTCTGGCATAGGGGTCCAGCAGATTGCGGTACAGGAGGTTGCGCGTGACCTCGTCATCGAACCGCATACTGTTGAACCCGACGCCGCAGGTATTCGGGGCGCCCAGTTCGGCAACGATGGCGGCGGCAAACTCGGCCTCGATCAGGCCTTTTTCGGCGGCGAGTTGGGGCGTGATGCCGGTGATCAGGCAGGCGTCCGGCTGGGGTAACAGATCAGCCGTCGGGCGGCAGTAGACCACCAGCGGCTCACCGATCGGACGCAGTTCTGAATCTGTACGCAGGCCGGCGAACTGACAGGGGCGATCCCGGCGCGGATCGGTGCCCCAGGTTTCGTAGTCGTGCCAATAGAAGGTTGTGGCCATGGGTCGGACGGGGCTGTGCCAGTGTGATGAACCCACCGGACCTTGTCCAGACGCCGGGGGGTCGCGGACGACCTGCCGGCGCCGGTGTTGCCGTCGCCGGTCCGGCGCAGTCGTCCGTCCAGCCGCTCGGCTAGACCTTTTCTTTGATGCGGGCCGCCTTGCCGGTGAGTCCGCGCAGGTAATAGAGCTTGGCACGACGCACGTCGCCCCGGCGCTTGACCTGGATCTCGGCAACCGCCGGGCTGTAGGTCTGGAAGACACGCTCGACACCCTCGCCGTGAGAGATCTTGCGAACCGTGAAGGCGGAGTTGAGGCCGCGGTTGCGCTTGGCGATTACGACACCTTCAAAGGCCTGAAGACGCTCGCGTTCGCCCTCCTTGACCTTGATCTGGACGACGACGGTGTCGCCGGCTGCAAAGTCCGGGACTTCGCGGTTCATCTGCTCTTGATCGAGCTGTTGAATGATATTGCTCATGATTTCCTAAGCTCCTGTTCTCAGACTGTTCTGACCCTTCTCCCGATCCCTGTGATCAGGCCTCGGGGTCTTCACGGGCCTGCATAAATTCATCGAGCAGCGCTTGATCCGCCGGGGTCAGACCACGTCGCTGCAACAAATCGGGGCGTCGCAGCCAGGTTCGACCGAGGGACTGGCGCCGCCGCCAGCGGGCGATCAAAGCATGGTCACCGCCGAGTAGCACGGCCGGGACCGCCGCGCCGTCCACTGTTTCCGGACGCGTGTAGTGCGGGTGGTCCAGGAGCCCATCGGAATGCGAATCCTGCTCCGCGGATTGGGCATGGCCCAGCGCTCCCGGCAACAGTCGGATCACCGCATCCATGACGACCATTGCTGCCAACTCACCGCCACTCAGAACGTAATCGCCGATCGACCATTCCTCGTCGATATGGCTCTGGATCAATCGTTCATCGATCCCCTCGTAACGACCCGCGACCAGTATCCACCCGCTCGCTCGCGCCAGTTCACCCATCGCTGCCTGATCGAGCAGTCGCCCCTGGGGCGAGAGGTAAGCGACCCGGCTCTCCGGTGCCTGCGCCCGCGCGGCCTGGATCGCATCGCGCAGGGGCTCCACCTTCATTACCATCCCCGGTCCGCCGCCGTAGGAGCGGTCGTCGACCGTACGGTGCACATCACAGGTGAAATCGCGCGGGTTCCACAGGTGCAACCGCGCGATCCCGCGGGTCATGGCGCGACCGGTGACGCCTTGATCCAGCAAGATCCGGAAGAGATCCGGGAACAGCGTGATCACGTCGAAACGCATGGCGTCCAGTCGTTCGCTCGGAGATCCGCTGTGACGTCGCGGTCCTCAGAAGTCCGGATCCCAGTCGACCTGGATCAAGGGCCGGTCGAAGTCCACTGACCGGATCACGTCATTCCAGACGAAGGGCAGCAGGCGCTCGCGCTCTCCGATGACGACCAGGACATCATTCGACCCGGTCGAGAACAGGTGGCTCACGCGGCCGAGTTGGGTGCCGCTCAGCGTCTCGACCGGGAGTCCTTCCAGGTCGATCCAATAAAATTCATCCGCGCTCGGCGGAGGCAGCCGGTCCCGAGTGACCGCAATCTCCCGATCGACCAGCAGAGCAGCCTGGTCCCGGTCGTTGCAGCCTTCGATACGGGCCACGACACCCTTGCCGTGCGCCCGACCCTCCAGGACGCGCAGCGGTTGACCCGCTTCGCCGATCGTCCAGGGAGAGTAGCGCAGGATGCCTTCCCGTGGTTCAGTTTCGGAGAAGACCTTGACCCAGCCATTCACCCCGAAAACACCGGCGATGCGGCCGAGCACGACCCGCCGCGTGGCCCGGGCATCGTCGTTGCCAGACATGGCGCTCAAGCCCGCGGGGCGCGATAGACCAGCGACCTCCGGGTCGTTTTCAGGCTGCGGCAGCGGCAGCCGGGAGGGCCGCGGCTGCCTCACGTGCGGCCTGCTTCAGGATTTGCCGCACCCGATCGGTCGGCTGGGCGCCATTCTTGAGCCAGTGCTCCGCCCGGGCGCGGTCCACCCGCAACGGTACCTCGCCGCCCTTGGCGGTGGGATTGTAGAAGCCGATACGCTCGATGTACCGCCCGTCACGCGGGGAGCGGATATCGGCAACGACGATCTGGTAGAAGGGGTGCTTCTTGGCACCGCCGCGAGTCAAACGGATCGTGACCATGTGCAGTCCTGGCTGAAAATCGAATCGCCCCTGCTCCGGGCTGCGGAGCGTCGGATGGGGGCACAGGGAATGCGCGGCGCTTGGGGCGCCTCGCAGGAAACGCGCAAGTATACAGAAATCCGTTTGGAACGGAAGCCTGTAATTTTCGAAGACATTTGCGTTGTCGCGTTTTTCGCGCGCGCCGCGGGGCGAGGTCGGCCCCGGGCGAACCTGACGCGCGGTTGTTGCTTTCCCACTTCTTTGGCCTCGACCATAAGCCCGGCTGCCAGAGGATCTGCGAGACCGCTGGTCCGCGCGGCCTTGATCGTAATCCCGGCCAGCGGCATGCGTAGTCAGGGCTTCCAGCCCTGATGGTGTCAGGCCAGGATGGCCTGACTACGCACCCGGCGAGCCCAAGTGGCCGGAATCGTGATCAAGGCCGTCCGCACAGCGGACCCTACGGATCGCGGACCTGGCCGTAGGGTCCGCTTTGCGGACCGATCCTGGCCGGCCGGTACGACGATCAAACCGGCTCAGATCGTTGGTCGGCGCCCGATCGAGCGCTGGGGCTGGTGGGCATGCTCCGTCCCGCCCGGAAGACCCAATACGGTCTTTACCCAGTGCTCCCGGCTGTATTTTTTATAAATGGTTTCGCTCAGTTCCTGGCAGGGGCTGGTGAAGAACTCATCCGGTATGGATCGGGTGCTCTGATTCCATATGAAAATGTTGTTGGGATGATAGAAATCGTAGTTCACGATATCCGCATTGGTCGTTATTAGTTTCTTGCCAAGCCCCATGGCTTCAAACACCCTGAAGGTCAGTCCGTGCTGTATCGGATTCTGGATGTCCAGGATGATCCTGCTCTTTTTCATCTGTTCAGCGGCTTCGCGGGACGAGATGAAGTGATCGATAAAGGTGATCGCCGACGGCAGGTTCTTTGCGGTGGTTGCCTTGCCGCTTGGTAACAGCTTGATCACAACCCGCTTGTTCTGTTTTTCCAGCAGCGATAAGATTTGCAGAACGGTGGCGAGCCGGCTTTCATCATAAGACCCAAGGAAATAGACATCATACTCGTGTGCTGTCGTACGGTCTTCATAAGAGTAAAAATTAGGAATGAATTTCAGATCATAGCGTTCCGCGTCGATCGGGTCGAAACTGTAGCGGCTGTCGAAATAGTCCATGGTTTGCAGGTAAGCCGGGAAATGATCGAAGCCATCCCAATAGTAGGCTATGGAATGCTTGGCTTTTTTCAGTGCGTGTCTGAGATGCTCCGGATGAAACAGTTCGGGGCAGATCACAAACGCATAGTCGTATCGCTCTTTTTCAGGGATTCTGGAAATACTCTCCGCGCTCGCCCAGATTTTTCGTAAATCCTTTCCGAAAAATGTCTTGGAAAAGAAGTTGTGCATCTTTTCCATTTTATTCTTGTATCGATAATTCCGGTACAGGATCGTGGTTACATCACAGCCGGAATAGTGTTCGAAGCCGTGTTGAAAGATCTTGTACAGGTCGAAGTGGCTGGTACACAAGAATAATAGCCTGCCTTTCATGTTGCTTACCGCACACAATCCACGTAATAACGCACATGCCCATTCACCTGCTCTTTGACCAGTCCGTGAATGTCGGTTTCGAATCCCGGAAACTGGTCATTGAAGGCGCGGGCGAACTGGAGATAGCGCACGATAGTGGAATTGAAGCGCTCGCCGGGGATCAGCAGTGGAATGCCGGGCGGGTAGGGGGTGAGGAGAATGGCGGTGATGCGTCCCTCCAGATGGTCGATCTCGACCCGCTCGATCTCGCGGTGGGCCATGCGGGCAAAGGCATCCGCGGGACGCATGGCGGGTGCCATCTCGGAGGTGTACATCTCGGTGGTGAGTCGAGGGATGTCGTATTCACGATAGACGGCGTGGATGCGGTCGCACAGATCCTTCAGGCCGATCCGTTCATAACGCGGCTGTTTGGCCACGAACTCCGGCAGGACGCGCCACAGCGGCCGATTGTGGTCATAGTCGTCCTTGAATTGCTGCAGCTCGGTGACCATGGTATTCCAGCGGCCCTTGGTGATGCCGATGGTGAACATGATGAAGAAGGAATAGAGCCCGGTCTTCTCGACAATGATGCCGTGCTCGACCAGATAGCGCGTGACGATGGCCGCGGGGATGCCCCAGTCGGCGACATCGCCATCCACGTCAACCCCAGGGGTGATGACCGTTGCCTTGATGGGGTCGAGCATGTTGAAGCCGGGGGCCAGATCGCCGAAGCCATGCCAGCGCTCACCGGCCCGCAGGATCCAGTCCTCTTGTTCGCCGATGCCTTCCTCGGCAAGTTCATCCGGTCCCCAAACCTTGAACCACCAGGATTCTTCCAGTTCCAGGCCGACTTTGCGCATGGCGCGGCGGAAGTCGAGTGCTTCCAGGATGGACTCCTCGACCAGCGCATGCCCGCCGGGCGGCTCCATCATGGCGGCGGCCACGTCGCACGAGGCGATGATGGCATACTGGGGACTGGTGGACATGTGCATGAGGAAGGCCTCGTTGAACACGTCACGGTCGAGCTTGCAGTGCGTGCTCTCCTGCACCAGGATTTGTGATGCTTGTGAGAGTCCGGCCAGCAGCTTATGGGTTGACTGGGTGGAGAAGATCATGGAGTCGGCGCAGGGTGTCCGCCCCTCGCCGATGGCGTGATAATCGGCGTAGAACTCATGGAAGGGCGCGTGCGGCAGCCAGGCTTCATCGAAATGCAGGGTGTCGATGCGGCCGTCCAACTGTTCCTTGATGGTCTCGACGTTGTAGAGCACGCCGTCGTAGGTGCTCTGCGTGATGGTCAGGATGCGCGGGCGGGCGCCGGTCTGAGCGAATGGATTGGCGGCGATTTTGCGCTCGATGTTCTCCCAACTGAACTCGGAGAGCGGGATCGGCCCGATGATCCCGTAGTGGTTGCGGGTCGGCATCAGGAAGACCGGGATGGCGCCGGTGATGGTGATGGCGTGGAGGATCGATTTGTGACAGTTGCGGTCCACCACGACCACGTCGCCGGGAGCGACGGTTGAATGCCAGACGATCTTGTTGGACGTGGAGGTCCCGTTGGTAACGAAGAACAGGTGATCGGCGTGGAAGATGCGCGCCGCGTTGCGCTCGGCTGCCGCCACGGGTCCGGTATGGTCGAGCAATTGGCCCAGTTCTTCCACCGCATTGCAGACGTCGGCCCGCAAGAGGTTCTCGCCGAAAAATTGGTGGAACATCTGACCCACCGGGCTCTTGAGAAAGGCCACCCCGCCGGAGTGCCCCGGACAGTGCCAGGAGTAGGAGCTGTCCGCCGCGTAGTGGGTGAGTGCGCGGAAGAAGGGGGGAGCCAGTGAGTCCAGATAGTTGCGCGCTTCGCGCACGATGTAGCGGGCGACGAACTCGGGGGTGTCCTCGAACATGTGAATGAAGCCGTGCAGTTCGCGCAGCACGTCGTTCGGGATGTGGCGGGAGGTGCGGGTCTCGCCGTAGAGGAAGATCGGGATATCCGTATTGCGAAAGCGGATTTCCTCCACAAAGGCACGCAACTGCGCGATGGCCGCCGCCGCCTCCTCGGGTGACGAGAACTGCTCGTCGTCGATCGACAGGATGAAGGCGGAGGCGCGCGACTGCTGCTGGGCGAAGGAGGCCACATCGCCGAAGCTGGTGACGCCCAGGGCTTCGATGCCTTCTTCCTCGATCGCCTTGGCCAGCACCCGTACCCCGGTGCCGCTGGCGTTCTCGGAGCGGAAGTCCTCGTCGACGATGACTACGGGGAAACGGAAATGCATGGGGGAGCCTCTTGGGTGGGGCGTGGAAAACGCGGCAGTATAGGGCCTTGAGCGGGCGCGCGCGTGACGCTCTTGCGTCGGGCAGCAGTTCTAAATTTGGGTGGCCGCCGCCAGCAGCGTGGCGGCGGCGAGGTCGCTGGTGGATGCGCTGCGCTTATCCACCCTACGAAAACCGACTCCGTTGTAGGGTGGATAAGGCGCGCCGCTCGGTGTCATGGACCCGGCACGGTGGTTGCGCGCGCCGCATCCACCAGGGGGCGCGCGATGCCGCCCAAATTTGGAATTGCTG
>NZ_CAIZIZ010000027.1 GCF_903933125.1 uncultured Lamprocystis sp. | reverse complement strand
GGAGCCAATCTACGTGCAAGCTCGAGGCTTCAGGGGCGGACGGCTTCCCGGGCACACTTCGCAACATCCGTGTCTCGACCATCCCTGTCAATCCCTGGGAACAGATCATACAAGGGGCGGGTTTCAAACCCGCCCCTACACGAAGGTCTGTCTGGATATCAGGTACGAACGCTATAGGTGCCGCTGCCGAACAGCGCAAGAACGACTTGGTGGGTTGGACGGCCGCCGTGGAGCATCTCGCCATGAGCCGCTATGATGCAGTGTGTTACAACTGTGGCAGATTGCATCAGGAGCCACCATGAGCGTCTCAGTGCGCGTCAGCGACGAGCTTTACCGGGCGGCCAGTGCCACCGCCAAGGCTGAATTTCGCTCCATCCCCCAGCAGATCGAATTCTGGGCGCAGCTTGGCCGAGCGGCGTTCGACAACCCGGACCTCCCGATCGACCTGGTACGCGACATCCTCATGTCGCGGATGGTGCCGGTAGCGAATGCAGAGCCCTTCGTCCCCGAGGGCCAACCTTCTACCGGGATCTCAAGCGGAACCAGTAAGGCGGATGCCCGCAAGGCGATCCACCACTCGGGGCCTCAATAGGCCGCAAAGGCGAAGGCCCCGAACCCCTCGCCGCAGCGCACCCGCACGGCGGCGACGGCCGGTCCTGACCGCGCGTCCGGGAGGGCAAAGGCGGCATCGCGCGTCTCGCCCCGGCCCTGCAGGCGCCAGTCGTCCGCCCCGAAGGCCAGGACCTCGTAGCGGACGGCGCCGGGCGGCGGCGTCCAGGTCAGGTGTGCGCCCTTGGCGTCGCGCTGTACCTGGAGATCGGTCGCCGCCGGGCAGGTGAGGCGTGTGTCGATGAAGAAACGGTGCCCCGGCAGGGGGGCCGCGGTCTCGGCCGCGTCGCCGCAGTCGGGGGTCACGGTCACGCGCACGATGGCCCGGTGGTCGGTGAGTGGCTGGGGCGGGGAGAATCGCGGCGCAGACGCCAGGGTGTCCAGGTCGGTGATCACCGCGCCCTCCGGGACCCGACTCTGCACCCGCACCCGATAGGCGGTGGCGCCGGGGACGGGGCGCCAAGTGATGACCGGGCGGGTGTCGCCCAGGGTCGCATCGGCGGCCGGGGCCGTGATCTCGGCGGGTGCACACCCGGCAACCGCCGGTCTTGGCCCGGCCAGGGCGGTGCCCAGGACCAGCGCGAGGCCGATCCAGCCGGGGGCGACATGCCGCGTCTGCACCTTCACCACCCTTGCGCCAAGGCACCGGCCGGCAGGTCCAATTCGCGTCCTGAGGCGGTCAGCAGGACCATCCGCGAGGGCTGACCTGGCGATGCGGTCAGGCGCACCTGCTCCACCGTTTCACCCTGAGCGTAGGGGGCCAAGTGCTCGCCCAGCGCGGCGGTGACGATGAAACTGGTGGTCGCCATCAGCACGCTGCGGCCCTCCGGGATGGAAACGCTGACCGTGGTTGAGGCATCGGCCAGGGTGCCGACGGTCGGGGCGCTGTCGGTCGAGGTCGCCGCTCCATACTCGGGGGTGACGGTCAGTTTGATGATAGTGTCCGGCGGCACTCCGTTGGTGTGCAGGACAACGTCTACGGGGTCGGCGGTGATCGCGGGTAGGGTGATGTCTCCACGGCCGGTCGGGTTGGTAGGGACGGGGAGGGTCGCGATACTGGAGATCGCGAGTCCGGGGAGACCGGGCGTAAAGAGGTCCGCCGGTCGATCAAATACGACGCCCGGGTCTGCGAGCAACAGGACCCCCCCGGTTTCCGGCTCCACACGAATACGACCTGTGCCGCCAGTACCGCCAAGACGTCCGAAACCTGATCGACCACAACAGGTGTTTCCGCCAGACGCGGTCACTCTCCCTCCACCCACGATATGTGCCGCAACCAGTCGAATCGCCCCACCGCTGCCGCCACCGCCTGTCGAGACGTTACTCTGATCGTTTGACGATCCTCCGCCGTTTGCCGTGATCAATCCGTTGAGGTGGATATCGCCAGACGCCGCGACCAAGATGGCCCCGCCTCCACCGCCACCCCCCATGCCCATGACCCAAGTCTGATTGGAACTGGGACCGAAGGGCCACCAAAAGGACGCCGTTCCACCTCCCCCAGAACCTCCGACCAGGGGCCGCAGCAATTGAGACCCATAGATTGTCCCCGGTTGAGTTCCGGCGCCCGCCGTTGCGTGGCTGCCGCCACTTCCTGACTCAAAGGCGGCGACTGTTGCGCGGCCGCCCCCTGGTCCGAGCCCATCGCTCGGTGCCAGGCTGCTCGACACCGGCGTGCCGTAACCTCCACTGAAGCCACCCGGTCCGCCCTCTCCCGGCATTCCATCGTCCGTCGGATCCCCGCCATCCGGCGCATCAGACCCGGTGGGTGCGGCCGGCTTGCCGCTCACGTCGAGCGTGCCGTCGATCAGGACATCCCCCTGAACCAGCATAACCACGGGCGTATTCGCCGCGTTGCGCTTGAACGTCACCGTCACGCCGACCGGAATATTGACCGATGTGAAATTGAAAACCCCGTCCGGCGGAAGCTGAAGCTCGGTGTTGGTGAGGAACGGACTAAAGGCCCCATCCGCGCCAGTGCTGCCGCTGTTGAAGGCGGTCAGGGACAGTGGAAGCAGGAGGATGGCCGCACCGATGAGTGCAGCGGTCGGTCGTGCGTGTCTGTTCATCTGAGCGCATAGCCTCCAACAAAGGGCCAAGAAGGGGATAATTATGGCTGCGGTTTGTCAACGCCGACCGCGGGCGATACCAACGGGCCTATGGGTTCGGCCAGTGCCGGGGGCTCGCGTACCACACCCACCGCGGGTGCGGCGAAGGGTCCTTGCGGTTCGGACAGGGTCGGGGGCTGGCGAATCACACCCACGGCAGGCGCGATGAAGGGTCCCCGTGGCTCCGTCAGCGCCGGGGTCTCACGCACGACCCCGACCTCAGCGGAGAGCCCTTGTCGCTCGCCAGGACCGAGCGGCGCGGCAACAAAAATGCTGATCTTGGCCCCGGCCAGGGTCGCGGAAGTCAGTTCGAGCAGGGTGGTTCCGGGGGCAAGCGCTGTCAGGATGACTGAGGTTGTCGTCTGACCCGCCGGAAAGTGCAGGGTGTCGGTCGATACGGCAACCGCGCTGTTCGGGGTAAAGGCCATCGCATGCGTCTGCTCTTCCGGACTGGACAGCGAGAAGGTCAAGGTCAGGGTGGCTGCAAGGGGCAGTACGACCGGCGAGGGACTGACGCTCAGCCGCGGCATCACCGGCAAGATGGTCAGGTTGAAATCGCTCGAACCGGTCGCCGAGGAGAGGACAAAAGGCTGAGGGCCAAGCGGTGCCGTCTCGTCCGCCCGCAGGTCTAACCTGACTTCAGACGCTGTGCTCCCCCGACCTGCTACGTGGACGCCGTCGGCCGTGGTCGTCACCGTCGAATAGAGGAGGTCGGTGCCGGTCACCAACACAGAAGTCGTCGCCCCTCGGCGCACGGTTGTCGGGCTCACACTGGTAATCCGCGGCGGCGACACTTGCACTTGGCGCACCGCCAGGATGTTGCCGACGGCATCATAGACATACTCGGTCCCCTCGCCCGCGGGGTTGATGAAGCGGACCAGGCGGCCGAGTGCGTCATAGTCATAGCGCTCCTGTCCCGCTTGGATCGCCGCGGCGACCAAGAGCAGGATCGGAAGCCCGACCAGCCAGACGCGATGCCTCATCTCTTTTCCTCTGCTTCCATCGTTGCCCGCCCTACGGCTCTGTATCGCCGCAAGGGTGTAGCCACTCGTTCCCACTTGTCATCGGGCCGGACGGGGCATTCGCCCATAGGCGCCAACTTAAGCCCTCAAGCCCTTGAGTAATAAGCATAGATCGGCGATAGTGCGGGGATTCGACCGCTATGATGCCAGCACCCAAGCTCGCCGAAGTCGCTTTTGAGGAATTTCTGAAGGAACTGCCGGCCG
>NZ_CAIZIZ010000026.1 GCF_903933125.1 uncultured Lamprocystis sp. | reverse complement strand
CGGCCGGCAGTTCCTTCAGAAATTCCTCAAAAGCGACTTCGGCGAGCTTGGGTGCTGGCATCATAGCGGTCGAATCCCCGCACTATCGCCGATCTATGCTTATTACTCAAGGGCTTGAGGGCTTAAGTTGGCGCCTATGGGTCAGCACCCCGTCCACTTCCGAGACGCTGGAAGTCGCGCCGTCGATGGGCAAGGTTGCGAGCAGGGTCGCCCCGGCGTACAGCTCAAAATAGGGGTCGGCGACGGGGTCGCCGGTCAGCCGCTCCAGCAGCGCTTGATGCACCACGCTGAGGGCAGTGAGGGTATAGGCCATATCAGGTCTCCAGAGTCAGTGAGGGGGTCTCGCCCAGGCGCACGGCCTGGACGCACCCGGTAAAGACGCAGTCCGCGCCATCGAACAGCCGGGCCGCGGCACGCAGGGGCGGCGGGTCCAGCCGGGTGACGGACACCCGCGCCCCGTCCAGGGCCACGGTCAGGGTCGGCGCGGCGCCATCGCTGCCACAGGCCCAGCCGGTGACGGCGAGCAGCTCCGGGGCGGCGAGTGACAGCATCGGCACGCTGTCGACTTCGAGGCGCCAGGCACTCACGCCAGCACCGCGCGAAACGGCAGGTCGACCGAGACCAAGGCGGTCCCATCGGCCATCTTGCAGCCGGGATACTCGGTCAGCGTCACCGCGTCGGTCTCGATCTGCGCCAACGCCACCGTAGCGGGCGCGGCCAGGTTCGGCACCAGGGCGATCCACTCCGCCCCTTGCGCCGCGACATGATCGAGCAGCGCCACCAGCCCGCTAACATCCCCCGCCAACAAGGGCGCGCTCTCATCCAGTGACCAGGTCCAGCGCGCCCCCTGCCCCCGGCCGCGATAGACCCCGCGCGGGTTCAGCCCCGCCCCGCGGGTCAGTTGGTACTGATGGGTGCGGGTCATCGCCGAGGGGCCGACCGTGGGCGTCCAGGGCACGCCGACCCACAGCCAGCCAATGGACGCACCGGCCGCGCCTACGTTGCTCAGGGCCAGGGACAGATAGCGCGCGGTGGTTGCCGCGGGCAGCACGTGCAGGATCGGCCCCGCCCGCTGGGTCAGGGTCGCCGTCCACTCGGTGGCCGCCGCGACCCCGCCGCGCAAGGTGATGCCGGTGCCGGTCGGCAGGGTATGCAAGGCCAGCAGCACCACCTCCAGGGGGCACACCGCGCCCAGGTCGAGGGTCAGGGTCGCGGTCGCCCCGCTCCACGCCCACGCCTGGCCCTCGCGCGGTTGGCGCACCTGGCCCGGCCCGTGCACCGCCGCCGCGGCGAAGGTCCAGGTGTCGCCGGCCACAAAGGAGGGGGCAGCGCCGGCTTGAATGGCCAGCGCCAAGCCGTTACCCAGGTTGGGCGCGGTGCCGAACAGATCGGCCGTGGTCCAAGCTCCGGCCTCGCGGCGCCAGCGCAGCGCCCCGCCTTCCAGGTCCGCCGTCCAGGTATCGCCGACCGCGAACGGGATGCCGCCCGCGGCCAGCCGCAGCCCGACCAGCCCCGCGGTGTAGTCGGTGGGGGTCGCCGCCAGCCAGGCCCAATCCGGGGTCGCGCCGCTCACCGACCCCTGCACCGCCCAGGTCAGGGTGGCATCGCCGGTCGCCCCGCCGCCGAACGGCGCCGCCGCCGCGGCCACCAGAGGCACCTGGTAGCGGTCGCCGGCGGTGTAGCCGTCCGCGCTCGCGCCGCTGACGGTGATGGTGAACTGATCGCCTTCCTTGAGGCTTCCAGGGCAGGCGACGGCCAGCCCAAAGCCGAACTCACGGGTCGCCACCACCACGCCGTTGAGGCGTTTGCAGGCGGTGTAGCCCTGTCCTGTAAAGGCCGGGAGATAGGTTTCCGCCGCGTCTACCCACCAATAGGACGCGCTCGGATCATCACGCCAGCAGCCCCCGGCCTCCGGGCTGGCGTCGTCAAAAGACGGGTAAATGCCGGCGGCGATGCGCACCGTATCGCAGGCTGCCGCGTAGCGGCGGAACCAGGCCGGGGTGTTGGCGGCAGGCGTGTGGTCATCGTCGGCCGTGGTGCGCAGGCGCACGTCCATCTCGGCCTGCGCGTCGGCCCACAGCGCATCCCAGGCGGCCAGGGCGTCGGCGTGATCGGCCACCTGCACCAAGGTGGGCAGCAGCAAATCGAGCACCGTATCCATGGCCTGGAACTCCTGCGTCGCGCCCTGCCAATGGGCCGGCACCGCCGCGGTGTTCACCACCGTACCAGCCACGCCGTCCACCCCCGCCACCAATGTCTCCACCACCGCCGACCAGGAATAACTGCCGGTGATCCATTGCGAGATGAACGGCGAGGGCATCCCCGCCAGGTTCAGGGTCACGCCACCAACCGTGACGGTCTGGTACATCCAACTGCCGCCGCTGGCGCCCGACACCGCCGACGCGCGCTGCTGCGCCGCCGCCGAGGTGCTAAAGGTCTGGGTCGAGGTTCCGGTGAAGGTGTAGGTGTGGGTGTTGCTACCGTCGTTGTACGTGATGGCGCTTTGGGCGCGTACCCGATACTGGCCGGGCGTGCCGGGGCTGCCGCCCACGGTCTCGGAGCGCGCCGGCTCCGGGGACACCCAGCGGGTGTTAGCGCGCACGAACGCGGTGCGCCAGGCGTAGACGGTGTCCAGGCGGCTGGTGACCGCCGCAGGATAGGTCATGTCATCATCCTCCCCCCCGAAGCCCAGGCAATACGGTGAGACGTGCGGCGCGACCACATCGGCGCACGAACAGGTGCCGGCCGGCCGCGCGGTGTAAACGAAGGTGACGGACCGCGGCACTGCCGCGGCCCCGAGTTGGGGAGTGACACAGAGCGCCGGCTTGGTCTCCTCCGGCGGGCGGCTGGTCAGGCGCACCGCGGCCGTGATGCCGGCATCGTCTCCCGCCGGCACCAGCGCCGCGGGGATGGTGAAGCCCAGCGGACCGGCCTGGTAGGGCACCGCGGTACGCGCCGTGGCCAAGGCCCCGCTGACTGAGCCCTGCACCGTCCAGCCGCCCGCGGCCTGGCGCTCCACGGTGATGATCTCGGTCGGGGCGCTTGGTGCGACGCTCAGTCCGTCCAGCCGCGGCACCCCATAGGCGCCCTGCAACTGCGCGCTCACCGGCAGCGCATAGGCGTCGGTGCGCAGCGGGATATCGGTCACTGCCATACCACCGGGCGCGGTATCCGCCGCCACCGTGCCGACCACGTCGATGAGGTTCGAGCGCGCCGCCCACTGGGTCAGCGCGTCATGGATGGTGATCGCGTCGATGACTTCGGTGGTGGTGCCGTCGCTGAGCGTCAGGCGATAGTCGCCGGTCACCGTCAGCACCCGCGTTCCCGCCGCCACCGCCGCGGCCGGGGGCGGGTCCAGGTGATAGACCCAAGTCCCCTCGCTCCATGCGCGCCAGTGCCGATAGACCGTCACCTGCTCGGCGAAGGCCAGCCGCGGGGCGCTGGCCGGAATCTCCTCGGCCACCGCGGGGGCGGCGCCCCAGTTCCACTGCTGGCCGTCGAAGTCGGCGGTGCCGGCGGCGATCTCGGTCAGGGTCGACCAGTCGGTGGGGGTCAGGGTGAGGCGCGGGGTCACCGTCAGGGTGAGCCCATTGCCGGCGGTACCGGTCGTTTTCGCCCGCAATAACACCCCATAAAAGGGCAGTTGAGCGGCCGTTGCGGCGGTGCCGGCGGCCACCAGTTTGAGCGTCCAGGTTTCCGGGACCGCCGCCGCATCCACCGTCAGCACGGTCAGCGTGCCGGAGCCCACCCCGGCCAGCACGGGGAGCGATGGGCGCAGCGCAGTGCCGGTCCCGCTGAGGACTTCAACGTCGACCACGGTATCCGCCGCGCCGGTATAGGGTCCGACCAGCGCGAGGTCGCCGCCGCCGGTGCGGGTTTGCGCGGTCAGACGTAGGTCGGTCGATGGCAACTGCGTGCTGGCGGACAGCACCGCGGTGCGCACCCGATTGGTGTTGTTGCCGACCAGCCGGACCGCTGTGCTCATACCCGCCCCTGTCGTTGTAAGTCCGCCCACACCGGGGCCAAGCGCGTGGCCAGGCGCTCCAGCGATGCGTTGTCATTCACGTCCAGCACGCCTTCGACGGTGACGTTGACGTTGTTGGTGGTGCCGCCATAGGAGGAGATGCCGGTCGGGGTCGGTGAGGTGGTCGCCGCGGCGGTGGTTGGTGTCGCTCCACCCCAGCCGCTGGTGGAGACGGGATGGGTCTGCGCCAACCAGGCCGCATACTGTTCCTGTAATGGCCCCAGCCCCCCGGTCTCAATCAAACCCGGGAAGACGAGGTTCAGATCCCCGATGCGGCTGCCGATTTGCCGATAGACCTCCTCGAAATCCGTTTGCACCCGGCGCACGTTTTCCTTGAGCGCATCCTGCTTGGCCCTGACCTCGTCGAGCAGCTTCTTGTATTCCGCGGCGCCCAGCGCGCCCTCGGCGAAGGCGTCTTTCAGCGCCCGGCCCAAGGCTTCAATCTCGCCGCTGGTGTTGGCCCCGCGGATCGCGGAGCGCACCTCACCGATTGACTTCACGCCCGCCGCCCCGGCCGCGGTGAAGGCTTCGCCCAGCAGCCGTTCCTGCCGGGCCAGTGCCGCGGTCACGTCCGCCTGATCGCGCTTGGCGCGGGCGGTCACGTCCAGCTTCTTAGCCTCCAGGTCGAGCATCACCGCGGCATCCCGCGTTTGCGCTACCTGCGCCTGTTCGGCCGCGGTGTAGTCGCCGGTGGCCTCGCCGGCCAGTTGCAGCAGCCGGACTTTCTCCAGCAGCGCGTTGCGTTCCTCGCGCTTGGCGTCGGCACTGGCGCGCAACACCGTAGCCTCGCGTTCGGCGATCTGGATGCTCAGGGTGCGCACGTCGCCCTCGTGCTGATAGGCGGCGGCCAGGTCGCGGCGGCGGGCCAGTTCGGCCAGTTGCACATCGGCCTGTGCGACGGCAATGGTCGCCTGGCGCTGGATCGCCTCGCGCAGCAAGTCCTGATTGGCGGCGGCATCGCGGGCGGCATCGGCGATGCGCTCGGTCATCACCGCCAGTTGCTCACGGACCGCGGCCAGCGCCTTTTCCACCGGCTGCCCGGCGGCCAGGGCGGCGGTGAGTTCGGTCTGTTGCTGCACCAGGCGGGCCTTGGCGGCCAGCAGGCCGTTCAGTTGGCTGGACTGGTCGCCGTAGGTCAGGGTAGCCAGGCGGGCGGCGGCGGCTTCCTGTTGGGCGGCTTGGACGGTGAGCTGCGCCTGGCCGATGGCCAGTTGCTTCTGCGCGACCAACGCCCGCAGTTGCTCCAATTCCTTCGGATCGGTGGCCGCCGTCTTGGCAGCGGTCGCGGTCGTCAGCGCGGCCTGGGCCGCGACGGCCTCCAACCCGGCCAGGCGCAGCCGCTCCTGAGCGCGGGCGATCTGGGCCTCCTGACTCAAGGCGGTCAGCGCCAACGCGGCCTGTTCCTGCCCGGCGGCCTGCGCCGCTGCCACGCCCAAGCGTTCGCGGGCGGTCGCCAGGTCATCCGTCGCCTGTTTGGCGTTGGCGAACACCGACAACGAGCGGCCGAAGGCGGTCGCGATCTGCGGGGCGATGGTGACCAACGCCGTGCTCTTGGCGGTCAGATCCACCACCTGCGCGGCGAGCATCTTCTGTTGCTCGGTTTCCGCCTTAGCCGCCGCCGCGGCGCCGGTCTGCGCGTCGGCCACCGCTTGCGTGGCGTCCGCCAGCTCGCGGTTGAGGACCGCCTGGGTCTTGGCGCCAGACCAGGTTTCCAAGCCCTTGGACCAACTCACGAAGGCCGCCAAGTTCTCGACCAGGCCGACTGTCATCGCAGCCAACGGCGTCATGACGGCGTCGTCCAGCGCTTCAAACGAATGCGCCAGGGCGGCGCTGAACGGACGCTCCACCGCTGGGGCCGCCTCGTTATTGAGGACATCGGCCAGTTTCCCGAACGCCGTTGCCCAGCGACCGGCACCTTCGACCAGCCCGGAATCTTGCGCCAGTTGCCCGGCCAAGCGCGACACGCTGTCACTCATGCGATCCAGCGCCGCGCTGGCAGTCGCCGCAGTGGCTACCGCGGCGCCGGCAAAGTCGACCGTGCCGATCCTGATCAGCGCCGCCTCAATGGCCTTTGCATCGTTAGCAATCGAGACGGTGTTGCCCTTGAAGCGCAGCGCGATCTGATCGCCATCGACCCCGGCCTTGATGCCGAACTCTTTCAGCCGCTCGAACTCGCCGGTCATCGCATCGGCGACCGCCTCGGCGAAGTCCAGCGTCGTCTTGCCGCTGGCCGCCGCCATGTTGGCATAGGCGGTCAGCGCCTCGCGGCCGGGGTCGAGGCCCAAGTTCTTCAGCCGGATAAAGGTCTCGGCCAGGTCGCCGACGCGCACGCCCAGGGCGCTGGCGGTGCTGGCGACCTCGCGCATCGCCTGATCGGCTTCCTGCGTCCCGCCAGTGGCGAAGGCCAGGCGCGCGCGCAAGGCTTCGGCTTGCATCCCGGCATCGAGCAGCGCCTTGCCGAGCAGGGCCAGGCTGGCGACGCTGCCGAGCCCTAGCAGCTGGCCCTTGATGTCATCGAGCGCATCACCGAGCAGGCCGCCGTCTTTGCTGGACGCTTTCGCGTCGGTGCCGACTTTGCCGACCGCTTTACCGACTTCGGCCAGTTCGCCGACGGCGACTGAGCCATCGGCGCGGATCGTCAGCTTGAGTTCGAGGTCGTTGGCCATGCCTCACACCCCCTCAATCGCCACGCGCCCGTTCCCGCCCGCGCCGCCGGCCCCCGGCGCCGGCGCCACCGGCATTCTGGAACGGGGCGGCGAGGGTGGCGGCGCCGCCCGCAGTCCCCGCCCCGCCGCCCGCGGCGCCATAGGCTCCGGTCGTGATGAGGGGCATATCGGCCGCATCGGTCAGCGCGTAGAGGCCAGCCGCGCGGCCATCGCCACCGCGGCGCGCGGTGCTGGGCACCGTAATGCCGCCGCCACCGCCGCCGCCGGACGGGGCCACCGTCTGGCCATATCCCGCCGTGGCGCCGATTTGGGCGAGCGTCCCCGCGCCGCCGGCGCCGCCGATCAAGCCCCCCGCGCCGCCGGCGCCGGCCGT
>NZ_CAIZIZ010000025.1 GCF_903933125.1 uncultured Lamprocystis sp. | reverse complement strand
GTGGATAATTCCGGATGATCGACGTGGCCGGAATAGCGCTCCCCGCCGCCGCTGGTGCTCAGCAGTTCCAAATTTGGGTGGCTCCAGCCGGCGACATGTCGGCGGCGAGGCCGATGGTGGATGCGCTACGCTTATCCACCCAACAGAACCTGCTCCGCTGTAGGGTGGATAAGGCGCGCCGCTCGGTGTCAGGACCCCGGCACGGAGGTCGCGCGCGCCGCATCCACCTTAGGGCAGCGCGATGTCGCCCAAATTCGGAATTGCTGCGCTGGTGCTTGGCCTCATGACAGCGTGCCGCGAACCCATTACCCTGCCCCCGACGACCCGCGTCCCTGCTTCCGAGGCCCGCCATGCACCGCCGCAGACTGCCGATCGGCATCCAGACCTTCGCTAAGATCCGCGCGGATGATCATTACTATGTGGACAAGACCGGCTTCATCCGGCAGTTGACCAACGAAGGCACGCATTACTTCCTGTCACGCCCGCGCCGCTTCGGCAAATCGCTGTTGCTCGATACCCTGGGGGAACTCTTCGCCGGCAACGAGGCGCTGTTCCGCGATCTGGCGATCCATCCGCACTGGGACTGGACCACCCGCTATCCGGTCATCCGGATCAGCTTTGCGAGTTTCGCACCTGGTGGTTCGAAACCGGCACGCCGACCTTTCTGGTGGATCTGCTCATGCAGCGCGGCTTTTTCACCCCCAGTCTGGCGCGCCTGCGTGCCGACGAGGCGCTGTTGTCGGCCTTCGACGTGGATCATCTGGCCACCGAGGCGCTGCTGTGGCAGACCGGATATCTCACCTTCACCGGCGCACGGCGGATCGGCGCCCGGCTCGAATACACTCTGGGTTACCCCAATCTGGAGGTCGAGAGCGCGCTGAACGACAGCCTGATCAAGGCGCTGATCGGCCAGCCGGGACGCGCCAGCGAGCTGACGAGTCGGCTCTACGATCTGCTGGCGGCGGCGGATTTCGTCGGGCTGCGCACCCATCTTGACAGCCTGTTCGCCGCGATTCCCTATCACTGGCATACCGGCAACCCCATCGCCCGTTACGAGGGCTATTACGCCAGCGTGTTCTACAGTCATCTGGCTGCGCTGGCAGCAGTTCCAAATTTGGGTGGCCGCCGTCAGCAGCGTGTGGGCGAGGCTGATGGTGGATGCGCTGCGCTTATCCACCCTACAAAACCTGCGCCGCTGTAGGGTGGATAAGGCGCGCTGTTCGATGTCAGGGACCCGGCACGGCGGTGGCGCGCGCCGCATCCACCAGGGGTCGCGCGATGCTGCCCAAATTTGGAATTGCTGCTGCGCTGGGCCTCGACTTGACGGCGGAGGACGCCAGGGGCGGGTCGATCTGACGCTGAAATTCAACGGCCGCATTTGGCTGTTCGAGTTCAAGGTGGTGGAGTTGGAGCCAGCGGGACGGGCTTTGCAACAGCTCAAGGACCGGGGCTACGCGGACAAATACCAGGCGGCAGGCCAGCCGATCCATCTGATCGGCATCGAATTCAGCCGCGAACAGCGCGGCGTGATTGGCTTTGAGGTCGAGACGCTATAGCAAGCGACCAACAGTTCAAACCTTCATTCTTGGTGTCCGCCGACCAACGGACTAAGGCTGAAGCCTTGGAGTCCAATAGTCTTGCCTGGTCAGTGTTCACGTAATTCTAGATAAATTTTGTAGGTTAAGGTAAGCTACGGGGCTGTTAAGCGCTTCTTTTTCAATGCAGTAAGGTTATTCCATGCGCCCTGCCCCGTCCGCACCGCCCCGGCGGCCGACCACCCGCAACCTGGGCCCGCTGTTGCGGCTGCTCCGCTTCGTGCGACCTTACCTGGGGCGCCTGTTGATCGCGGCCCTGGCCCTGCTGGTCGCCGCGGGGGCCGTGCTCGCGTTCGGCCAGGTGATCCGCGAAGTCGTCGACTCCGGGCTCAAGACCGGCTCCGAGGCGGCCTTGAACGACGCCCTGCTGCTGTTCCTCACCGTGGTTGTGGCCATGGCGGGGGCGATCATGGTGCGCTCCTATCTACTGAGCTGGATTGGCGAACGGGTGATCGCCGATGTGCGCACCGCCGTGTTCACCCGGGTCTTGAGCCTGGATGTGGGCTTTTTCGAGACGACCCGCACCGGGGAGGTCATCTCGCGGCTAACCTCCGATACCACCCTGCTCCAGACGGTGGTCGGCTCCACCTTGGCCTCGGCCCTGCGCACCACGCTGCTGGTGCTGGGCGGTCTGATCATGCTGGCCCTCACCAGTCCCTGGCTGACCGGGCTGGTCATGCTCGGCACGCCGCTGGTGATCCTGCCGTTGTGGCTGGTCGGTTACCGTCTGCGCCGCCTCTCCCGCGCCAGCCAGGACCGCATCGCCGACCTGAGCGCTTATGTGGACGAGGTGATGCACGCCATCCGCACCGTCCAGTCCTTCTGTCACGAGCCGATCGACCGGGCACGCTATAAGGAACGCGTGGAGTCGGCCTTCGGCACGGCGGTGAAGCGTGCCCGCCTGAGCGCCGCCCTGGCCGCCATTGCGGTCGCCCTCACCTTCGGCGCCATCGGCGTGGTGCTGTGGGTCGGCGGCCGTGAAGTCCTGGCGGGGCGGTTGAGCGGCGGTGAGCTGTCCGCATTCCTTTTCTATGCCGTGCTGGTCGCGAGTTCAGTCGGGAGCCTGAGCGAGTTGGCGGCCGAACTGCTGCGCGGGGCCGGCGCCAGCGAACGGCTGATGGAACTGCTCGCCACGCCGACGCTGATCGAGCCGCCGACTCAGCCGCGCACGCTGTCCCAACCGGTCCACGGTCAGATCGCATTCCAGGATCTCGGCTTTGCGTATCCCGCCCATCCCGACCTGCGGGTGCTCAAAGACCTGTCGATCACCATCGCCCCCGGCGCCAAGGTCGCCCTGGTCGGCCCCTCCGGTGCCGGCAAAACGACCCTGTTTCAACTGTTGCTGCGCTTCTATGACCCAACCCAGGGCGCTGTCCGCTTCGATGGGGTGGACCTGCGTGAACTGGACCCGGCCGACCTGCGCCGGCAGATCGCCGTGGTCCCCCAGGACCCGGTGATCTTCGGTGCCGATGCCTGGGAGAACATCCGCTACGGGTTGGATAGCGTGTCGGACGAACAGGTCCGCCGCGCCGCCGATGCCGCCCATGCCAGCGAGTTTCTGGACCGCCTGCCGGACGGTTTCAACACCTTCCTCGGCGAGCGCGGTGTGCGGCTGTCCGGCGGACAGCGCCAGCGCATCGCCATCGCGCGGGCGATCCTGCGCGACCCGGCCCTGCTCCTGCTGGACGAGGCGACCAGCGCACTGGACGCCGAGAGCGAACGACTGGTGCAACTCGCCCTGGAAGAGTTGATGAAAGGACGCACCAGCATCGTTATCGCCCACCGCCTGGCGACGGTGCGCAAGGTCGACCGCATCCTGGTGCTCGATCACGGTCAGGTGGCGGCGGACGGCACCCACGATGAACTGATGCAGCAGGGCGGACTCTACGCGCGGCTGGCGTCCTTGCAGTTTCGGGATCAGACGCTCGCCGAGGCTTGAGGCAGAGGCAATTGCCGCTAAAGAACCGGTCAGGCTGGCGCGGATACTCTGGCACATCTCCGTAGTGGTGCTAGACTTCCGGTGAACAGATCTCATCGGGCACCCCGCGGCACGGCGATTGACGTCACTATTCTCCGTGGACCCAGGGGGCGTCTCCTCCGCGCGTCAGGAGTATCAGGGCATGCGAACCGACGACCTATCGATCGGAAGATCAGCAAGCCGGATTGGCCGCCACAGCAACCTGTCCCGGGTATTGCGCGCCGGGATGATCGCCTTGCTCCTGGCCGTCCCAGCGGCCCACGGCGGGACGACCTTCGGGCCGCAGCAACTCATCGCCATCCCCGAAATGAACGGCCCGGTCACCGCTGTCGCCGCCGACCTTGATGGGGACGGCGATCAGGATGTCCTTGCGGCCTCGATCATCGACGACAAGATGGCCTGGTATGAGAATACCGATGGGCAGGGCAACTTCGGCCCGCAGCGGATCATCGGAACCACAGGCGCAGGATCCGGCTCGGTCTTCGCCGCTGATCTCGACGGAGACGGCGACCAGGATGTGCTGTCGGCCGCCCGGACCGGCAACGCGATCCTGTGGTATCCAAACACTGACGGGAAGGGGGCCTTCGCGACATCGCCGCTCATCGTCGACGCCGCGGTCGATGCTGGTTCGGCCCTGGCCGCCGATCTCGACGGGGATGGTGACCTGGACGTGCTGGCGACTGCACGGGGTGAGAACACGCTCGCCTGGTACGCGAACGACGGCGCCGGTCACTTCGGCTCGCTGCAACGCATCAGCGATGCAACCTATGCGGTCGAGCGGGTCGCGGCCGCGGACCTCGACGGAGACGGCGACCTCGACCTGTTTTGTTCAGGGGAAAGCGCGCTGAACCGCGGCGCGGCGATCTATAAGAACACTGACGGGAAGGGTACGTTCGGTCAACGGTACTGGGTCGACAGGTGGGGCGCCGCGGCCGATGCCGTCTTCGTGGCCGACCTCGACGGGGACGCCGATCTGGACGCACTGTCGGCCTCCGCCGCGGAGGGCACGCTGACCTGGTACAAGAATCGGGACGGAAGCGGACCTTCCGACGATACCATCATCGCCGAACGCTATTGGGGTGCAAGCTCGGTATTCGCCGCCGACCTCGACGCCGACGGAGACTTGGATCTGCTCTCCACCAGGTCGAGCGGGGGTACTGTCGAGTGGTTCACGAACACCGACGGTAAGGGCAGTTTCGGGTCAGCGCAGGTGATCGATGACCGTGCCTGGGGAGCCACCTCGGCCAGCGCCGCGGACCTCGACGGTGACGGGGACCTGGACCTGCTCGCGGCCGCGAACCGGGACGATGCGATCTCCTGGTATGAGAATACCGAAGGGACAGGTCAGTTCGGACCGCCGCGGCCCATCACCGCCTCTGTTTCTTCAGCGGCCGAACTGACGGCTGCCGACGTGGACGCAGACGGAGACCCGGACCTGCTCTCAACCTCTTCATACGACGGCGAGCTCGTTTGGTACGAGAATAGCGGGGGACCGAAGCACTTCGGGCCGCCACGGCACATCGCTGACGATGTCATGCAATTGCATCGGCTTGCCGCCGGCGATCTCGATGGCGATGGGGATGCGGATTTACTCGCATCCTCACCCAATGGCGGGACGGTCGCCTGGTATGCCAACAGTGACGGATTGGGGGATTTCAGGCTGCGGCAGGTGATCCAGATCGACGCCAACTTGGCAAAAGCCATGACCATTGCCGACCTGGATGGAGATGGTGATGCGGATGTGCTCGCGTCCCGACTGCTCAGCGACTCCGTTGGCGACCGGTTGGTCTGGTACCGGAATACGGATGGGGCGGGGTCCTTCGGATCGGCCTTGAATATCGCCACGGACCGCGAAGAGCCAACCGCGCTGGACACCGCCGACCTCGACGCGGACGGCGACCTGGATCTGCTGGCCGCCTGGTATTCCAGCGATGAACTGGCCTGGTTCGAGAATACGGACGGAGCGGGACGCTTCGGGCCGGCACGGGTCGTCGCCGCGGACGTCGGTAGGCCTTGGGCGGTGGTTGCTGCCGATCTCGACGGGGACGGGGATCAAGACGCTCTGACGGCCGGGGCGAAAGACGGCGGTCAACTGACCTGGTACCAGAATGACGGGGCCGGACAGCTCGGCGAGCAACGGCTGATCTCCACCGCCGTTGTCAATCCCGTGGCCGTCTTCGCCGCTGATCTGGATGCGGACGGCGACCAGGACGTCCTCTCGGCCTCGACGAGCGACAACAAGGTTGCCTGGTACGAGAACATCGACGGCAAAGGCGCGTTCGGGCCGCAGCAGATCCTCTCGGACAGCGCCGAGTATGCGCAGTCGGTGATCGCCGCCGACCTCGACCGGGACGGCGATCCGGACGTGCTCTCCGCCTCGGCGACCGACGGTAAACTCGCCTGGTATGAGAATTTGCTCGTCAATGCCGCGGCGACCGGCAGAGACATGGTGCTGGTCCTGGATCTCTCCGGCAGCATGCTCGCCCCCGCCTGCCCCGGTACGTGCGAACCCAAGCTGGAGGTCGTCAAGGACGCGGTGGAACTGTTCTTCGCCCTGTGGAAAGAGGTTGACCTGGAAGCTGACCGCACCGGCGTCGTCTATTTCAGGAGCGGTGTGGATCGGCTCCTGATCGATGATACTGCGCTGTTTACGGTGGGCACCAACGCTGACGCCGTGGTGTCCGACGTGCAGGCCCAGGCGACCAGCCGCAAGAACATGACCGCACTCGGCGGCGGCATTCAGACCGCGCTCGATGGCCTCGCCGATTCCAACCAATCGCGCGGCCTCATTGTCTTCACCGACGGCATGCAGAATGTCAATCCGACCGTCATGGAGGCAGCCGAGGGAACCGCAGGTCTCGTGATCGACACTGCACCAAACGTTAAACCTACCTCCGGGATCGCACCCCATGACCCACCCCTGGCGCTGAACGCCGATCTGGGTGTCAAAATCTATACCCTTGGCGTGGGTACCTACGAACCATTCCAGGATCTGCTCGCGCGCATCGCCGCAGACACGGGCGGCCTGAGCCTGATGACGAACGTCCCGGACCAGGATCTGCGGCAGTTTTTTGTGCAGGCGCTGACCGATGCCCTCAAGGACCGCGGTCCGCAATTGCTCGACTATCGGCACGGCAGCCTGACGGGGAACAGCGTGGCGCAGCGCTTCCGGGTCAACTCCAGCGCGCGCAAGGTCGTACTCAAACTCAGTTGGGCGCGCGCCGCACCCAGGCTTACATTCAGGGTGTGGCAGAACGGCGAGGACGTGACCAACCTCGCCCAAGTTGTTGACGGGCCTTTCTACCGAATCGTCGCGCTGCCGATTCCCCTCCCCGCACCGGGGGAACAACGAACCGCCGCGGGTGACTGGGAGATGCGGATTACCGGGTCGCCCGGGACCGCCTATCAGGCGGCAGCGATCCTGGACGAACCCCAACTGGACTTCGACCTCGAAGTCCCGGCCAGGGTCGCGACCGGCGAGCCGATTGATCTGCGGGTTCGACTGTCGGCGCTGGGACGCCCGGTCGTCGATGCCGCGGTCGTCGCTCGGGTTTTCAGGCCGGGCGCCGCATTGGCCACCCTCGTCGCCACGACCCCGCTGTCCGCACCGACGTCAATACGACCTTGGTCGTACTGGTTACTCGCGGACGGGTTGCCGACGCTGTTCGTGCAACCGCCGCCGGTCACGGGAACGATGAAGCTTCAAGTGTTGCTCCAGTCCCCCGAGTTTTCTGCTCGATTGAAGCCCACGGAGCACGTGATCCCCTTGGCCGACCATGGCGACGGCAGTTACTCGGGGCAATTTACCCGTACGGAGTTGACCGGCAATTACGCCATCGTGTTGGACGTGTCCGGGAATTCGCCCACTGCCGGACGCTTCCAGCGAACTGCAAAGGTGTCGACGGTCGTGCGCTTCGGCGCACCTGACCTGTCCAGGTCGTTGCTGGAGGCCGCTGAGAAAGGCCGAAACCACCACATGCACTTCGTCTCACTCAAGGTGCGGCCCATCGACCGGGACGGCAATTACCTGGGCGCGGACTCTGCCCACAAACTCGCAATCACGCTCGGACAGGGAGGCGTCGTTTCGCGGATCACTGACTTGGGCGACGGCACCTACGTCGCCGGTCTGATCCTGCCCACGGGCGCTGACCCCGACCTCGCGGTGCGGATCGATGGCAAACCCCTTTTCACCGGAAAACTGTCCCAACTCAAGTCCGGCGGGGACTTCAATTGGGGTTTGATCTTCCTGCTGATCGTGATCCTGCTGTTTTTCCGTTTCGCGCGTTACCCCCTGATCCCGCGGCCGGACTGATGACCGAGTACGGGGGTCTAGAGACGTTCTTTGCGTCCCGCGCCGTCTTGTCGCGGCACGGGTCACCGCAAACCGCCCTGACCTAATCCAGCCGCTCGCCCATCGCCTCAAGTTGGGCATTGAGCCGCTGCAACTCTTCCTGCGCTTCGACCTGGTCGGTCACATCGTACTGGATGCCGAGGTAATAGATGAGCCGCCCCTGGGGGTCGAACAGCGGACGAATGGTGAACCGGTTATAGAACAGCGAGCCATCCTTGCGATAGTTGCGCAGGGTGACGGTGACCGATTGCTGATCGCGAATCCCGGCGCGGATGCGCTCGATCTCGGGTTGATCGCGGTCCGCACCCTGAAGGAAACGGCAGTTGCGGCCGAGGATCTCGTGGTGGTCATAGCCCGTGATCAACTCGAAGGCCGCATTGGCGTAGACGATGGGATTGTCCGGCTGATCCGGGTCCGACAAGGTGACGCCATTGACGACGGTATCGAGGATCTGCGACAGCACGAAAGGGATCGTGCCCTGGTCTTTTTCGGCTGTGAAGTCCATGTTTTACTCCTGTCAGTAGTGAACGGCTCAGTAAGCTAAACAAGTCTATTCAGAGGGATTGGTCTTAGGTTGTCGTAATCGTAATCGAGATTATCGTAGCGCCCCGGACTCTTGCGCACCCAAAATTGCATCGCTTATCCGCTTACGACAACGACAACGACAACGACAACGATTGTATTCGTTGTTTAACATATCATTGACTCGTGATTACACGTGCGCCGAGCCAGCCGCACCCATCACCCCGTCCGGCGGCGCCGACTGGCGCTCGACCAGTCCTTTGATGTTGCGCACGACCCGCTCCGCGCCCTCTTGAATGGTGACCCGGATCAGCTTTTCAAAAGGGCGCATGTAGAATTCCAGGCGGGTCAACTCGAAGCCGAAGACGAGGTGGGTATGTCCGTCGACCGGCGCCAGCCGGTAACTGATGCGGAACAGGTTGGTGGTCTCGGCAAACTCGATGCGGGTCGGCTCATCCAAGGCCGTGACCCGAAAGGTGGACTCAGTCTCGCGGCCCTGATCGGTGCGCACCTGACGCGCCCGACTGCCGACCCGTAATGGGCCGGCAGTCAACACCGCGAGCCGCTTGACCTCCGGGGACCACCGGGGATAGTTCAGGAAGAAGTCGCGGGCAACGTAGGTGAATACGTGCTCCGGCGAGCATTCGATCAGGATATCGGCGCGGGCCTTGACCACGGGCATCAGTCCTCGGCGAGGTGCAGTGGCGCCTGGCGTACCGTACGATCTCGGTGCCACCGAGCGGCGGTTCAACCGGTCGAGCGGCGTCGGCCCCCGAGCGGCATCTGCTCAAGAGTGTAACGTATCTCGGCCCCCGCGGGCACTCCAGGGACGCAAGTACGAAGACGCAAGCCGCGCCGGTCTCGGTCATGAACCCGGCCATTGCGCGATCTGCACGGTCGTCGGTCCGCACAGCGGACCCTACGGGTCGCGGTGTTACCGTTGGGTCCGCTGTGCGGACCGTCCGCGCCTCCAGGGCGAAGCAGGTAGCCGGCGGCCGCCCGACACGCTATGCTGAACCCATCGTATCAATACCAACCAACGGGAATCAGCGCAGTCGCGTTCAACCCCGCCGTCACCCTTCATTCACCGGTTCATGGAGCACGTGCCCCTGTCTCCAACCATCGACTCCGATGATCCGCAGGACGCACTGCGCTCCGCGCTGGCCGCGTGCCTGACCCGGTTGCCGTTGTTCAAACCAGTCGATCCGACCGACGCATCGGAACGTCGGCTGTGGCGCGCCTGCGAACTCTGCACCTTTCTCGAATATCGCCTGGACAAGGCGCCGGACCCCCGCTCGCTGTCCGATCAGGCGATGAACGACTGGGCCCGGCGGGGATTGGCCCAGGGTGAGCGTATCGGCGATCCGACGGACCTGCTCGACTATCTCCCCTATTGGTTGATCGTCGACGGCCGGTTGCTGGGGACGGTGGCACTGAGCATTCGTGATCCCGGCTGGGGCCAGCCCAACCTCTGGATCGCAAGTCTCTATCTGTTCCGCGAAGCGCGCGGCGCCGGTCATGGCGCCCGGGTGACCGCCGCGCTGGAGGGCATCGCCCGCGACCTGGGACTTGGCGGTCTGCGCCTGGAGACCGACTGGTTGTGGCAGCGGGCTGTCCGGTTTTATCTCCGGCAAGGGTTCTGGGTCGCCAATTGGAAACACGGCTTGAGCCTGGTGCGCTATTTCGACGATCCGCCCTATCGTCTGCAGATCGCGCCGGCGCGCATCGCGTTCTTGCTCGGTGACGCGACGGATGATAACGCGGTGATTACGGCGCGGCGTCAGGGCGACACGCTGGTGTGGGAGGAGCAGGCGCTCGCCGAGCCGGCGGCCGAGGGGCACAAAGAACCGCGGGCCTGGGTCGCCCCGACCTTCGCTCTGTGGCTGGCCGTCTCGGGTTGGCCCTTGATCCGAAGCCCTGCGGATTGGGAGCGGCGCCACCATTGGGGAGACCTCGGGATGCCGGAGGGACTCGCCTACAAGATCACCCTCTTCGAAGGCTACGCCCGTCACCGTGGGTTTCGGGTCGACACCCCGCGAATACCCGGGTTGAGCTATCCGAGTTGGGAGGAACTCACGTCCGCATAAGCATAGGCGGCAGGGCGGGGTGCGGTGGTCGCAGACCCATGTAGGATGGGCAGAGCGCGAGCGATGCCCATCCGGCCACCGCGACGCTTGAGGATGGGCATCGCTCACGCTCTGCCCATCCTACCGAAAGGCCCGGCCCGCCCGGCCACTGTGCGATCTGCACGGGCGTCGGTCCGCATAGCGGACCCTACGGGGTGCGGCCGTCCGTAGGGTCCGCTGTGCGGACCATCCGCTGTGCGGACCATCCGCTGTGCGGACCATCCGCTATGCGGACCATCAACCGCTGCTGACCGTCCACGGGTCCACCTCTGCAAACCGCCCGCAGTTGCTCACCAACGCGCCGCGGTGCGCCCGATTGGTAACGCGAAGCGTGTTGGTGGAGCGGCGCCCGGTAGTCGCTTAACATTTCCTTATAGTTCAGCAAAACCTTTATTAAACAGGTTCCTGATTTGAGTATGAGGAAAGTCGAGCAATATCTGACTAAATCTGTTTGTTGAAAAGCAGAGTGTATTTGTATAAAAACCGGGGTGTATTCAGCGCGCTGCCCGCTTGAGCTTGCATTCGGCAATTGCTCACACAAAGACACAAAGGACACAGAGAAGGAGTTCCCCATGCCCGGCATCCGCCTGCCAGTTCCCTCCGATCAGCGTTCGACCGGCAGTGCGCTGCCCGTGGCCCGGTCTGGTTCAGTCCCCGATCGCGGGGCGCCCGATCGCAGTCGGCACCACCGTCGGCCGCGCGTCCCGGCACTGCTCCTGGGTCTACTGGCTCTCTGCGGCGTCGTGGACCTCTTCGCCGGGGTAACCCTGACGCAGGTCGGTCAATGGGGCTCGGGGCCTTACCGAGCGGTGGCGGTGGAAGGTCGCTATGCGTATGCCGCTGCCGGCGGCACCGGGCTGGATGTCATCGACCTCAGCGACCCCGCCGCCCCGGTTCGGGTGGGGAACGTCGACACCGCCGGGCAGGCCAGGGACGTCGCCATCGCCGGGGACTATGCCTATGTCGCGGACGGGGACGCCGGCCTGCAGGTCATCGACATCCGCAACCCCGCCGCCCCCCTGCGGGTGGGGGGCCTCGACACCGACGGGGTTGCCGAGGGCGTCGCCGTCGCGGGGAACTATGCCTATGTCGCGGACGGGCACGCCGGCCTGCAGGTCATCGACATCCGCAACCCCGCCGCCCCGCTGCGGGTGGGGGGCCTCGACACCGACTGGTCTGCCCGAAGCGTCGCCGTCGCGGGGAACTATGCCTATGTCGCGGACTATTGGGCCGGCCTGCAGGTCATCGACATCCGCAACCCCGCCGCCCCGCTGCGGGTGGGGGGCTTCGACACCGACGGGGTTGCCTATAGCGTCGCCGTCGCGGGGAACTATGCCTATGTCGCGGACCGGGACGCCGGCCTGCAGGTCATCGACATCCGCAACCCCGCCGCCCCGCTGCGGGTGGGGGGCCTCGACACCGACGGGTCTGCCCAAAGCGTCGCCATCGCGGGGAACTATGCCTATGTCGCGGATGACTACGCCCGCCTGCAGGTCATCGACATCCGCAACCCCGCCGCCCCGCTGCGGGTAGGGGGCTTCGACACCGACGGGACGGCCAACAGCGTCGCCGTCGCGGGGGACTATGCCTATGTCGCGGACCCGGATCGTCTGGTGATCCTACACATTCAAGATCCCGACCCCGACCACGACGGCATTCCCGACACCACCGACAATTGCCCGCAACTCGCCAACCCGGATCAGGCCAACTTCGACCGCGACCCGCTGGGCGACGCCTGCGACCCGGACGACGACAACGACCGCGTCCCTGATGCGAACGACGCCTTCCCGCTGGACGCCACGGAATCCGTGGACACCGACCGGGATGGCATTGGCAACACGGCCGACACCGACGACGACGGGGATGCTGTCGCCGATGGCGCGGATAATTGCCCACTCGCGGCCAATCGGGACCAAGCCGACGCGGACCAAGACGGCATCGGCAACGCCTGCGATCCGGACTATCGGCCGTTCTGTTGGGAGTGCCTGCCCAGCCGCACGGGTTGGCGGTCGATCCTCAAGTGATCGGTGCGCAGGTCGTTGGCGCGAGCAAGGTCGCGCCAACCGTCGAGCGAGGACGGGACGGCGCGCCTCACCGACCGGCGCGACTTCAGCGCCGGCCAGGGTCTCCTGGGGAGCCTCCCCGCCGCCCAGCAAGCCACGATCACGGTGTTCCCGTCGGGTCCGCTGTGCGGACTGTCCGCGGCCGGCCGAAAAACACCCGCCTCACTCGCTCTGCTGCACCACATCCCGCAAGCGTTCCGACAACCGGGTCAGCGCCGCGGAACAATCGTCCGGGCGCAGTGCCACTTCGATCACCGACGGGCCGTCGCGGAAGGCGAGCGCGCCTCCCAGTGCCGCGTCGAAGGCGTCTTCGGTGGCGGCAGCAAAGCCGCGCAGTGGACCAAACAACTCGCCCAGTCGATGGAAGCGCCAGTCGGCGATGTCGTTGAAGGATCCCTCCAGAATGAACCGCTCGGTGGTATAGCCGCGGTTATTGCCGATGATGACGATGGGGTCCAATCCCAGCCGGGCAGCGGTGGAGAGCTCGGTGCCGGTCATCTGAAACGCGCCGTCGCCCACCAGTACCAGCGGGCGCCGCCCCGGGTTGGCGACCTGGGCACCCAGCGCGGCCGGCACCGCGAAGCCCATGGTGGTGTAGTAAGCGGAGGCGAGGAACTCGCTGCGCGCATGCACCCGCAGGTCCACCGAGGCGAACAGACAGTCGCCGGAGTCCGCCACCACCTGCATGTCGGGGGTGAGGAAGTCGTTGAGCCGGGCCATCATCCGCGCCATGGTCATGGGCTGGCCGGATTGCGGAAAGTCGGGCGCGCCGAGCGGTCCGGGCACCTCCGGCAAGGGGCCGGGGTGCGGCACGACGGCGTCGGTCAGGGCCGCGAGAAAGTCGCGCAGGTGGACATGCGGATACCGATGCCGATGGACCCAGACCTCCTCCTGGCCCGCCCGCACCGTGCGCGCCGGGTCCAGGCGCGCAGTGTTGATGCCCAGGTCGATATCGTTGGGGGTGACGCCCAGGAGCAGCAGCAGGTCGGCCTCCTCCACCACGCGACGGGCGCCCTCCGGACCCATGGCGCCCTCATAGACACCCAGATAGCCCGGTTGCCGCTCGGCCACCACCGACTTGCCGGTCAGGGTCGCGGCCACCGGCAGGTGCGCCTTAAGGACGAAGCCCGCCAACAGGTCCTGAAGTCCGCGGCGGTGGAGTTCCACCCCGGCAAGGATCACCGGGTCCTGGGCGCGGCCGACCAGGGCCAGGGTCTCGGCGACCGCCTCGGCCAGGGCCTCGGGATCGCTGCCGGCTTCCTCCTCCGGCTCGTGGGGAATCGGGAAAGCGGGCGTGTCGACGCGGTCGCGCGGCAACTCGATATAGACCGGCCGGCTGTAGCGGCGGGCGGCACCCAGGGTGCGGTCGATCTGGCGCAGGGCGGTGTAGGGGTCGTCCAGGACGGCGCAGGCGCAGGTAATGCGCTCGAAGATCTCACGCTGAAAGCGGAAGGGGCCGAAGCGGTGATGCAGTTGCGGGTCATCGCGCTGCTCCGCCACCCCCGGCGCGCCGCTGATGACCACCACCGGGGAGGACTCCGCGTTGGCTCCGGCCACCGCGTTGACCACATTGAGCGCACCCACGCCGTAGGTAACGGCGAGCGCACCGAGCCCGCGCGAGCGGGCATAGCCATCCGCGGCGAAGGCGGCCGTGTCCTCACGGGTGGTGCCGATGTGCCGAATGTCCGAGCGGCAGAGCCGGTCATAGAACCGCAACACATAGTCGCCGGGAACGCCGAAGCAGTGGTCGACTCCGGCCTCCTTGAGCCGGAGCAGCAGATAATCGCCGATCCGCGGCCAATCGCTGTGGATGCTCGTCGGCGAGCGGGATGCGGTCGGGCTGGCAGTCATGAGGGGGCATCCTCGTTGTTGCGTTTGGAACCGTTCGTTACTCCGGACGCACCGGACCACTTCCCGCCCCGGTGTTCGCAGCAGACCCTGCGATCAGGTCGCGAGCTCCAGCGGACCGACCGCAGCGCGGGCAGCGAGTTGGCCGGGTTGATGACCAAGGTCGACCGTATCCTACCGGCGTGCTGTGAAAGTGTTTGGCCAAGACGCCGCACACGGAACTCCTATTGACATCAGGAGATCACCGTCTAATATTACTCTCAGAAATATGGGGATGTTCCTAAAGTATTTCAACAGAAACGCTTGTCGCACGCAGATTCAACTGCCTGCTTTGGATTATGCCAGATCATTATCAAACGGGTAGTTATTCATTTTTCAATCGCTTTTATTTGATCATTCAATGTACAGAGGATTGCTTGAAGCAGGATGGGATGTCCAGAGTGAGATGTTGCGTGGGTTTTCTTGGGCTCGGAGAGTAACGTGAACGAAACCTGTGATTTCAGTAGACGCAAAGCATTCACCAGCCTGGCCGTCGGAGCTTCCGCGGTGATGGCCGGGGCCGTCTCCTCGGTGGCGATGGCAGACACAGCATCCAGGCTGCTCACCGTCGGTGACGGGGGTGAGTTTCCCACGATTCAGGACGCACTTGCGGTTGCTGCGGCTGGCGCGACCGCGACTTCTCCCTTTACGGTGTTTGTTCTTCCCGGAGTTTACGATTTACGTACCTTCGGCAGATCGATCACTCTTCCCCAGTGGGTCACTCTGGTCGGCACGCATCGCAAAGCGGTGGAAATCTGGTTGGCGGATGACGTGTTCTTGGGGTTCACGAGAAACGCCGCCATCTCAGAGATTACGTTCCGCTACCGCGGAAACAGAGCCGCACTGATCGGGAATCCAAGCGGTTACCAAGTTATCGAGAATTTTGAGCTATCCAGAGTCACTGTCTATGTCGAGGGCTCCGGGGCCGCAGTAGACCTGAATTATTGGGTTAACAATGCGTTTTTTTATGATCTTCATGTGATCACGGAAGGTATCGGCATCCGCGTGAGCAGGGGTGGCTTGATTTGGGCGTACAACAGCTATGTAGCGCTCGTCGGCACCAACACCGGCACCTATCATTGCGGCTATTATCTTCCTGCCAAGACGAGCAGATTGTGGGTATATGGTGGCTTTGTTGGAACCGGATATGGATACCCTAACGTGAGCGATCCCGATCAGGACGTGATCGGTATCTATTGTGGCCCGACCTGGAACGGTCGGGTTCATTTAGATGGGGTTTGGAGCATCTGCCGGAACGATAACGGGGGCAGCGGACACAGTGTCATCAACTGCGTGAGGAACGAGAGCTCGACTAATCTTGGAATAGTCAGAGCTTTCGGCTGCTACATGCAGGCGGAGTCGGGAGACGAACTCGTTACACCGGCCACCATCGTCAACACCGGCCCCGGGCGATTCGAGACCCATGGCAGTCGTATCCGGGAATTCGGCGGCACTCAAGCCTACGGCGGTTCGCAGACCGGTGTGTCAAGATACTCTAAGGCCGACGATGGGTCAATCCTGAAGCAGGAGAGCGGAGGCTTGATTTTGCTCGATGCGTCGGCAGGTCCATTCGTGCTGAGTATGGGTAGCGATTGGAGTTTGGAAGGTGAATTGTACATTTTCAAAAAAGTGGATGCTTCACCAAACACCATCACCATCCAGACGGGTGGGAAATGGACCATTGAGGGCCGAAGCAGAATACAGCTGACGCGCCAGTATCAGTCCGTTACACTGCGTATAGCAGCCAACACCTTCTGGGTGACCTGAGGAACCGGCAAGCGAGAAATGAATGAAAATATTGCGCGTAAGCCGGGCTGCACTTACGCATCCCAGCCGACGAACAGGACCTGAACAGAACCTGGTGTCACGCACCGAGATTATCCCGACCTCTGTCAGGGGCTCCAGGCCGCAGGATCGGAGGCTGCCAGGACCGCAGCGATATAGATTTCCGGCAGGCCGTGGCGCTCGGCCAGATCCGTGACCGTCTCCGCACTGGCGCGTAACTCGGCGAGCCAGCCGTCGAGTCCGCTGGTCAAGGGATGCCCGCCCCGTTCGCCGGCTTTGGTGGTGCCCGCCTGCAGGTCGTACTTTTGGGTGTAGCCGCGGGGGGTGACCATCAGTCCGTGGTGCACTTGGGTCTGGCTGTTGCCGATCAGGATGGTGGTCAACATGCCGATCTCACCCGCGCCCAGGTCCGCCAGGGTGGTGAGTTCGACGCGCTGCTGCGACCGGTAAGCCGCGTGCACCAGCGCGACCGGGGTCGTCGGGCGGCGATGACAGAGGAACAGCCGTTGAGCTTCGATGACCTGCCGGGCGCGCCGTCCGCTCTTGGGGTTGTAGATTGCGACCACGAAATCCGCCGCCGCCGCCGCATTCAGCCGGCGGGCAATCACCGGCCAGGGCGTCAGCAGGTCGGACAACGAGATGGCACAGAAATCATGGCTCAGCGGCGCCCCCGCCAGTGCGGCACAACTGGTGAGGGCGGTGGCGCCGGGGACGATCTCGACCGGGACGCCGGTGTCCGGGGTCCAGCCGGCCTGGAACAGAACTTCAAAGGTCAGACCGGCCATGCCGTAGACCCCGCTGTCACCGGATGAGATCAGCGCCACGGTGCGGCCCGCCTGGGCCAGTTCGACGGCCAGGACCGCCCGGTCCAGTTCCTGGGTCATTGTGCTTTTGACCACCTCCTGATCCGTCACCAGCTCGGCCACCAGACGCAGATAGGTGGCATGGCCGATGAGGGTATCGGCCTGCGCGATGGCGGCGCGGGCGCGGCCGGTCATGTGGTCGAGACCGCCGGGGCCGATGCCGACCAGGAAGAGCTTGCCGCGAACGGGACTGTCAGTCATCGGAGATCCTCGCGATGGACACCGTGGCATGTTTGCCCTGGGAGTCCAGCACCTTGTGTTTTTCGAGCAGCAGGAACCCGTCGCCGGGTCCCGCTGCCAGGAGGGCCGCCGCTTCGCTCACGGAGGGCGTGCCGGTGTGCCGACGCACCGTTTCCGACGGGTTGGGCACGGGGATGGCCGCGAGTTGGGCCGCGCTGTAGAACAGGATCTGCCAGCCGTGATCCGCGGCGAGTTCGGCCAGGCCCGCCTCGTCCGCTTTCAGCTCGATGCTCGCCACGGCCGCGACCTGCGCCGGAGCGGCGCCGATGGCGGCCAGGGCCTCGGCCACGGCGCGCTCCAGGGTGGCGGCGGACGTGCCCCGGTCGCAGCCCAGACCCAGGGCCAGGCGCGGCGCCGGAGCCGGACGCTGATCAGGTGCGCCCGGCTTCACTCCGCCCCCCGGACGGTAGCTGACCAGAGCACCCCGGAACCCGGCGAACGCGGACAGCGGCACCGGGCGCTCGCTGATCCAGAGCAGCGCCCGATAGCGGTCCAGGTCCAACCCCGCCAGCGATTGCGCGCAGTGCAGGTTGGCGGGCAAGGGGCCGGCGCGCCCGTTGGCATGGCCGGTCCACCAATCACGGCTTCCCGCCTCCTGCACCAGGGCGACCGGTTCCTCGTTGACCACCGCCGCACTCGCCCGCAGCAGCTCCTCTGGACTGGCGTCCAGGGTCCAGCCCAACTCGCGCCCCAGCAGGTCGACCGCCAGCGTCCGGGCGCAATCCGAGGCGGTGGTCAGGACCGGCGTCGCTCCCAGGGCGGCGGCGATGCGCCCCGCTAAGGCATTGGCCCCGCCCAGATGACCGCTGAGCACCGGAATGACAAAGCGTCCGGTTTCATCCAGCGCGACCACCGCGGGGTCCTGGTACTTGTCGCGCAGGTGCGGGGCGATCAGCCGGACCAGCACGCCGATCGAGAACAGGGCGACGATCGCGGTGCGCTCCGCGAACAGTGTCGGCAGCAGATCGCGGGTCGGGCCGCTGTAGCAGGTGCAGGCGCCGGGGGCCGCCGCCGTAGCCGCCGCGGCCAGTGCGTCCGGTGCATACAGATGAGCACCGGGCAGACGCTGCACCAGCGTTCCCGCCAGCCGGATCCCCGCCCGGGTGATGGCCAGGACCGCAACGGAGACGTGGCGTCCCGCCCCGTGTTCAGTCAGCGCAGCGTCGCTCGTTTCCGCCCCCGCGGAGATGCGCGGCGCCGCGTCCTCTATCACCGCCGATAGAGCCCGCGGGCTCCCACCACGTGTCGGCACGTCGCGAGCCCGTCCGGGATTGCGCACCAGCAGCAGCGAGAGATAGGCGACTGATGCGCCGCGCAGCGTCGCGACCGCCCGCACCACCCGTTCATCCGGGGCGCCGACCTTCTCGACGAAGCAGGCATGATCGATCAGTCCGCGCCGCTCCAGCAGGTCGAGCACTGGCTCGAGCAGCGGCTTAACCTTAAGCAACACCAGGGTGTCGAAGGTATCGATCAGCCGATCGATGACCGCGATACCGTAAGCGGCCGGCATGATGGCCAGGGTGTCGTCTTCCTCCACCAGCGGGGCGCCGACCCGCGCCGCCGCCGCATGATAGGACGACACGCCGGGAATCACCGCAACCTCGACCCCCTCCTCCAGCCGGCCAAATCCCGACTCGGGCGCCAGCCCGCGCACCGCCCGCGCCAGATAGCCGAAGGTCGAGTAGGTCGAGGCGTCACCCTCCACCAGGAACAACAGATCCCTCCCGGCGGCCAGCAGTTCGGCGCACTGCACCCCGGCGCGCGTCCAGGCCAGCGCCAGCGTCTGCGGATCGCTGGTCATTGGAAAGTGCAGCGCCAGCGCATCCAGCGGCACCGGCAGCCCGGCCCGGCGCACGATCGCCAGCGCATAGGAATCCGCGCCGGGGCCGGTGACCGGGTAAATCCAACGGGCGTTCGACTGCAAAGCGGTCCAGGCGCGGCGCGTGATGAGGTCCGGATCGCCGGGACCCAGCGAACAGCCGATCAGGCGGCCACGGCGCGGAAGTTCATTCATTGCTTTGTCGTTGTCGTTGTCGTTGTCGTTGTCGTAATCGCAATCGGATTTTTCGCAATCGGATGCCTTGATCGTCGTTCAAGCAGAAGGTTGGACAAGCGCTAGCGCAGTCCACCGAATCCCGCGCCACCACTGTGCCGCAAGGGCGGAAATTTCATCCACAGATGACACAGATGAACACAGATGTATTTCTTCATCTGTGTTCATCTGTGTCATCTGTGGATGAATCCGGATGATCTGTGGCCGGAACGACGATCCTGACCCGGAGAAGCGATGGAATTTTCGGTGCAAGAAAATTCGGGACACTACGATAACCTCGATTACGACAACGACAACGACGCGAAAAGCAATTCCTGATGGCCTTGGTTGACTGATTAACGAGCCTTTCCTTCTGATGCTGTGACGATCCACACCGGATTGAGCGCGACGAGCCGGTGCAAGCCGAGGATGGGCTGGCTGCGGGCGACACTGAGCTGGGTCAGGTCCCAGCTCAGACCGACCTGATCCAGCGCGGCCATCGCGGTGGTCAGGTTCTCCAGTGCGATGAAGTTCATCACCAGCCGCCCGCCCGGCCGCAGACGGTCGCGCAGGAGCCTGATGAGTTCGGCTAAAGCGCCGCCGGAACCGCCGATAAAGACGGCATCCGGATCCGGCCAGGCCGCGAGTCCGTCCGGCGCCCGACCCTCGAACAGACTGTAATTGCCGGCGCGCAGCCGCCGCGCGTTGGCGCGGGCGTCCGCCGCCTGGGCCGCGCTTTTCTCGATCGCCCAGCAATGGCCGTCATAGGCGATGCGGCTGGCTTCCAGCCCGACCGCGCCGGAGCCGGCGCCGATGTCCCAGACGACACTGTCCGGGCGCAGCGCCAGCCGCGCGAGCGTCACGGCGCGGACCTCCAGCTTGGTGATCAAGCCGGTCTGATCGCCGTCGCCGCCGCCCTGTCGGGCGTACCGGCGGTCATCCAGGCCGCAAACCGCATCGTCCGCCGTGGGGGGCTCGGAACGCTCGCAAATCAGCATATTGGGCTCCGGGAAACGCTGCCCGGCGGCCTGCGCGAGCGTCAGATCCGGGAACAGCACCTCGTCCGGTCGCGCGAGCCGGGCGGCGACCGACAGCCGGATCTCATCGCCATAGCCCAGGGTCAGCAGCGCGCGGGCGATCCGGTCCGGCCCGTTCGCCGGGCTGGTGAAGACCGCCACCACCGGGTGCCGGGCGACCGCCCGCAGCACCCGGTAGAGGCCATGCGCCGGGGTGTCGCCCAGCGACCAGTCACCGGATGCCGCGCCGTGGCAGGAGCTGATCCGGGCATCCTGCCAGGGACGCTTGAAACGGGCGAAGGCGAGTTGCACCGTCGAGGCGGCCGGCAGGATCTGGATCGCCGCCGACCCCAGGGCAGCCGTCAGCCGGCCGGCGATGCCGTGACACAGGGGGTCGCCGGTGGCGAGCACCACCACCGGCAGCCCGTGCGCCTGGGCCTCGGACACCCAGGCCGGAACCTGGGCCAGAGCACCGTCCATCGCCAGTTGTCGGACTCCGGGGGCCAGATGGGGAGCGACCAGATTCAGGGTGCGGGTGGCGCCGATCACGCAGCCCGCTTGCGCCAGTCGGATGCGGGCGGTGTCCGTCAGGCCGGGCCAGCCGTCGTCCAGAATGCCGATCAAGGTGCAGGATTCAGTCATCTTCCGCCACGGTGGCAATGGGTTGGCCGTCAAAGTCGCAGGCGAGCACGCTCAGCCGATGGGGGCCGGGGTACAGGCGCCGCAGGCTCGCCATCGCCCGGCGGGCGAGCGCCTGATGCAGGGCCGCGGCCAGGCCGATCGCCGCCAGACGCTCGGCGGCAAAACGGGCGGTCGCGGCCGTGCGGATCTGCGCCACCAGGTCGGGCGGGGCCCCGACCTCGGCGGCGACCTCGGCGATCAGGTCGCGGTCCAGCGAGGCGCGCCAGGCGTGTGTCACCGGCAGACCCTGGGCGATCTTGGTCAGCTTGCCCACCATGGCGCCGACGATCACCTGCTGCATCCGGTGCCGCACCGCGGCGGTGAAGGCGGCCTTCACGAAGTCGCCCATCTGCACGAAACAGACCTCCGCCACGTCAGGAAAAGCGCCCATCGCGGCCTGCTCGGTGCGCCCGCCGGTGGTAAAGACCAGCGTGGTCTCACCCTGTGCGGCGGCCACCCGGACCGCCTGCACCAGGCTTGCGCGGAACGCGGCGGTCGAATAGGGCCGCACGATCCCGGTGGTGCCCAGGATGGAGATGCCGCCCAGAATACCCAGACGGGCGTTCAGGGTCTTGAGGGCCATGGCCGCGCCGCCCGGCACCGAGAGGGTCACCTCCAGCCCGTCACCCAGCGCCAGCAGCGGTTCACCGGCCGCCCGGACGTTCTCGGTGATATTGCGCCGCGGCACCGGGTTGATCGCGGCCGCTCCGACCGCCAGCCCCAGGCCCGGCCGGGTCACGACGCCGACGCCCGCACCGCCATGGAGCAGAATCTCCGCCCCACCGCCCGCGATCCGGCGCACATCGGCGGTGAGATGCGCGCCATTGGTGGCGTCCGGATCATCCCCCGCGTCTTTGATCGAGACCGCATGGGCCAGGTCGCCATCCACCCGGCCGTCGCAGATCGTGAAGACCGCCCGCCGGCCGTTGGGCAACAGGCAATCCACCCTCTGCGGCACCCGGCCCAGCACCAGTCCCAAGGTGGCGGCAGTGGCCGCTGCTGCCGCGTTGGCACCGGTGGTGAACCCGGTCCGATCACCACGGCGACGTCGCGGCTCACCTTTGCGGGGCCCGGGTGGGGTCGCATGACCGGCGCTCAAGGGGGCGACGCAGCCGGATGCGGCCCCGACGCGGCGCCGCCGTCAGCCTCGGCCAGCGCCAGCAGGGAATGAATGGCGGCGACGACCAGGGTCGAGCCGCCCTTACGCCCCTGCACCGTGATCCAGGGCACCAGGCTGACCGCCGCCAGCAGTGCCTTGGACTCGGCCGCCGCCACGAAACCCACCGGCATGCCGATCACCAGGGCCGGACGCGCGCCCTCCTCCTCGATCAGCCGCAGGAGTTCGATCAAGGCCGTCGGGGCATTGCCGATACCGATGATGGCGCCGTCCAGCAACCCCAGCCGCTGCGCCTTGCGCATCGCCTGCACCGCGCGGGTGGTCCCCTGGATCTGCGCCGCGTCGATCACGTCCGCATCGGCGATGAACTGATGTGGCCGCACGCCGAACCGCTGGAGTCGAGTCGGCGCAAGTCCGGCGAGGATCATGCCCACATCCGCGACCAACGGCGCTCCGCTCTGCCGCAACGCTCCTAACCCGGCGCTGACCGCCCGCGGATGAAAAACCGTCAGCCCGTTCATCTCGAAATCCGCGCCGGCATGGATCATCCGCCGCACGATCGCCCACTGGTCAGGCTCATAGGCATGAGGAGCAGCCTCCGCATCGATGATGGCGAAGGAGGCGTGCTCGATGGTGCGGCCGGCGGGGGTGTTTTGCTCGGTGAGGGGGTAGCTACAGATCATTTTCTTTAATTATGAAGTATGAATTATGAATTATGAAAGAAGAAGGGCGAGGCATGGGGCCTTGGATATACTGCGATATTCTTGCTGTTCGTCGTGAAGGTTGTCCAGGCGGTCCGCGGGGACAATTCCGGATTCGCTGAGCAGTTCCAGCCAATAGGCGGTTTCATCAAGCTCTTTGAGACAGTCGCCGAGCTTGGACACGAACTCCGCGCGGGAACGGGCACGCCAAGCCTCACGGTAGTTTGCGCCAACAGATGTTCCGGACCGCAGCACCTGTTTACCAATCACCTGCGCATCCACCCGCCGCGGCAACGCCGTGTAAAGCCGAATCACCCGCAAGGCAAACGCTTTAGTCCGCCCCCGCAAATCCCCCGCCCCACCACCCCCATCATTCATACATCCCCTTCATAATTCATAATTCATACTTCATACTTCATACTTCATACTTCATACTTTCCCCTCCGCCGCCTCGCGGTATTTGCACCCGTCACACTCCAGGGTCCCCGCGGGGAGCTCAAGGCCAAGCACCCGGGCATCCAGCAGACTGAAGATACCCTCATCGAACCCGAAGTGCTCCCCCAGGGCAAAGGCGATGCCCGGATACAGGGTGCGCAGGCGCTCAAGCTGGGCGGCGATCCGCTCGGTCAGACGACCGGCGAACAGGTATACCGGCACGATCGCGATCTGGGTCATCCCCAGACGCACCTGGCGCTGGACGACGCTTTCCAGCCGCGGCCAGGTGATGCCGGTAAAGGCCAGGTCAACCAGATCGTGATCGTTGCCTTCGAAGACCCAGCGCGCCATCTTGGCCAGTTCGCCGTTGGCGCCCGCGTCCGACGAGCCCCGCCCCAGGAGAATGACACCGGTGGTGCGGGGGTCGGGCATGGCCAGGTCCGCCATCAGTCCATCGAGCCGGCCCTGGAGCACCGCCAGGATGTCGCGCCCCATCCCGAGGTGGCGCCCGTACGCGAAGGTCACGTCGGGATGCCGCTCACGCGCGGCCGCGATGGCCGCCGGAATCTCCATCTTGACGTGCCCGGCCGCGTTGAGAATAAAGGGCACCACCAACACCCGGCGGGCACCGCGGACGGCCTGATCCACCCCGGCGTCCAGCAGCACCGCGTCATATTCAATGAAGCAGGTGACGATGCGCCAGTCCGGATGGCGCGCCCGCCACTGATCGGCGAACTGCAAGGTCTCCGCGTTGCCGCCGTGGAAACGGGACCCGTGGCCGACCAGCAAGACGGTGGTGTCGTTCATATTGAAATCGATCGATTAAAACGAAAGTCGCACAGGGTCTTTAGTCGCACAGGGTCTTTATCATCATTCCGACCAGCGCCGTATCTTCAGGAGTCTAAGGCTTCAGCCAAAAGCACGGATCGCCGCTCCGGCCAAAGCGATTGCCCGGAATTATCCACAGATGACACAGATGAACACAGATGCATTTCTTCATCTGTGTTCATCTGTGTCATCTGTGGATCAAAGTTTCGTCCCAGTGCCCCGGCAAAAACCGATGACCAAGGCCCGCCTGCGAATTCACTTGCATTCATTTGCGGACGATAGCCCTGCTCCGGTACCGCCCGCCAACCCCGGTTCCGCGGCGCGCCGGAAACGGTGACCGAAGCTCGGGTCATAGAGCTTGGATGGTGTCAGTTCCGCCCAGTCGCGGGCGCCCAGCGTCGGGCTTGCGATGATCATCGCCTGGGCGTCGACACCGGCCGCGCGACAGCGCTGATCGATGTCGTCCAGCCGGCCGCGGACGATCTGCTCGGCGTCCGGCCAACTCGCCTTCTGTACCACCAGAATCGGCGCCTCCGCCGGCCAGCCGGCGGCGCGCAGCGCCCGTTGCACCTGCGGCAGCAGGGTCGCGGACAGATAGATGCACAGGGTGGCGCGGTGCGCGGCCAGCGACTCCAGATCTTCCCCGGCCGGCATCGGGGTCCGGCCGGCCACCCGCGTGAGGATCACCGTCTGAGTAACCTCGGGCAGCGTCAGGCTCTCCCCGGCCGCTGCCGCCGAGGCCATCGCCGAGGTCACCCCCGGCACCACCTGCCAGGGAATGCCGGCCGCATCCAGCGGACGCGCCATCTCGGTCAATGCACCGTAGAGCCCCGGATCGCCGGTCTGCAGGCGCACCACGGTGTCACAGCGGCCGGCGGCCTCGATCAGCCAGGCGCTGATCTCCTCCAGGGTCATCGCCTTGGAGTCTTCCAGCCGGCACCCGGCGGGTGCAAAGCGGGTCGCCGCCGCATCGACCAATGAGCCGGCATAGAGAATGGCCCCGGCCTGCTCCACCAGGCGCCGGCCCTTGACCGTGATCAGGTCCGGATCTCCCGGTCCGGCGCCGACGAACCATATGCGGCCCATGTCGGCGCGACCTCAGGCGCGCGCGGGCAGATCGACGACGACCATATGCATAGCGATTGACCTCGTAGCGTGCGGACAACACGAGGTGCAAGTCAGGGGATGGTCGATGCCCGCCCGCCTGTCCCCGCCCGGGAACACTCGGGGGGACACCGGCGACGGTCGTCGCGGCTAACAGGGCCAATTCCGCACCGCAGGGCGGTCGGGATGGCCCGATCGGCTCAAGCCCCACCCCGGGGCTCACACCAGTTCACGCGTCGGGCCGGTCTTCTGGCTCGCCGTCATCCGGGGTTCCGCCGCCTTCCCACGCGTCGGCGCAGTGGCATGTGGCGGTCCCGTCAGGCTCACAGCAGCGGGGGCTGCGCCGGAATCGATCGGGCGCCGAAAGCGCACGACCTCACCGGACTTCCCGTTTCACCCCTTGATGCGGTCGCACCGCGGGGCACCCAAAGCGACGCCGCAGGATAAGCCCGCGACCGGGGGTGAGGCAAGCCGCCGGGTGCGATCACTCACCAGGGCTCTTCCGGCTGCTCCGTCGGCGCGGCCGGAAAGCGCACGTCCTCATAGACCGCATCGAAGGCGCACTCGAAGCCCAGCGTGTGAAGACAGAGCGGGCCGTTCGCGGGGACGGATTGCAGCATCCAGCCCTCCGGATGGCGGCGGAACACCTCGATCGCCGGGGCGCGCGAGTCGATCAGCACATACTCTTCGAGCGTCGGCAGTTGCCGGTAAGACGCGAACTTGCCACCCCGGTCATAGGCCTCGCTGGAGTCGGACAGGACCTCGATGACGACCCGCGCACGCTCCTTGACGAGCGGCCGAGCGCCGTCCGTCGGGTCGCAGGTGACGAAGACATCGGGGTAGAAAAAGGCGCGCGCCGCCTCGACCCGGAGCTTCATGTCCGCCATGTAGACGCGGCAGGGTCCGCCGCGGACATGGGCGCGCAGCATCGCGAAAACATTGCCCGCGATGGTGACGTGCTGCTCGGTCGCCCCGGCCATCGCGAAGACCTCGCCATCGACGTATTCGTGTTTGACCTGAGCAAGGGTCTCGCCGGCCAGGTAGTCATCGACGCTGATGAACGGAACCTCGGCAAGATTGGACATCGCGGCACTCCGCTAGGGTGGAACCAGAACCCGATTACAGCATTCCGCGGACCCAGATGCCAGGGTGCCCATCACGCGGATCAGCGCTCCGCCCCCGTGGGAGCGGCCTCCGGCCGCGATGGGGCCTCGCGGGATCCCCTTGAGCATCCCGGTTCGCAGCGGCAGCGCATCGCGGCCGGAGGCCTTGATCAAGATTCCGGCCACTTGGGCTCGCCAGGTGCGTAGTCAGGCCATCCTGGCCTGACACCCTCAGGGCTGGAAGCCCTGACTACGCATGCCGCTGGCCGGGATTACGATCAAAGCCCGGCCGGAGGCCGCTCCCACGGGGCACCGTCTGACTTGCACAGCAAGACAGCCAATCGCCTATTTCCGCGGCTTTGCCTTCTTGCCGCCACCGCCCTTTCTGAGCGAGGGGAGGCGAAATCCGGGGCGTTTGATCCGGCAGATGAGCTTGGCGGTGCTCAGGGTCTGCGGATGCTTGGTGCCGATGAGTTGCCGGAAGAGATCATAGGCCGCCTGGGCCTGCGTATAGGCCTCGTTCGTCTTGCCGAGCTTCAACAGATAACCCGCCGTGTTGTGCAGACACTTGGCCGTGGCCGGGTGTCGCAGGCCGAACAGTTCGTGCTGGATGGCAAGCCCCTGCTGGGCGAGATCCAGCGCGCGCTGCTGATCGCCGAGTGCGTCGGCATAGGTGGCCAAGGTGTTGAGGCTCATGGCCGTGTCGGGGTGCCGGTCGCCATGGAGTCCGCGGCGGATGGCGAGCGACTGCTCGGTCAGCTCCAACGCGCGCAAGGCGTCGTCGAGGTTGGCGGCGTAGTTGGCCACGTTGCCGAGCGACCTGGCGGTATCCGGATGGCATAGATGCGCAGCCAGGTGAGTCGGGGGGCGGCAAGCGTTGGCGCACAGCGCACCGCGTGGTCATGCCATTCACGCAGATGGTCCAGTTCGGCCTCGAAGCGCGACACCTGTTGCGGGTCACCGAGCAGGGTGCTGAACCAGGCGATCACCCGCGTGCACTGTTGCGCCGCCCAGTCGGGGCGATCGGCGATGGGGGCCTGCGCGCGGCGGGCCGCCCCGATCTGCTGGTGCAGGGCATACCGGGTGGTTTCCGGTACCGGCCGGATGATGCGCAGCGCGGTGCCGAGATCCAGCGCGGCGGAGAGTTCGGCACCGTCCTCGGTGTCGACCAGGGCGGCGAGCAGCTCGCGACCCATGGGAGCAGGACCACTCCAGGCAAGTACGTCCAGGACGGCCGCCAGGAGCGGCTGCCCGGCGGTGGCCTCAGCGTCGCTACGCAGAATCGACTCCAGAACGGCCCCGTGCCGGTCCGGTGAGAGGTGCCCGCCGTCCGGCTGGATCCGCTGGTGAGATCGGTCGGGTTCGTGCTGTGGTCTGCCGTCATCATTGAATCGTCACTGTCATCTTATAGGAGGCATTCCCGCGCGTACCGCCCACGTCGATGAGATACTTGCCCGAGGCCGGCAGGATTCCGCTCCAACCCGCGGCGTCCTCGCCCTCCCCCGCCCCGGCGAGCGTCTCCCCCGCGATGATGGAGACACCGTCCTCTTGGGTGACGCTGTATCCCGGCGCATAGATCGTCAGGGCCGCGTTCTTTTCCTTTGAGGTGAGCGCGACCGTCATGGTCTGGTCCTGTTTCGCCACGATGGTATAGCGATCCGTATCGCCCCGCACCACAATCCCCGAGATGGTGGCCGAGGTCTTTCCCTTCTGAAAGTGAATCGCCTTGTTGACGCCTTCCGCGTGCAGGCAACCGCTGCCAAGCAGCAGTAAGGTGAGGGTGGAAACGAGGATCCGCTTCATCGCTGGCTCCGGGCATGGGCGAACGCCCAGGTTCGCTATCGCTGTCGAACGTGATAACCGGATGTAGGGGCGGGTTTCAAACCCGCCCTACACAAGGGTCTGTCTGGGTATCAGGTACGAAGGCTATACAACAGGCGTCCGCTGAGGGGGTGATCGACCGCGCTGGTGGTCCAGCGCACCGGGTGTTGCGCCCCGTACTGTAAGCGCAACCCTACACATAATGCGCCAAGATCCCAGCTAAGTCGACCCTGACCTGGAGCCTCCGGGGCGCCTGGATGCGGTCAACGACTTCGGCGAGACTGGAGGAAGTCGACCCTGACGAGGCTGGAGCCTCCGGGGCGCCAGCGGATACACTACAAGCATTCACGGGCTGGGACCGCGCCGCGGCGGGAACCAGCCGCGTTCGTCACCGCCCTAGTTGCCGATTTTCCGACATCCATGCAGATCCTGCACGCTTTCTGGTTACCCGAGGTCACCGACGCCTTCGTCCAGGCCGGGGCCTTCATGCTTTGGTCGGAAACCCTGGAGCGCAGCACCGCACGGCGCAGTGACGGCGTTTCCGTTCATCCGTTTCACCTGACCCGCGCGGACTGGCCGACCTTTATCGAGGCTCTGGGTGCGCAGGCCATCGTGTCGCCGCTCGACGACGCGTTGGTGAGCTGCACGCTCCAGCTACCGGGCACTGCGGATTCGCCCCTGCCGTCGCCGCCGTTGGCACGGTACTGGTCGGACGACAGCGTCGACGCACCGGCGACCTTGCAGCGCTGGCAGGTGGACTGTCTGCGGCTGGACCGCCCCATCAAGCAACTGAGCGACATCCATTTTCTGGCTTTCCATCGGGGCGGGGAGATACAGCCCGGCGGCGACTTCCTGTTCTGGTACTGGTTCACCCAGGAGCTCAAACGTCTCCTGGTGCGTGACCAGTATCTGCCCGCGCTGGTGGTCCGCCAACCGGCCCGGCCCAAAGGCAAGCGCACGGTCCCGCCGCTCGAGATCGCCGGCGCCTGGGACTGGGCGTCCGAGCACTATGAGCGCTTCATCAGCGACGCCTGCACGCGGATGCCCGCGGCCTGCGCCGCCGGGCTGGATGGCTGGCCGGATGCGGATAGCCTGTTGCGCCACTGCGCCGAGGTGCTGCTCGATCAGATACTGCGGCAAACACCATGGCCGGCCGTGTTCGCGAAAAAGGTGGATCTGACCTTCCTGGCCGCCTGCCTCGCGCCCACGCGGTCGACAAAGTCCGGCATCAGCCTGGACACCTACCAGCAATGGCGGCAGTGGCGTTCGCGCATCCAGGGCGCCGAACGCGACGCCGCCTTCACCCTGGGGTTTCAACTCGTGGAGCCGGCTGCCGACGTGCCGGACGACTGGACCCTGCACTTCGTCGCCGTCCCCAAGGATGACCCGTCGCAGCGTCTGGCGCTGGCCGACTATTGGTCCCAGTCCGCGACGCACCGCAAATCCTGGCACCGCCAGTTGGGAAAGGATTTCGAAACGCACCTGCTGCTCAACCTGGGACTGGCCGCCCGCATGGTTCCCAAGCTCTGGGACGGTCTCGACACCGCGGAGCCCCGCGGGCTGGCGCTGACCCTGGACGACGCCTTTGCCTTCCTGAAGGAATGGGCCTGGGTGCTGGAGGACGCCGGATTCAAGGTCGTGGTGCCGGCCTGGTGGACGCCGCAGGGACGACGGCGGGTCAAGATCCGGCTGCGCTCATCCGCCGCCCGCACCGGACCCGGCGCACCGGCGAGCAAGAGCGGGCTCAACCTCGAAAACCTGGTGCAGTACCGCTACCAGCTTGCCATCGGCGATCAGGTGGTGACCGAGGAGGAATGGCAGCGACTGGTCGAGTCGAAGGCCCCGCTGGTGCAGTTCCGCGGACAATGGGTCGAGCTCGACCGCGACAAGATGCAGGAGATGCTCGCCTTCTGGCGCCGCCACGGCCACGAAACCCCGGAAATGAGTGTCCAGGATCTCCTCCAGCGGACCCTCACCGACGACAGCTTCGAGGTCGACCGCGACGATGCTCTGGCCGCGATGCTGGAGCGCCTGCGCACGGGCAGTCGGCTGGAGTCGATCGCGGATTTGCCCCAACTGAATGCACAACTGCGCGACTACCAGAAACGCGGTGTGGCCTGGCTCGGGTTCCTGGAGCAACTGGGTCTGGGCGGCTGTCTGGCCGACGACATGGGACTCGGCAAGACGATCCAGGCCATCGCCCGCCTGGTGCAGGAGCGCGCGGACGGGACCCCGGTCGCCCCCACCCTGCTGGTGGCGCCCACATCCGTCATCGGCAACTGGCAGAAAGAGGTGCAACGGTTCGCCCCCCAGTTGCCGGTGCTGATCCATCACGGCCCGACGCGGATGCAGGACGCCGGCACCTTCGCCGAGCACGCCGCGCGTCAGGCCCTGGTCATCACCTCCTATGCCCTGATGCGCCGCGACCAGCACTTGTTCGGAAACCGCGACTGGCACCGGGTCATCCTTGATGAGGCGCAGAACATCAAGAACCCGGCCGCGGCGCAGACCAAGGCGATCCTGAAGCTACGCGCCCGGCACCGGCTCGCCCTGACCGGCACCCCGGTCGAGAACCGCCTGACCGACTTGTGGTCGATCTTCAATTTTTTGAATCCCGGCTATCTGGACACCCAGGCGCGGTTCCGCAAACGCTTTGAAATCCCCGTGCAGCGCGATCACGACCCGGTGCAGTCCACCACCCTCAAACGCCTGGTGGAGCCCTTCATCCTGCGCCGGCTGAAAAGCGACAAAGCCATCATCCGCGACCTGCCGGACAAGCTGGAGGCCATCCAGTACTGCAATCTCAGCAAGGAACAGGCGGCTCTCTACGAAACCGTGGTCCGCGATGTGGAAAGCGAACTGGAGGCCAAGGACGGCATCGCCCGCCAGGGTCTGATGCTCTCCACCCTGATGAAACTCAAGCAGATTTGCAACCACCCGGCACAGTTTCTCCACGACGGCAGCGCCTTCACCCCGGAGCGCTCCCACAAACTGCAGCGCCTGCAGGAAATGCTCGAAGAGGCCATGGCGGCGGGCGACAGCGTCCTGATCTTCTCGCAGTTCACCGAGATCGGCGCCGAACTGGAGCGCCTGCTCAAACAGGATCTGCACTACCCGACCTACTATCTGCACGGCGGCACCGCACGCAGCCGGCGCGAGACCATGATCACGGCCTTTCAGGACCCCGAGTCCGAGCCCGCGATCTTCGTCCTGTCGCTGAAAGCCGGCGGCGTGGGCATCACCCTGACCAGAGCCAACCACGTGTTTCACTTCGACCGCTGGTGGAACCCGGCGGTCGAGGATCAGGCGAGCGACCGGGCCTACCGCATCGGCCAGGACAAGACCGTCTTCGTCCACAAGTTCGTCACCCTGGGCACCCTGGAGGAGCGGATTAGCGACATGATCAATGAGAAGAAAGCACTGGCCGGCGCCATCGTCGGCAACGACGAGTCCTGGCTCACGCAACTCGACAACGAGCGTTTCAAGGCACTGATCCGCCTGAACCGCGACGCGGTGGTGGACTGACCATGGCAACCCTCGGCAAGACCTGGTGGGGCCAGCGCTTCATCGCGGCGCTGGAGGGTTTCACCGACAGCGGGCGCCTGCAGCGGGGCCGCGCCTACAGCGGCGACAACCGCATCCTCGCCTTTGCCATCGCCGACGGACGGGTGAGCGCCACGGTGCGGGGCAACGTCAACCCCTACTTCGGGGTCTACAAAGAACCCCACTACCAGACCCGCATCCAGATGGTCCAAATCCCCGCCAAGGACTGGGACAAGGCCATCACCCGCCTGGGCAGCAGCGCGGCGCTGATCGCCCGGCTCCTCATGAACGAGATGCCCGACACCATCGACGCGGCCTTCGCCGACGTGAAGCTGCACCTGCTGCCGCGCAGCCGCAAGGATTTCGCCCTGACCGATTGCTCCTGCCCCGACGGCGCCAATCCGTGCAAGCACATCGCGGGTGTCTACTATCGCCTGGCGGGACAACTGGACCGGGACCCCTTCCTGCTGTTCGAACTGCGGGGCCTGTCCCGCGCGCGGCTCAATCAAGCCCTGAGTGCCACCCCCCTGGGCAAGGCCCTGGCGGCCCTGACCGGCGACGAGGCGCCGCCGATCACCGCCGCGGAGTCTTTCTTCACCCGCCCCCGGACCGGCCCCGCGCCGCTGGATTATCACGCCTTCTGGACCGGCGAGCACCGTCTGCCCGGAGATATCGAGCCGGCCGTCCCGGCCGCCGTGCCCGCCATCCTGGTGCGCAAAGCCGGCGATTTTCCCGCTTTCTGGGAGCGCGACAGTTCATTCGTGGCGGTGATGGAGGAGCTTTATCAGCGGGTGCGAGAGAAGAATCGGGACTTGTTGTAGGCGGCTGCACATCCGTTTACCTGTGCGGGAGAGAAATCGGGACTTGTTGTAGGCAGGGCGGTCGGCAGAATGGGCCGGACGGGGCATTGGCCCCGTCCGAAACGTTTTCTCCGAACCTGCCGGTTCCAATCAACGGTCGGCCACGGATCAAACGTTCGGGACGGGGCGAATGCCCCGTCCCGCCGCGGCGCGCCGCGACCTCGCTTTCACTGCGCCCCAGATGTCCCTGGGGACAGCAACGACGATCGAGGGCGCCCAACCGATCAAGCCTCAGGGGTCCGCCGTGCGGACCGGTCGGCACCGGCGGGGCGTCGCGACGCATGAGCACCCCAGCGCCAACACCGGTCCGCGTAGCGGAACCTACGCGCTGAGCACCGAAATGACGGAACCGCTAGCGCGTTCCGCCCCCCGCCGACAAGCGGGGACCAAGGAGCAGTCGCGGCGCACCACCTTGACCCCCGCCATGATATAGTCAGATGGTCAACTCGTCATGGAGGCACTTATGCAAACACTTAGTGTGGCGGCGGCGAAGGCGCGTTTGTCTGCAGTGTTGGCCCAGGTTGAAGCGGGCGAAGAGGTCATCATTACACGGCGCAGTGTTGCAATCGCCCGCATTGTGGCCGAACCCGCTGCCCGGCTTCCGCAATTCGACCTGGCCGAACTGTTCGCATTCGTCGACGGGCAACCCATGCATATCGGCGCCGATGCCGGTCAACTTGTCGGCGACATGCGGGCCAACGCGCGTTTCTGATGCGTCGCTATCTCGATACCTCATTATTGGTGGCCGCCCTGATTCGGGAGGCCGGCACCCCGGCCGCCAAGACCTATCTGTCCGCATGCGGCGATGAACCCTTGCTCATTTCGCGGTGGGTCATCACGGAATTCTCATACGCGCTGGCCATCAAGGTGCGTACCGGCATTATTAGGACGGGCGAACAGGGCGCCGCACTGAAGTTGAACAGGCGGGCGGTCGCGGACATCGGCAACTCCTGCCGATGGGCCCTGGATCGTCGCCCACCAGCGGGCGATACTTACCCACGGCACGTGCCACGCACGGTCCTGGGTACGACACTGGAGAAGACTGTGGCGGTCGCGACCAGTGCCGTACCTGTCTCAACGGCACTGATTCTGTAGACCATGGCGCGGTCCTTGTCATCTCCCGCACCAACGACACCCGCCAGCGCGCGTTGCCTTGGGGCGAGCGCACGTCCGCCGTCGGTACCAGGCGCGTGGACCGCGCCAGCGCCGCAGCCACGCCGGTCGCGGGGTCATACGCCCGACCTTTTCCCCTGGCTCCCAACCCCCCTTCGCCCCCCAACGACCGACCGGTCTTCACCACCCCCGTTGGCGATGGCCCGCGCTATCCGCCAACTATCCGCAGGTTTCGGCAGCCATCGACACCCAACATTTCAGCGCCTTATGTTGGAGCAGGTCGACGGGTAAACTGCCCGCCGACTCGACCCAGCAGCTTGCGTCTCCTGATTTGGGAGCTAAAATGACCCCATGCGCGTCATCGCGAAAAGCACGCTGAGGAAGTTTTGGGATCTGGCCCCCCATGCCGATGCGCGCGGGCCGCTGGAAAGTTGGCACGACGAGGCGACTCACGCGGTGTGGGCTTCCCCCCAGGACATTAAAAATCAATACCGTAATGCGAGCATTTGCGGCAATAGTCGAGTGGTGTTCAATATTGCCGGCAACAAATACCGGTTGGTGGTTGAAATGCAATACCGCGCCGGGATCGCCTGGGTAAAGTTTGTGGGAACCCATGCCCAATACGACCGTGTCGATGCGGAGACCGTAAATGACTATTAAGCCGATACGCAATGACGAAGACCTGCACGCCGCGTTCGCGCGGCTGGAGTCCATTTTCCAAGCATCTGAAGGGACGCCCGAGGCAGACGAGATGGAAGTGCTCGTAACGTTGGTCGAGGCTTACGAGAATCGACACTACCCCATCGGCCCTGCCGACCCGGTGGAGGCCATCAAATTCCGCATGGATCAGCAAGGTCTGGCGGCGAAAGACCTGGAGCCTTTCATTGGATCGAGCGGACGCGTCTCGGAGGTGCTGAACCGCAAGCGCTCGCTCAGCCTGCGCATGGTGCAACGTCTGCACCATGGCCTCAAGATCCCATACGACAGCCTCCTGTCCAATGCGTCTGGTCGGGGTGGATAACACGGCGCCCGAAGCGACCATCTTACCGACAGTAAGCAGGGATTGTGGGCCCAGCCCTTTAAAGTTACCATTACGTGTCCGGCTCCACGCCCGCAAGCAACTTGGCAGTTGAGACATGTGGGTGACCTTTGTATTTCGTGCGTGGGGTGGGCGGTTTCTTCGGACCGCGTGGGGTCTTCCGGAGTTTGTGCAAATCCACGTACCGCGCCAAGATGAGCAAATAGCCGGCAAACTGTTCCGGGGTTGCGTGTGCAAGCGGCTCCCATTCGTGTTCCGGTACCGCAATCGTCAGACCGGTCATCGTGGTCGCGATTTCATTGGCAAGATAGAACTGCGACACGGTCTGATCGACCTCCTGGGTGGGATGGGCCACGCGTAACGCGGCCATCACCACGGCATAGAGATTGAACGCCACCAACGCCAAACTGAATGCGAACAGTGCGGCTGGCGGATAGCCCAAGGTGGTGATTTCGGAATTGAAGTGTTTCTCAAGTTTTTGAAAGACCGTTTCGATCCCCCAGCGCAGCCGATACGCGTCCGCGATCGTCACGGCGTCCGCGACCGCCGCCGGCAAGTTGGTCAACAGCACGAGCCGCGTCTCGCCATCGCGGGTCGGCGTCTTCAGCTTGACGGTGATGCGGCGCAGCGACCAGGTTTGGCCGCTCGGGGAGGTTAATTGAACGGCTTGGTCATACACATCGCCGCTCACGGATTTCCCAACAAATTTAAACTTTTCCAATGGCTTGATGCTGAGGTTGCCATGCTGGCGAATGATGAAGAAGGCGTGCCTGCGGTGGATCTCGAACAGAAAGTTGGAGACGCAAAAATGGCGATCGGCAATCCAGACATCGTTGGCGTCGACCGTGTCGAGCACCGCGTCCAGTAACGCGCGCTCTTGGGTATGCCCATCCTCGCAGAGCACGGTCGCAATGGCCAGGTCCAGTTGTGGATCAAAGACCACTAACGATTTTCCGGGCAAGGGGCCAGCGGCCGTCTCGCGCAACACTTGCAAACGATGTTCGCTGGCGGCCAGGCAGTTGCCATCCAGGTACTTCAGTCGATAGCCGGGCAGCAACGACGGCCGCGCCCCGTTCATGGCGTGGATCAACTCGCGTGCCTGCCGTGCAACGTCCGCCACCAGCGCTTCGGAGGTGGTCAGTTCGACCCCGCGCAGTTTCCCATAAACGGCCGCGATAGAGGCCCCGATGTTGACGTTGCGGTACGCTGCGTGAACGCTCGCTTGCGTCTTGCACACGACTTGCAGCATCAGCCCAACGAGCGACGAGAACAAAATGTTGCGTGTGTACTGGGTCTGGCGTGTGGTTTCGAACCATCGGTCCAGTTTCTCGGGGTTCAGCACCTGCTCTAGCAGGGCGCGCACCATGACGGTGGCGGGGCTCTTCTCGGCAAACTTCTGAAGGATCTCACCAAACATAGTCGGTCTAGCACGCGTACGATGTTAAAGATCTCCTTATATTACAGTATTTTGCTAGCACCTTTAAAGGGCTGGT
>NZ_CAIZIZ010000024.1 GCF_903933125.1 uncultured Lamprocystis sp. | reverse complement strand
GGCCTTGATCGTAATCCCGGCCACTTGGGCTCGCCGGGTGCGTAGTCAGGCCATCCTGGCCTGACACCGTCAGGGCTGGAAGCCCTGACTATGCATGCCGCTGGCCGGGATTACGATCAAGGCCGCGGCGCCGTATCGCGGCCGGTGGCCGCTCCCACGGGATCGCCTCGCGACCTTCAGGGTAACGCATTGAGCTAGAATGGATGGCAGCCCACAGAAACACCACGCGGAGGCGGTACCAATGCCGGAACAGGTCAGTCTCGTTCAGAAGAAGCGGGCTCAGCTCCAGCAGGGCGTGCACGACATGGGAACCCTGGTGATCGAAGCCCTGCACCGCTCGGTCGACTGCCTGTCCCGCCAGGATCTCGATCTCGCGGAACAGATCATCGCGCAGGACGAACGGATCAATCAGCACCGTCGGCTGATGGAGCAGGAGTGCCTGGTCGCCCTGGCCGCGTTCAAACCGGCCGGCGAGGACCTGCGCTGCATCGGCGCCTGCCTGTCGCTGGTCTCGGAGCTGGAGCGCATCGGCGACTATGCCGCCGACGTGGCGCGCATCGTGCGACGCGCCCGTGACGGGGTTTTCCCGGCCGAGCCGGTGGCGGCCGTGGCCGGGCTCGCCGACAATGCTATCGCCATGCTGAACGAGGCACTGGCCGCCTTCGACTCCGGCGGGGACACCAGACGCGCCCGCGCGGCCGTCGCCCAGGAGCGCCTGATGGACGACCAGGAAGATGCGGTGGACGAACAGGTCGTGCAGATGATGCGTACCGACCCCGAGTTCGCACCCATGGGTACCTATCTGCTGTGGATCGTGCACAACTACGAGCGCGTCGCCGACCGCGCCACCAATGTGGCCGAGCGGGTGATCTACATCGCCTCCGGACAGACTGAGGAGTTAGGTTGACGCGGGATGCTCGCCGGGGGGGCGACCCATGTCCCCCATTTAGTGGACAACCAACCGGGATCATCTTCGATGCACCGTCGGTTTCGCCGCCGCGACCGATCGCATCGCGGGGATCATAAACTCGATTACGACAACGACCAAGCCGCCAAAGGCGTTTCCTAACGGACTGGTTTCGCTTCGTGCTCCGGCACCCACGCTCCAGCGCCGCCACCGATAACGACCCCTTCGATCCAGATGTCGTGCAGATTACAAATGCTCACCGCGTAGATCGGACCGCTGTAGCCGGCGGGCAGAACGTGACGGGAAACCGGCTGATCGCGCTCGGGATTGAAGGTCTTCTGACTCAGCAGCCGAAAGCGCGCATCCAGCAGCTTGTGCTTGAGAATGTAGTGCCGGTAGCCGTCCATCGGGTGCGGGGTGCGGATGGTGACCGCCGTGGTCAGGCCAGGCGCGGACTCGGTTTTGATCTCGGGTAGGTGCCGGTCCACCTCGCTCGCCCATAACCCGGGAGCATCGCGCGTGAAATAGACACTGCCCGCCAGCGGCCCACTGATCATCACGATCGATTGCGCACGAACCGGGCGGACCGCACTGAGCACCAGGCCCGTCGCGCACCAAGCCAACCAGACTCGCCGCTTCATCGGATCACTCCGGATTCAACCGACCGCGGCCGGCCCTTCATTGAGCCACGCGATAACGACCTTGTAGCCCAGCACCAGGACCACTGAACCGACAAACAGTCCGATGATGCCGGAACTCAGGAATCCGCCGATGGCGCCGACGAAGATCACCGTCATCGGCACCTCCACCCCACGGCCGAGCAAGATGGGTTTCAGGATGTTGTCGATGCTGCCGATGAGGATGGTCCATACCAGCAAGCCGATAAAGGTTGTCGTGTCGGCGGTGGAGAACACGTAGATGAGGATCGGTATCGCGATGGGAAAGATCCCGACCTGGACCGTGCTCAGCAGCAGCGCCAGCAACGCCCACAAACCAGCCGCGGGGACCCCCGCGACCAGCCACCCGAGCCCGGCCAGAATCGACTGGATCAGGGCGACGCCCAGAATGCCGCGGGTGACACTGCGCACGGTCGCCGCCGCCAGTGCGGCGAACTCAACCCCGCGCGCCCCGGCCAGACGGCTGGCGACGGTCCGTGCCGCCCGCCGGGCGCCCTCCTCATGGGCGAGCAGCACCCCCGCGATCGCGATGGCGAAGATAAACTGCAGGATGCCCATTCCCGCTCCCGCGGCCATACCGCCCAGCCAGCGTAGCGCCACCTTGATCTGGGGGGCAATCTGGCGCATCGCGTCTTCCAGATTGTTCGAGGCATCGTCCCACAGGCCGTGGGTGTAAGACCCCACCACGGGGATCCCGCTGACCCAGGCGGGCGGCGGGGGAACATCCAGCGAACCGCTTTCAAACCCGCGCAGTAACCCCTCGGCACCACCGACCACGGAGTCGCTGAGCAGCACCGCCGGAACCAGCAGCACGGCGAGCGTCAGCAGCGACATCAGGGTCGCGGCCAGCACCGAGCGGCCGCCCAAGGCATCGACCAGCAGTTGATAGGCCGGATAGAGACCGATGGCGATGATCGCGCCCCACAGGCCGGGGACGATAAAAGGCCGCACGATATCGAAGCACCAGGCCGCCAGGATCGCGAGCAGCGCGATGCGGATGAAGGTCTCAATGGCCCGGTCCATGAAATGGCGGTCGGCTTGGGTCACTTCGTTCATGGGGACACTGCAGGCGCGTTGTAGCTGTGACGCCAGATGCTACCCCGAGCGCCTGAGAACTGCCAGCGGGGTCGGATCACCGCAGCAATTTCAAATTTGGGCGGCAGCATCCAGCGTGAAGCCGTCGGCGGGGCTGATGGTGGATGCGCTGCGCTTATCCACCCTACAAAACCTGCAATTTTGTAGGGTGGATAAGGCGCGCCGCACGATGTTCGGGATTCAGCACGTCGGT
>NZ_CAIZIZ010000023.1 GCF_903933125.1 uncultured Lamprocystis sp. | reverse complement strand
GCAAGCGCATGAACCAGCTCATGGCCGAATGGCTGGCCGCCAACTACGACAAGGATGCAAATGGCAAGGCGACGACCGCCAAGATTGCCGGGGTCATGTTCGATACGGACTTCCATTTCATCATGGACGCCTGGAACAAGAGGCCGGATGTCGACAATAACCTGGTGCTGGACGAGGGGATTTCCCCCACCGGCGAGAATCTCTGGGGTCAGGGGCTGGATGACTTCTATACCATCTTGCGCGAGCGTATGCCAAACGCGCTGATCGTCGGCGGGATGACCGAGTCCCGCGGTTTCACCACCCTGAACGGGAACGATATGGAAGGTTGGCCGCAGCGGGACATCGGCAACGCCGCACCCGACTATCGGGAGATCGACGGCCGGTTGTCGCAGTACAGTATGCTGATGCACCACGGCAATGTGGGCCCCCGCTATTCACAAACCATCAGCCGGGTGTCGACGCTGCGGTATAAGTATTACAATACGCCCGGAACCAGCAATGCACCGTTCCGTTTCAGCCTGGGCCTGACCTTGCTCGACGACGGTTACTACGCGCAGGAGAACAATACCGGCGTGGGCGATCCTTGGTGGGACGAGTATGCTGTCGACGTGGTGCCCGGCTCGCTGACCTTCGGTCAGGCCATCGCCTCGAACCCGGCGAACGAGGCGGAGATGCGCCGGCACAAGGGCTGGATGGGGTTTCCGCTGGGGCCGCGCTATCGCGTCTATGATCCAGTGGTCTTTGCCCCGGAGCGTAACCTGCTGGCAAAAGGCACTTTTGATGTGGACCTGACCGGCTGGAGCGGCACCAATGTCACGGTGACGAGGGACACGGCCGCCAATAACCGCATGGACGGTGCAGGTGCACTGCGCATCAGTCCTCATAATACTTACGCAAATACGGAGGCCGGTGCCGTCGCCAAGGGCCCGACGCTCAGCCTCCAGAGCGGAGTGGAGTACACGCTCGCCTTCGCCGTCAAGTCCAGCGCCATCCGTACGATCCAGGTCGTGGTGGGAGATCAAGCCGAGCAGCTGACGATCCCCGCGCAGTGGAGCCGACAGGTGTTTACGTTTACCGCCTCGCGCACCGGGAATTACCAGGTGAAGTTCAACGTGGGCCGTGAGAGCACCGATGTTTGGGTTGACTCCGTGTACCTGTTCGCCGGCAATGCGGATGTGTTCCGGCGCGACTTCGACAACGCGGTGGTAGTGGTCAATGCGACGCCGACCGCACGGACTGTCGACCTTGGTGCCACCTTCCAGCGGATCGGCGGCACCGGACAGGATCCCGTCAATGACGGCGCCGATGTCACGCAGGTGACCTTGCCGGCCTACGATGGCATCGTGTTGGTGCGGCCCTAGCAGTCGCTGTTGAACTGATCCGCGGCGAATGCTGCCATACCGGCAGCATTCGTCATCGGATGATCCACCCGCAGTCAGGGGCCGCACGGCTCCGCATCCTGCTTGCCTTTCCTCCGTCCTGACGCGACTTCCAGTCCGGGGCTCGCGTCCCCCGCTTCAGATCACGAGGGACAAGTGGTGACGACACGAAGCCCGGAAGTAAGAGTTCGGGTGCGATCGAAACTGATGAGGTAGCTTAAAATACAGCGGTACCCGTCTACACACCCGAGGATCGCCCAATGAGCACTGTGCTGCCCCCCAACGATGAGCGACTGCTGGCCCGCCTGAACCAACATCCGCAGTTGCGTG
>NZ_CAIZIZ010000022.1 GCF_903933125.1 uncultured Lamprocystis sp. | reverse complement strand
TTGATCATGACACCCGCCGTCAACAGCGGCAACTCGGCCGCAGCGGAAGTGACCATGGGACTCTCCAGTCAGATCTGAAAAGCCCTTCATAACATCATGGTCTTAAATTTGGAACTGCTGCCGATCATGACCGTTGGGGTGAGGAACGAATCCCAACATCCCGGCAGCCGATCGTTGGGGTTCGTTCCTCACCCCAACCTACCGGGCGACGCGCTTTGGCCGCCAGCCCCGCCGCCATCGGGGTTAGAATGCCGGAAACCAGGCGCACCCACGGACACCTATGCCCCCGGCGGCTCAGAAACATGCCCTACTGATCGGCAACGACCGCTATCAGGATCTGCCGGACCTCAAGGTCCCGGCGGCGGACGTGGCGGGGTTGGCGCGTGTGCTCACCGATCCGGCCATCGGCGGGTTCGACCCGGCGCTGGTCAACATCCTCGCCAATCCCGATTATGCCGTGGCCCATCGGGCGATCGGCCGGCTGTTCGCCAACCGGCAGCGCGACGATCTGGTGCTGCTCTATTTCTCGGGGCACGGCGAGCTCGATCACCGCACCGGCCGGCTCTATCTGGCGCTGCCGGACAGCGAACGCGACTGCTTCGACGGCACCGCCCTGGCCGCCCCCTTCATCACCGATGTGATGGACCGCAGCCCGGCCGGCCGCCAGATCCTGATCCTCGACTGTTGTTACGCCGGCGCCATCGGCCGCAAGGGCGCGGTGGTGACCGCCGCGACCTTCGGTGCCGATCCGGCCAGTGCGCCTGCGGTGCAGGAGGGTTACGGACGGGTCATCCTCACCTCATCGACCGCCGGGGAGTCCTCCTGGGAGGGCAACCGCGTCATCGCCGGCGTGGAGCGCTCGCTCTTCACTCACTTCCTGATCCAGGGTCTGGAGACCGGCGAGGCGGCGGCGGGTGCGCCCGCGGTGAGCGTCGAGCAACTCTATCGGTATGTCCATGCCGCGGTGGTCAAGGCCACCGCCGCCGGGCCGCGGCGCATGACGCCCGAACGGTTCGGCCAAGTCCGCGGTGAGCTGATCCTGGCCCGTAACCCCCGTGCGCGGGCCCCGGACCCCAAGGACCTGCTGGGCGCCGATCTGCTGGCTGATCTCGGTTCGGAGAACCGCCGCACCCGTATCGGCGCCGTCGGTGATTTGGCGAACCTGATACACCAGCCACCGTTGCGCCAGGCGGTCATCGCGGTCTTGGAGGAGCGGCTGTCGTGGGAGCGGGAGCGGGATTTTCAGGTGCGGAGTTTGATCGAGACCGCATTGAAGCGCGCTGCGGCGGGCCTGCCGACGACGGGACCGGATGCCGGGGATGCGGGCGGGGGAGCGCAGGGGCGTCCCCCGAGTGCGGGTGCCGAACCGGGTTTGCCCGACGCGCGGAGCAAGTCGGCTCCCGATGCGTCGGAGCCAGCGTCGCACGCGCGAGAGGCGGCGGCGCTGGCCTCGTCGGAGCCGGCACCGGCCGCCACGCCTTTGCTGAAGGAGCCCATGAAAGCCGATCCTCCGCCGGTCAAGCCCCGCCCCGGTTGGCTGATCCCCGTCGTGCTTGGCGTGGCGGGCGTGGCGGCAGCCGTGGTGTGGGTTCCCGGCATGGTGCCAAAGCGTACTGAGCCGGTCGTCGTCGCGCCAGTCTCACCGCCCGCTGCGACCGCAGCCAAGCCTGCACCCGCCGTCCCCGCTGTCCCCGTTGTGGCCGCCCCTTCGGCGGCGCCCCCGCCGACCTTCACCGACAAGCTGAAAAACGGTTCCGCCGGCCCAACGATGGTCAAGATTCCCGCCGGGATCTTCCAGATGGGCTCCCCGGAAAACGAACCCGAACGCTCCGCGGATGAGCAGCAGCATTCAGTGACGATCAAGCGGCCCTTCGCCATCGGCAAGTACGAGGTCACGGTGGCGCAGTTTCGGGCCTTCGTGGCGGCGAACAAGGGCTATCAGACCGAGGCGGAGAAGGGCGACGGCTGTGTCGGTTTGAAGGATGGCTCCTGGCAGCAGGACAAGGCGTTCTCCTGGCGTTCGGTCGGGTTCGAGCAGACGGAGGATGCGCCGGTGGTCTGCGTGAGTTGGAATGATGCCCAAGACTATACCGCCTGGCTGAGTCGGGTGACCGGCAAGACCTATCGGCTGCCCACCGAAGCCGAATGGGAATACGCGGCCCGCGCCGGCACCGAGAAACCTTTCTGGACCGGCGACTGCATCTCCACCGATCAGGCCAACTATGACGGCACCATTGATTACAACGGCTGCGGGGCCAAGACCGGGGTCTACCGGAAACAAACGCTGCCGGTCGACAGCCTGGCGGCCAATCCCTGGGGGCTGCATCATGTGGCCGGCAACGTCTGGGAGTGGACTTGCTCGGCCTATGCCGACCCTTATGATGGCAAAGAGACGGCTTGTATAAGCAAGAATGATGCCAAGACTTGGCCGTCCCGGGCGCTCCGCGGCGGCGCGTGGGGCACCCAGCCTGCGGGGCTGCGGTCCGCGAACCGTCTCAGGCTCAGGCCGTCGAACCGGTACGTCGACCTCGGTTTCCGCCACGCCCAGGACCTTTGACCTTTTTTCTCTATTCTTTTACCCTTTTCATTCATTTTCGATCATTCAGGCGCAATAATTGCGTGAGTCAGCTTGCCCCGGTCGTTGAATCCTGTCATGAACTGCTGCTCTGGCTCATTCCGCAATTGGACGGGTTTCCCCGCAACCGGCTGTTTACCCTCGGTGAACGGCTGGAGTCGACGCTGATTCAGGTGCTGGAACTGTTGGTTCAGGCCGCGTATAGCCGGGATAAGCGGACACCCCTGGCCCTGGCAAATTCCCGCCTGGCGGTGATCCGCCACTTGTGGCGGCTGGCTGCGCTTGATGGCCTTGATCATAGTTCCGGCCGCGGACCCTGCCAGTTCCGAAATTTCTTGACAGGATTAACAAGATTTACAAGATTGAAAACGAAGAACATCTTGTAAATCTTGTTAATCTTGTCTAAATGTCTTGGTTTCGCGCTCGTTGTGCAGATCGAAACCGCCCCCCGTAAGACCTCATGACTGCCGATGCTGGCCGGAATGACGACCAAGACCCGCTTGAAGTAACCTGCCACGATGTCCCCGGCCATTTTGTTTTAAGGGGGTGGCCGGTTAGCTCCGCCTGGTGCAATATGTAGTGATGGACGCCGTTGAGTATGTTTCGCCCTCGCCCGCAACCCTCAGTGCTGGCCGTGACTATCCGAGGACCTATCGTGAA
>NZ_CAIZIZ010000021.1 GCF_903933125.1 uncultured Lamprocystis sp. | reverse complement strand
CCGCGATGGGGCCGGGCGCGTAACCCGACCGTTCGGGGTGACCGCGGCATCCATCGCGGCGGGACGCCGCTCCCACGGGGTCGCTGCGCGACTTTCACGGTAAAGCCTCGATCCCCAGTCTTCTTGCGGCCGGAACGACGATCAAGGCCCTCGCGTGTATCATAATCTCGACAACGACAACGACAACGACAACGACAACGACAACGACAACGACCGACCCGGAGACTGCGGCACTGATGGCAGACGATCATCCCTTTCCCCGCGGCTTCCTGTGGGGTGCCGCCACCTCGGCCTATCAGGTTGAGGGTTCACCCCTGGCCGACGGGGCTGGGCCGAGCATCTGGCACCGCTTCACCCGCACCCCCGGTGCCGTGGTCAACGGCGAGACCGGCGACCGCGCTTGCGACCACTATGGTCGCTGGCGCGCGGACCTGGAGGTGCTGGCCGAATTGGGCCTCGACGCCTACCGCTTCAGCATCGCCTGGGGCCGGGTCTTGCCGGAGGGCACCGGACGGGTCAACGGCAAGGGCTTGGATTTCTATCAGCGCCTGGTGGACGGCCTGCTGGAGCGCGGCATCCAGCCGATGATCACCCTCTATCACTGGGACCTGCCGGCCGCCCTGGATGATCGCGGCGGCTGGTGCAACCCCGACAGTCCCCGGTGGTTCGCCGACTATGCGCAGGTCCTGTTCCGTGCGCTGGATGACCGGGTGGGACATTGGGTGACCCTGAACGAGCCCTGGGTCAGCACCGTCCTGGGGTATCTGAGCGGCGACCACGCGCCCGGCCGTCGTGGTCTGGCCGAACCGCCGTGGGTCGCCCATCACCAACTCTGCGCTCATGCCGAGGCGGTTGCCGCCTATCGTGCCCTGGGCTGCCATCAGATCGGCATTAGCCTCAACCTTGAGCCCCAGCACGCGGTCAGCGACACCGCGGCCGATCAGGCCGCCGCGGTCCGCCGCCATGCCTTCATCAACCGCTGGTTCCTGGACCCCATCTTGTTCGGGCGCTATCCGACGGCGCTGGCCGACATCTTCGGACCGGCCTGGCCCGACTTCCCCGACGCGGATCTGGCGCGCATTCAGGCGCCCCTGGACTTCCTGGGCGTCAATTACTACTCGCGCGGCCTGGTCTGCCACGACCCTGCCGAGCAGCCGCTGCAGGCCAGGCGCATCACACCCAATGACCGTCCCTGCACCGCCATGGACTGGGAGGTCTACCCGGCAGGCCTCACCGAGACTTTGCTGTGGCTTAAACAGCGCTGTCCGACATTGCCCATCTATATTACCGAGAACGGCGCCGCCTTTGACGACCCGGACCCGGTCGCCGGTCTGGTCCAGGACCCGCGCCGGGTCGACTACCTGCGCGAACACCTCGCCGCCGCGCGCCTGGCACTGGAACAAGGCGTCGACCTGCGCGGCTACTTCGCCTGGTCACTGCTCGACAACTTCGAGTGGTCACTCGGCTATGCCAAACGCTTCGGGCTCGTCCACGTCGATTTCGCCACTCAGCAGCGGACCATCAAGGCCAGCGCAGCGTTCTACCGTGCATTCATCCAGGCGCAACGCGATGCGTAAGGACGCGCCCATTCCCGGATGTGTTGAACGCTCCCAGTTGTACTCAATATCCAACGTAGAATACCTGAAGACACCTAAATCCGCCGATGAGTCACCCAGGCCCCCGGATCAGGCAGGAGCAGCGCACCATGGATGCCATGCTAGAATCGCGAACATCATCAGACATCAGCGGTCAATGGTGCCAACCATGGACAGGATTCCCACGTCGGTTTGGGTGGATCGGATCGGGCGCTTTGCCCCCGGCGTGCCGGCGCTCGTGCGCTATCAGCCGCGGGACCTGCCCCATGATCTGATCGCAGGTCTCTCGGTGGCAGCGGTGGCGTTGCCGGTGGGCGTGGCCTATGCGCAGCTTGCCGGTTTCGACCCGGTGATCGGGCTCTATTCCAGCATGTTACCGCTGCTGGCCTATGCTCTGTTCGGTACCTCCCGCCAGTTGGTGGTGGGGCCGGATGCCGCCACGTGCGCTCTGATTGCCGCCAGCGTTGCGCCCCTGGCCGGGGCTGATCCGGCCCTTTACCTTTCACTCTCCGCGGCGCTGGCTCTGATCGCGGGGCTGATATGTATCGCCGCCAGCTTCCTGCGTTTGGGTGCGCTCGCGGATTTTCTCTCCAATCCGATCCTGGTGGGCTTTCTCAACGGCATTGCCCTGCACATCATCCTCGGCCAGATCGGCAAGCTCTTCGGTCTGGAACTGTCGGCTCCCGGCATCATCCCGCGGGGGCTGGAGTTCGTCGGCAAGCTCGGGTCAACGCATCTGCCGACTCTGGCGGTGGGTGCGGCCACGGTGGCGGTTTTGGTTTTGGTCCCGCGCTGGTGGTCCCGTCTGCCGACGGCCCTGATCGCCATCGTCGCGGCCGCGTCGGCGGTCGCCCTGTTCGGACTGGATGCCCAGGGGGTGGCCGTGGTCGGGTCGGTTCCGGCGGGTCTGCCGGCCCTGCGGCTGCCCGAAATCCCCCTTGAGCTGATCGACGAGGTTTTGGGAGCGGCTGCTGCCATCGCCCTGATCAGCTTCACCAGCACCATGTTGACCGCGCGCAGCTTCGCCGCCAAGAACCGCTACGATATCGATGTCGACCGCGAGTTTACCGCCTTGGGAGCGGCCAATGTCGCCTCCGCCCTTTCCCAGGGTTTCGCGATCAGCGGGGCGGATTCGCGGACCGCCATGAGCGATGCCGTCGGCGGACGCACCCAAGTCACCGGTATCGTCTCGGCAGCGGCCATCGCCCTGGTGCTCCTCGTCCTCACCCAGCCGCTGAGCTATGTTCCGATCGCGGCCCTGGGGGCGGTGCTGATCAAGGCGTCGTTGTCACTCATCGATTTACCCGCGCTCAGGCGTTTCTGGCTGCTCGACAAGAAAGAGTTCGGCCTATCGCTGGTGGCGACCCTGGGTGTGGTCTGGGTGGGTGCCATCGACGCGATCCTGATCTGCGTGGCCCTGGCGCTGCTGCGCTTCGTGAAGTCCGCCGCGCGGCCGCGGGTGGAGCTGTTGGGATTGCTCAAGGGGAATGCCGGCTTCCACGCCACAGACTTTGACCCGGCGGTGCGGACGACTCCGGGGTTGGTGCTGTGGCGCTTCAATTCCGCCCTCGTGTTTTTCAACGCGAATTACTTCAAACGCGAAGCGGTGAAAGCGATGAACAGGGAGGGACCTGATTTGAAGTGGTTTGTTCTTGACTTTCTGCCCCTCGGCCGGCTGGACCTGACCGGGCTCGACGCCGTGCAAGACGTCCGCGAAGAACTGCACCGACGTGGTGCCGAACTGGTCATCGCCGGCCGCGACGGGGAGATCGTCCGTGAACTGGATCGGCTCGGACTTCCGCGGAACCTGCTGGGCGACCGGTACTTCCCGACCCTGCGGCAAGCGCTGCGCGCCTACCGAACCGAGGTGGTGATCGGCGACGCGATTGAGTGATGAAGGACCGTAGGATGGGGTGACGAAGGAACCCCAACGCCAATCATCGGCGGGCGGCGATGTTGGGGTGCGACGTGAAATTGAGGCTGGGCTGGCGGACAGCGATGAAGGTCGGACCCGACCGGTTGAAGAGATTATGCGGTCGTTCGGCATCGCGGAGTGATCTTACACTGGACAGCGCGTGCGGAAGCGCGCCTGGGGCGTATACAGAAATAGATTGCGGAAGATAACCCATCCGCCGCGTCGCGCATGATCGAACGTATTCTCAAGCGCTCGCTGACGATGGGAATAATGGTCGGACAGATCGCCTTTACTTATTTTGCCACTCTCCTGCGCGTCCCCGAGCAATTAAACGTGGCGTCTTTAAGAGGTAGCCCCGGATGCCACTTGATTTCAAGGTCCATGGTGGTTCATTTGTCAGCTTGACCTCGTTCAGCGCCTTGCCGTCCCAGTAGCGGAAGGTCTCGTCGGCCCCGAGCGAACCGGTGTCCCGCAGTGCGTGCAGCAGCTCGACGCGCTCTTGGGCAGTCCGCGTGCTTGCGGCCGTGCGGATCGCCGATCATACTCGTACCGGATGTGACCAAGCCTAAGGACCCGAGCATGCCGACTGTAAATATCCTGGATGCCAAGACCCAGTTGTCGAAGCTCGTCGAGCGGGTCGAGAGTGGGGCCGAGTCGGAAATCGTGATCGCCCGCAACGGCCGACCGGTCGCCCGGCTGGTGCCGCTGGCGACACGACCGGTAGCGCGGCGGATCGGCGCGGCGGTCGGCCAGTTTCAGGTGCCGGAATCGATCGACGGTTGTAACACGCTGATCGATGAACTGTTCGGCGGGGATGCGACGCATTGAGGCTACTGCCCGATACCCATATCGCGCTCTGGGCACTGACCGACGACCCGCGCCTGTCCGCGCGCGCGAGGTTCTTGATCGAGGATCCGGCTAAACAGGTGCTGGTCAGTGCCGCGACCGTCTGGGAGATCGCGATCAAGCACGCGCTGGCGCGTACCGACATGCCGATCTCGGGCGCTGAGGCGCTCGACTGGTTCCTCCTGGCCGGCTACGACCTGCTGCCGATCAGCCCCGAGCACGCCGCGGCAGTCGAGCGACTGCCCAACCATCACCGCGACCCCTTCGACCGCCTGCTGGTCGCCCAGGCCCAGACCGAGCCCTTGCGGCTGTTGAGTCGCGATCCGCTGGTCATTCGCTACGGCGAGGCGGTCATTGGCGTTTGAGCGTCGGCCGGCTTCGCTTCCTAAACGCGTACCCGGACGCCGATGGTCCCGGAAGCTGGATCTTCGGCGCAGAGGTCGCGAAGCAGGAGCTTCGCGACCAGCGGAATAAGGTGCGAGGCTCGATTATCGAGGCGCCATTTAATAACCGGACGCGCCTTAATGCAATTTTTCTAGCATAGTCTATACTTAGAGTTAGGTTTTGGATT
>NZ_CAIZIZ010000020.1 GCF_903933125.1 uncultured Lamprocystis sp. | reverse complement strand
GCGGCCCGCGGCCGCGACGGGCTGCCGCAACGACGGGTGGCCGGAATGATGATCAAGGCCCCCGCCCCTACACGCGTGTCTGCCGGATATCAGGTACGACGGCGATACCTCAGGCACTGATCCCCGAATGCCGCAGCAGCGCATCGGTGGTTGGCGGGCGGCCGCGGAAGTCGACATAGAGGTCCATGGCATCGCGGGAACCGCCTTTCTCCAGGATGTTCTCACGGAAGGCGCGGCCGGTGGCGGCATCGAAGACGCCGCGCTCTTCGAACAGCGAGAAGGCGTCGGCGGACAGCACTTCGGCCCATTTGTAGCTGTAGTAGCCGGCGGCATAGCCCCCGGCGAAGACGTGCGAGAAGCCATGGGCAAAGCGGTTGAAGGCCGGCGGCCGGACCACGGCGACCTGATCGCGAACGGCTTCCAGAATTTCGTAGATGCGTCCGCCGCGGGCGGGGTCGTACTCCAGATGAAGACGGAAATCGAACAGGGCGAATTCGAGCTGCCGCATCATCTGCATGCCCGACTGGAAGTTCTTGGCCGCCGTCATCCGCTCGTAGAGTTCCGGCGGGAGCGGCGCTCCAGTCTCCCAGTGGGCGGCGAAGAGATCCAGCGGGGCGCGCTCCCAGCACCAGTTCTCCATGAACTGGCTGGGCAGTTCCACCGCGTCCCAGGCGACTCCGTTGATGCCGGCCACCGCCGGATAGTCCACTCGGGTCAGCATGTGGTGCAGGCCGTGGCCGAACTCGTGGAACAGGGTCTCCACTTCGTTGTGTGTGAGCAGCGAGGGCTTGGCGCCGACCGGCGGGCTGAAGTTGCAGACCAGATAGGCAACCGGGATCTGGTCATAGCGGGCGGTGTGCAGCCGGTTGGTACAGACGTCCATCCAGGCGCCGCCGCGCTTGTTGGGGCGGGCGAAGGCGTCGAGATAGAACTGGCCGCGCAGTTGGCGGGTTTCCTGATCCCTGATTTCGAAGAAGCGCACATCCGGGTGATAGGTCTCGAAGGTCTGGGACTCTTCGATGCGCACGCCGAAGAGCCGCTGCGCGACCTCGAACAGCCCGGTGAGGACGCGCGACACCGGAAAGTAAGGCCGCAGTTCTTCCTGACTGATCTGGTAGCGGTGCAGGCGCAGTTTCTCGCCATAGTAGGTCAGGTCCCAGGGTTCCAGCGTCTCCATGCCGTGATGTTCGCGGGCGAACGCCTGGACTTCGGCCAGTTCCTGACGGGCCTGGGCGAGCGAGCGGTCGGCCAGATCGTTCAGGAAGGCCAGGACCGCGTCGGGGGAGGGCGCCATCTTGGTCGCAAGCGAGCGTTCCGCATAGTTGGCGAACCCCAGGAGTTGGGCGAGCTCGTGGCGCAAGGCCAGGATCCGGTCCATGGCCGTGCTGTTATCCCACTGGCCGGCGTGCGGTCCCTGATCGGAGGCGCGGGTGCTGTACGCCTGATAGACCTCGAAGCGCAGGTCCCGATTGTCCGCATAGGTCAGCACCGGGATATAGGAGGGCAT
>NZ_CAIZIZ010000019.1 GCF_903933125.1 uncultured Lamprocystis sp. | reverse complement strand
CTGCATGTGCGCAAGGCGACCCGCGCCGAGCCGGCGCAGTTGGCGATCATCCAGGCGCTGGGCAGCGATCCCAGTCCGGGAGGGATACAGAAAATGACTGTCTGAACCGTCCGGTTTCACAAAATTTCACGAATGTAGTGCTACTGACCAATTTTTTCCGCTGTAAGCGGATGATCTTAAGAGAGAAATAATCTGAGGTGTTAAACTTGGGCTAAGCTAGCATGGATTCCGAGCGCTGGCCCGTAACGTGGAGCCCGCGTCCTTGGCGACGGGAAAGCCCAACGTTGCCGGGTCCAGACGGGCCGCCGAGACCGACCAGGCGGCGGCGTTGTTGGCCCGGTCACCTGCCACCCAGCGCCCCGACGCTGCTGGGCGGGATCGTCGCGCGGTGCGGTGGGCGCGCGATCCGCGCCCGGCGTGGGATCAGTCCGGCAAGGGGGTCGGCGTCGGCGGCAAGGCGCGCCAGTGCCGTGGTGTCGTTGGGGGTCTGCTCGGGATGCGCGCAATTTTTTAGCACACGCTGGTAGGTTTCCAGTCAGACCCGCGCAAGAGCGCGGTCAAGGTGACGGGTCTCGGCGATCAGCCTTGCTCCCAAGGCAAGGACCGGTAAAAGGCTTCAACAAAGCCATACACCGCATCGAAATCCGGCAAATCGCCCTCGATCTCGCTGGCGAGATTGTTGTACTCGGCCCGCGACCGGCGGATGATCTCGGGGTTGCCCATGGCGTCAGGACCGACCGCCAGGTCGCGCGCCCGCGCCTTCGCCACCAGCCGTTCGAGAATCCGCGCTCGGATCGGTGGGTCGTCCCGTAACGGGTGATCGCTCAGCAGGTAATGAAGGTCGTAGATGTCCTGACGGCGGATCCGGTTGCGGACCTCCTGTTGGAGAAGCGCCCACAACTTCTCGGCGACCAGTTCCACCAGGCTGTCGGTCCGGATAACGCTGCCGGCTTCGAGCGCGAACAGGTCAGTCTCGCCGACTGGCTCATTCAGGCTGTCGTCGAGCCGGATCGTCGTCGGCGGCGGGCCAGCAGGCGCTGGTGGGCGTTGCGGTCATCCTTGTCGGCGTAGCCGATGGTCACCTGGATGGTCGGGAAGGTCGCATCGGCGCGCGGCGGGCTTTGCTTGCAACGCTGGATACGGCAATCCAGGCCATACCCCAGCCGCTCGACCGCACCAATCAGCGTCTGCTCCAGGATTTCCCGGAAGGCATCAAGGTCAAAATCCCGCAACGGCATGTGGGTGGAGAAAGCGATGTCCCGGGTGTGGCGCTGGCTACGGTAGCGCAGTGCGAGCAGGACGCCGCCTTTCATGACCATGGCGGTTTGAAGGTCCGGCGTCCCGGCAATGGCGGCGAGGATGGTATGCACCGCCTGGCGGAAGGGACGGTCGTCCGGGCTTTGGTCGACCCACTCCCGGATCGCGATCGGCTCCACTTACGCCTCCTCGGCTGCGTCGGCCTCGTCAATATTGATGGACAGGCACCAGGTCTCGGAAAATCGCGGGCTGTAGCCGGCCTGAGCGTAGAGCTTGCGGGAACCGCCGCGCTGCGCGAAGGCCCGCCAGGCGTCAAAGGCCGGATGGGCGAGCTTGAGCCGCTCGGCGAGGACGTAGCCCGCTCGCACCTTGTCGATGTTCGTTCCGTGGCGGTCGATCTCATCGACGATGAGGCGCAGATAGCGCGGCGCCTCGGCGGCATAGCGGTCCATGACATGGTAGATGCCGCCGCACGAGTCAGGCGCGCGGAGCATGTCGAGAAAGGTGCGCCCGATGGTGGCGACGCGCCGTGGTTTGCCCTGCACGGTCACATAGGCCCCGGGGTCGCGCTGAACGCTGGTATGGACGCTGATGACCTTGCGGTTGATTTTGTCGAGTCGCAAGCGGCGCAGCGGCGGCAAGCCGGCTTGGAGGTAGGTGGCGAGCCCCTCCGCCCCGAGCGCCTTCTGCATGGACTCGGTCGCCCGCCGGCCCCACTGCGGCGCGGGCAAGGAGGTCACGAACAGCAGCTTGGGCAAGCGGTCGGTGAGGCCGTGGTAATCCATGGCGCTCAGGTGCGAGAGATAACAAAACGGGTCGACGCAGCACAGGATATCCTCCGCTGCGGCCTGATCCTGGCCGAGCACGACCCACACGTCCTTGTTCGACACCGCCGGCGTCTGCTGGAGGATGCCCTCCGTCACCAGGGCCGCGACGAGCCGCGTGAACTGGGCGCGTTCGGGACGCGCGGCCGGCATCCCGTCCAGCGCCTCGCCGCGATAGGTCTTGGCTTCATACAGACGAAACACCAGGCTCCCAAGTTGATAGTCGGTCACGACCGGCTGGTGGAGCCGGCCGATTTCCAGGGCGATGGCGGTGCGAAACTCCACTAAGGTGATTTCCGAGGAAATTTATACCACTGTATGCGATAGTAGTGGCGTGTTAAGAAACGACGACTCCAAGCGCATGATCGCGAGTACCGACCCGACACCGTTAGCCGTGCTCAGCGCGGACCATCGCGAGGACATCAAACTGGCTGCATCGCGCATGGTCCCGATCAAGCGGCGGACGTTCCAGGCGGCGATGGCCGTGAAGTACTGCGCCGGCAGTGCGCGCCAAGCCGAAGCGGTCTTTGGCTGGAGTCGCCAAGCCGTCACGCTGGGGTTACACGAGTTACG
>NZ_CAIZIZ010000018.1 GCF_903933125.1 uncultured Lamprocystis sp. | reverse complement strand
GCGTCCAAGAAAATGACGTTCGGCGATCCGCCGCCCTCGGGGGAGACGAGCATCCGGTGACGTGCCTCGGCCCAGTCGTCCAGCCGCAGACCTTGCGGGCGCCAGATCAGTTCGCGACCCGCTGAGCGTCCGTTGGTGGAATGCGGCACGCGTTCGCCGACCAAGGCGTGATCCGGATAGAGCAGGTCCAGGGTGTCGATAAAATCGATGGTGCCGTGGACCAGGAGAAGCGGGGACGCTCCGAAGGGTGTTTGCTCCAGCATCAGCGCAAAACTACCCCACTGCCGAAACCGGTGGTGATCGCTGGGACGGGCCGGCAGCGGGGTGCGCGTGTGAAGCCAATGGCCGAAGGCTCCCCACAGGGTGGCGGTGGCACGCAGCAACCACGACTTGCCGGTGCCGTTGGGACCGCTGAACAACACCCGCGGTGCGACCTCATCGCTCCAGGAATCTTTGAAATCGAAGACTTGGCTGGCGAGCGGACCGGCGTCTTGGGTATGGATGGAGCGGATCTTCATGGGAGGCGCAGTCGCCGCTGGAGGGTTCTGGTGAGTGTAGTCCGCTCAGTCATGCCGAGGCGAGCCCAACGAGGGATCTCAGCTTTGCGTTGGACTCGACCTGCTAATGGCCATGGCAGTTCTCTTCCCCGGCCCTCCCCGAAGGGGGAGATGAGGAGCGCGTTCCCGACGCGACGTTCCCTCGACCTCCAGTGGCCAGGCGTGGAGGCGTTGATCATAAATTCGGCCCTCTCACCAACGGCGAGGCCGCTGGTCCGCACAGCGGACCCTACGGATCTGTCACCGTAATTCAAATGGTCCCCGTGGGAGCGGCGTCCCGCCGCGATGCGGTGCCGCGGTGACCTCGAACGCTACGGTGACACGCCCGGCCCCATCGCGGCGGGACGCTGCTCCCACGGGGTCGCTGCGCGACTTTTGCGGTAAGCCTCGGTCTCCGGTCGCCTACCCCACCAACTGCTCCACCACCCTTCCCACCTGCGCAATCCGCTGAGCGGGGTCGGTAAGATCACGAAAGAACCGCAGCTTATCCCCGCCATCAAGCTTGTATTCTTTCGGTTTCGTTTGAATCAGCTTGATCAACCGGGTTGGGTTAACCTTGGTATCCGCCGCGAAGAGCACCCGCCCGCCCGCCGGGCCGGCCTCGATCTTTTTGATCCCAAACGGCTGGACAATGAGCTTGAGTTCGGTAATCGCCAGCAGGTTCTTGGCCGGTTCGGGCAATAACCCGAAGCGGTCGATCATTTCGACCTGGAGTTCTTTCAATTCCTCCTGGTCCTTGGCGCTGGCGATGCGCTTGTAGAGCACCAGGCGGGTGTGCACGTCGGGCAAGTAATCGGCCGGCAATAGCGCGGGGATGCCCAGATCGATTTCGGCACCGTGGTCGAGCGGGCGGTCCAGTTCCGGGGTGCGGCCGGCTTTGAGTGCCTGCACCGCCCGCTCCAGGAGATCCATGTAGAGGCTGAAGCCGATCTCGTGGATCTGACCGGATTGTTCATCGCCCAGGAGTTCACCGGCGCCGCGGATTTCCAGGTCATGGGTGGCGAGGGTGAAGCCGGCGCCCAGGTCTTCCATGGATTCGATCGCTTCCAGGCGCTTCCTGGCGTCCTCGGTCATGGATTTGGGCGGCGGGGTGATCAGATAGGCGTAGGCGCGGTGATGGGAGCGGCCGACCCGGCCGCGCAATTGGTGCAGTTGCGCCAGCCCCAGTTTGTCCGCGCGGTTGATGACGATGGTATTGGCGCTGGGCACGTCGATGCCGCTTTCGATGATCGTCGTGCACACCAGCAGGTTGAAGCGCTGGTGATAGAAGTCGCGCATGATCCGTTCCAGATCGCGTTCGCGCATCTGGCCGTGGGCGACCTGGACCCGCGCTTCCGGGATCAATTCTTCGAGCTTCTGCGCCTGGTTTTCGATGGTCTCCACTTCATTGTGGAGGAAGTAGACCTGACCGCCGCGTTTCAATTCACGCTGCACCGCTTCCTGGATCAGCCCGTCGTTCCAGGGGCTGACGAAGGTCTTGATGGGGTGGCGTTCGACCGGCGGGGTGGCGATGATCGACAGATCGCGCAGGCCCGACATGGCCATGTTCAGGGTGCGCGGGATCGGCGTGGCGGTGAGCGTCAGCACGTCGACCTCGGCGCGCAGCGACTTCATCTGCTCCTTGTGGCGCACGCCGAAACGGTGTTCCTCGTCGATGATCACCAGCCCCAGGTTCTTGAACTTGACACTGGGCTGCAGCAGCTTGTGGGTACCGACCACGATGTCCAGGGTGCCGTTGGCCAGGCCGTCCAGAATGACTTTCTGTTCTTTGGCGGTGCGAAAGCGCGATAGGCTCTCGACCTTGATCGGCCAGTCGGCGAAGCGGTCGGAGAAGTTCTCGAAGTGCTGCTGGGCGAGTAGGGTGGTCGGCACCAGCACCGCCACCTGACGGCCGCCGTCGGCGGCGACGAAGGCGGCGCGCATGGCGACCTCGGTCTTGCCGAAGCCCACGTCACCGCAGACGACGCGGTCCATCGGTTTGGGGTCTTCCATGTCGGCCAGCACGCCCTCAATGGCGCGCAACTGGTCCGGGGTCTCCTCGAAGGCGAAGGCATCCGCGAAGGCGGCGTATTCCTGCCCCGGCGCGGGGAAGGCGACGCCCTCGCGCGCCGCGCGCCGGGCATAGATGTCCAGCAGTTCGGCGGCCACGTCGTGGGCCTTCTCGGCGGCCTTGCGTTTGACCTTGTCCCACTGATCACCGCCCAGGCGGTGCAGCGGGGCGGTTTCGGGTGAGGCGCCGGTGTAGCGCGAGATCAGATGCAGTGAACTGACCGGGACATAGAGCTTGTCGCCCTTGGCATATTCCAGGGTCAGAAACTCGGTGGTCATGCCGCCGATGGTCAGCGTCTGGAGGCCCAGATAACGCCCGACGCCATGGTCCTCGTGGACGACCGGGGCGCCTGCGGTCAGTTCGGTCAGGTTGCGGACGATCGACTCGCCGTCGCGCTCACGCGCCTTGCGGCGGCGCTCCTGGCGGACCCGCTCGCCGTAGAGTTGGGTCTCGGTGACGATCACCAGATTCGGATCCGGTAACCACAGGCCCTGCTCCAGGGGCGCGACGGTGATGTTGATCGCGTCCCGGCCGCTCAGGAAGGCTGCCCAGCCCTCGACCTGGCGGGGGCGGATGCCGAAGCCGTGCAGGTGGTCGTTGAGCATTTCGCGCCGGCCCAGACCTTCGGCGACGAACAGGCAGCGGCGCCCGGGCTCGGCCAGGAAGTGCGTGAGGGCCTGGGCCGGGTGCTCGGCGCGCGCCTGGATGCCGAGCGGGGGCAGGGCGCGGGTGGCGAAGTTGTGGGCTTGCGCATAGCCCTTGCGCCGCTCCTCCAGTTCGCCGCGCTGGTAGAGGACACCGGACAGGCCGTTGAGCCGGTGGGCCAGTTCATCGGCGGCCAGCCAGAGCCGGGCGGGCGGCAGCAAGGGTCGCTCCACGTCATGTCGGCGCTGCTCGTAGCGGGCCTCGACGCCGTCCAGGAAGGTGGTGGCGGCTTCCCGGCAGTGAGCGGATTCCAGGGTCAGGACCCCGTCCGGCAGATAGTCGAACAGGGTCGCGGTCTGCTCGAAGAAGAGCGGCAGGTAATACTCCAGCCCGCCCGGGGTGCGGCCTTCGGAGACCTCCCGATAGATCAGGCTCGCCTTGGGATCGCCCTCGAACAGCGCCCGATAGCGCTGACGGAAGCCCGAGATCGCCTCCTCGCTCAGCGGGAACTCGCGTGCCGGCAACATCCGCACCTGGGTCAGGCGCTCGCGGGTGCGCTGGGTCTCGGGGTCGAAGGTGCGGATGGTGTCGACCTCATCGTCCATCAGGTCGATGCGCAGCGGCTCCTGGCTGCCCATGGGGAAGCAGTCCAGAATCGAGCCGCGCACCGCGAACTCGCCGTGCCCCATCACCTGCGAGACGCAGGAATACCCGGCCCGCTCCAGCCGGCGGCGGGTCGCGTCCAGGTCCAGGCGCTCGCCGATCTTGAGCACCAGTGACTGGCCGTCGACATAGTCCTGCGGCGGCAGCCGCTGCAACAGGGTGGCGACGGGCACCACCAGTACGCCGCGCCTGAGGTCCGGCAGGCGGTGCAGGGTCAGCAGCCGCTCCGAGATCAGTTCCGGCAGCGGCGAAAACACGTCATAGGGCAGGGTCTCCCAGTCCGGGAAGCTGAGCAGCGGGAGCGGGTCCGTGCCCGGCGCGCCGGCCAGGAAGAAGGCCAGCTCATCGCGCAGTCGGGCCGCGGCCTGGACATCATCGACCAGCGCCAGCACCAGACCCGGATGATGGCGCGCCGCCGCGGCAATGGCCAGTGCCGGCGCCACCCCCTGGAGCTTGCCCCACAGCAGGCGCTCGCCGGGGCGGGTCGGCAGCGGCGGGTTCAGGGGCGAGTGCAGGGCGGGTTGGGTGTCGGCGGGAGGCTTCATCGGAGGTGTGGGTTACGGCTTAGGGGCTTCGGGTCGGGATCTTCGCACGGCGCCCTAGAAAAAGCGCCCTCGGGGCGATTTTTCAAGGTAGGCCAGGTTCGGTGATCACGCATTGATGGCTCGGCACCCAGACGGACAAGGGGCGGGTTGATAGCCATCGGACGTGATAACCGGACCTAGCAGCGGGTTTCAAACCCGCCCCTACACCAAGGGTCTGTCCGGATATCAGGTTAAGAAGGCTATAAAACCCGCCCCTACACCAAAGGTCTGTCTGGATGTCAGGTGCGGCGGCTCCAGACTTGGGCTAGTGCTCATAAAAAAAGCCAGGCATTGCCTGGCTTTTTTTAGCACGCCATCCTTGCGTGCCGATGCGCGTCCCTGCCGAGCGCGTTACTTGGCTTCGGTCTGAGCCGGCGCAGCGGGGGCAACCGGCGCGACCGGTGCGGGGTAGGGCATACCGTAAGGGGCGCCGTAGGGAACGCCATAACCACCGTAAGGAACGCCATAGCCGCCGTAGGGGTAGCCATAGCCATAGGGCGCGCCGTAGCCGTAGCCGTTCCCATAGCCGTCACCGTAACCATAGCCGCGACCATAACCACGACCACGGCCATAGCCGCGGCCGGTGCCGCCGCCGCTCATGCTCATGTTGAAATCGCCGTAGCCGTCACCAAACATGTCGCTGAAAGCGTCGCCCATGCCGTCGCCCCAGCCGTTGTTGCCCCAGCCATTGTTGCCGTAGCCGTTGTTGCCCCAAGGGCCCCACCAGGCGGAGGCGGAGGCGGAAACACCCAAAAGGGCGGCGATCGCGGCAGCAGTAGCAAGCTTCTTCATCTGTCTCTCTCCAGTTCGATTGTGTTGTTGGCAGCAAGTGGGCCACGTACATCACCACCCACGGAAGAAATCATATTAGTAGTTGCTTAAATAGTCAAGTACATTTTTTTCCGGCACAAGGATCGCGAACCGCGGGCGTGAGAGTCTTTGGGCGATTTCCGGGAATGAACATCCCGACTGCGCAAGCCTGCAAGCTCGGTAGGTCTGTAGGGGCGACTTAAGTCGCCCCTACACGTCGGTAGGTCCTTTCCCGGAAATCACCTTAGTCCGCTCGGTCGCCGAGCCGCTTGGCCAGTGCGGTCAGGTCTTCCCACGCCTTGCCCTTGTACTCCGGTGACCGCAGCAGGTAAGCCGGGTGATAGGTCACGCGCAGGGGGATGGCGTCGGGACCATAGTCGAACCAGCGTCCACGCAGTCGGCCGACCGGCGTGTCGGTACCCAGCAGAGTTTGAGCGGAGATGCGGCCCACGGACAGAATCGCGCGGGGCCGGACCAGCGCAACTTGCCGCGCCAGGTAGCCCCGGCAGTGTTCGACCTCGTCGGGGCGTGGATCACGGTTGCCCGGCGGCCGGCATTTGAGAATGTTGGCGATATAGACCTGGTCGCGGTCAAGACCAATGGCCGCCAACATGCGGTTCAACAACTGTCCGGCGCGGCCGACGAAGGGTTCACCGGCCCGGTCCTCATCCGCCCCCGGGGCCTCACCGATCACCAGGAGGCGCGCCTGGCGATCACCGACCCCGAAAACGGTCTGGGTGCGGGTCTCACACAGGGCGCAGGCGCGACAGCCGGCGACCGTCGCGGCCAGGGTGTCCCAGTCCATGCCGGTCGGATCGGGCGGCAGGGTGGCGACGGCCGGCGGTGTCGGACCAGGCCGCGGCTGGCGGCCGGATGGCGCGAGCGGCGGCCGGGCGTCCGCCGGCACCGGCGCGGTGTGCGATGCCGGGGCGGGCTCCCAGTCCGGCTCCCAAACAGGCTCCCATCGTGAGTCGCTCTGCGGTTCGGGCGGTGGCTCAGGCGGCAGGGCCACCGGCGGCGCAAGCGCCGGCGCCGCCGGTGGTGGTCGCGGCGGCTCGGCGGGTGCAGATGCTGTCGTGAGGAGTCCATTGTCCCCGGCCGCCGCGCCCCCGCGCGGAACCCACAGGTCGATTCCCATGGCGCGCAGGTAGGCGCGGCGTCGTGATTCGTCCATCATCGCGCCCGCACTGCCCCGGTCATCGGCTCGGTCATGGACCAGTTCACGGCCTCGTTCACGTGAGGACTCAGACGTCCCCGGTCTGCGGATGGGCGCGCGTCGGCGCCAGCAGGATTTTGTTGCAGGCATTGAGATACGCCTTGGCCGAGGCGACGACGATGTCGGTGTCCGCCCCCTGACCGTTGACGATGCGCCCGCCCTTTTCCAGCCGCACCGTCACTTCGCCCTGAGCATCGGTGCCGCTGGTGATGGCGTTGACCGAATAGAGTTTGAGTACGGTACCGCTGTTGACGATGGCTTCGATGGCCTTGAAGGTGGCGTCCACCGGACCGCCGCCGATGGCGGTGCCGGGTTGCTCCTCGCCGTCGAGCATCAGGATCAGGTCCGCCTTGGGAACCTCCCCGGTCTCGGAGCAAACCCGCAGTGAGACCAGCTTGACCCGCTCGTTGGTCGCATCCAGGCTGGCGTCGCTGACCAGCGCCTGGAGGTCCTCGTCGAAGATCTCGTGTTTCTTGTCCGCCAGGTCCTTGAAGCGTGAGAAGGCGGCGTTGAGTTCCTCTTCGGACTTCAGTACCACCCCGAGTTCCTGGAGCCGGCTGCGCACGGCGTTGCGTCCGGAGTGCTTACCCAACACCATGCGGTTGGCGTTCCAGCCAACGTCCTCTGCGCGCATGATCTCGTAGGTTTCACGGTGCTTCAGCACGCCATCCTGGTGGATGCCGGCCTCATGGGCGAAGGCATTGGCCCCGACCACGGCCTTGTTGGGCTGGACCGGGAACCCGGTGATGCCCGACACCAGCCGCGAGCAGGGAACGATCTGGGTGGTATCGAGCCGCACGTCGCAGTCGAACAGATCCTGGCGCGTACGCACCGCCATGACGATCTCTTCCAGCGCGGCGTTGCCGGCGCGCTCGCCCAGCCCGTTGATGGTGCACTCCACCTGGCGGGCGCCGTTGCGCACGGCGGCCAGCGAGTTGGCGGTGGCGAGCCCCAGGTCGTTGTGGCAATGCACCGAGAAGATCGCTTTGTCGGCGTTCACCACCCGCTCTTTCAACGTGCGGATCAGGCTGCCGAATTGGTGGGGGATGTTGTAACCGACCGTATCCGGGATATTGACGGTACGCGCCCCGGCGTCGATCACGGCCTCCAGCACCCGACACAGAAAATCGATCTCGGAGCGGCCGGCGTCCTCCGGGGAGAACTCCACGTCGTCGGTGTACCGCAGCGCGCGGCGCACCGCGTAGACCGCCTGCTCCAGCACCTGATCCGGGCTCATGTTGAGCTTCTTCTGCATATGGATCGGGGAGGTGGCGATGAAGGTGTGGATGCGTCCGGCATTCGCCCCGGCCAGGGCCTCGCCGGCGCGGTCGATGTCCTTGTCGAGCGCGCGCGCCAGACCGCACACCCGACAATCCTTGATGACCGCGGCCACCGCCTTGACGCCTTCGAAATCACCCGGGCTCGCGATCGGGAAGCCGGCCTCGATCACGTCGACCTTGAGCTTTTCGAGTGCCTTGGCGATCCGCACTTTTTCGTCGCGGGTCATGGAGGCGCCGGGGCTCTGCTCGCCGTCGCGCAGCGTGGTGTCGAAGATGAAGAGATGGTCTTTGCTGCTCATAGCGTTGGGCTCGGGATGGTCTGCGGGTGGGCGCGCGGTACGTTAAGGCGCCAATCTTCGCAGCAAGGGCGACGGCTGTCACGGGGACCGCGCGCCTACTTGAGCTTCAGCAAGGGCCGATTGGGTGATTCCGGCCTGGGGGTGAGCGTCTTGCGCCCACAATCGACGACCAGATCCAGTTGTTCCAGCACCAGCTGACCGATCAACGGTTCGCACAGCGGTGGACCGACGACGCAATCCGTGACCATCGTGCGGCCCAGGATCTGAATTTCGAGACCGCGGGCGGTGGGCAATTCCTCCTTACGCTCGTCCGCGTAAGTGACGATGACCCGGTCCCCCCGCAGGAGTCCGAGCTTCCCTACCTCATCCTCTGGAAGCAAGACCATCACTGCTCCGGTATCCACCAGGCAGTCACGGATGCTGGCTGGAATCGTCGCGAGGTCTCCCTGGCCTCGCTCGGCCAGCCCCACGTCCAGAAAATTTCGCATGCGCGCGATTGCCCTAACTTCGCCCATCAGATTGATCCTGTTTACGATGCTGGAGAAAGCCGCATCTGGCCTGCGGTCGCCGCGCCGGCCGGGGCGGCGGCGATAAGGCTGAGGAAATCCGGCAGGGTCATCGGCCGATGGAACAGGAACCCCTGGAACTCGTCGCACCGATGCCCGAGCAGGAAGGCGTGGGCCTCCGGGGTCTCCACCCCCTCCGCCACCACTTTGAGACCCAGGTGGCGCGCGAGGTCCAGAATGGCGGTGACGATGACGGCGGCGGACGCGTCGGAGAGCAGATCGCGCACGAACGACCGGTCGATCTTCAGTGAGTCCACCGGCAGCCGCTTGAGATAAGCAAGCGAGGAGTAGCCGGTGCCGAAATCGTCGATAGCGAAGCGCACGCCGACGGCACGCAATCGCTCCATTTTGGCGGTGGTGTCTTCGATGTCCTCGACCAGGGTGCGTTCGGTGATCTCCAGTTCGATCGCCGAGGGTTCAACCTCGTGGTGGTGCATGAGGAATTCCAGATCCTCGGCAAAGCTCGGACGCCTGAAATAGCGCGGGCTCACGTTCACCGCCAGTCGCTGGATACGGGCCCCGCCGGGGGCGGCGCGGATCGCCCCCATGGCCGCGCAGGCCTGTTCCAGTACCCAATCCCCGAACGCGTAGACCAAGCCGCTCTCCTCCGCGACCGGCACGAAGTCCTCGGGCGATATGTCGGTGAGTCCCGATCCCGGCCAGCGCGCCAAGGCTTCGGCGCCGATCACCCGCCCGGATCCATCGATCTGGGGCTGGAAATGCAGTTCCAGGGTCTCGTTGGTCAGGGCGAGGCGCAGCGCCCGTTCCAGTTCCATGCGCGCCACCGCGGCTGCCTGCATCTCCGGTAGAAAGAAGCGGACAGCGTTGCGGCCGGCTTCCTTGGCTCGGTACATGGCCGTGTCCGCGGCCCGCAGCAGGGCGTCGGGGTCGTCGCCGTCGCTCGGATAGAGGGCGATGCCGATGCTGGCGCTGACATGCAGATCGTGGCCGTCGATCCGGTAGGGTTCGGCCAGCGCCAGGCGGACCTGCTCGGCTGCCTGACGGGCCAGATAAGCGGCGTCGACCGGATCCTTGGACAACTCGGTGAAGAGCAGCACGAACTCGTCGCCGCCGAGCCGGCTGGCCGTGTCGCCATCTTTGATCTCAGCCCGCAGCCGCGCGGCCGCGGCTTGCAGCAGCCCGTCCCCGATCTGATGCCCCAGCGAATCGTTGACGGTCTTGAAGCGGTCCAGATCGAGGAACACGAGCGCCCCCAGGTGGCCGTGGCGGCGCGCCAGGGCTAAGTCCTGATGCAGGTATTCCAGCAGCAGCCGACGATTCGGCAGGTTGGTTAACGGATCGTGATAGGCTTGGCGCACGATGTCGGCCTCGGCCTGTTCGCGGGCATTGCGCATGCGCAGGCTGTCGATCAGTGTGCGATTGTAGCGGATCGCGGAGAAAGCCAGCAACACGGCATAGAGCAAGCAGGTTAGCGCGACGCCAGGTCCGAGTTCAGACTCGAAAAGCCACAAGCGTGCCATCAGGGGGCCTAGCACCAGCGCGGTGAACAGCACCGAGGGTATGAGGAATACCGAGACGGCATTGATCCCGCCCGCGGTGATTCCCGCGATGACGAAGGCGAGCACCACCTGGCCTTGCGGATCACCTGCCGGGAACAGGATCACGCTCGTCGCACCCCACACCAATCCGTTGAGGATCACACCACCCAGGGCCCAGGTCAGGCGCAGCCGGTCCGGCGCCCGATAACCCGTGCCGCGGCGGAAGTAGAAATAGCCTAGAAGCCTCACGGCGCTGAGTGCGAGGGCCGTCGCGAGCCACGCGGACTGCACGCCATCGGGGTCGCCGTGAGAGATCAGCCAGACGGTCAGGATGGCCCCAGTGCTGACGCCGAACAGGGAGAAAGGCACGGCGTCGTAAAGCAGATCGATCCGCTGACGGAGGATGACCGCCGGGGCGGCGTCGGGTCGGGGTGATTGGTCGGACTGATCCGTGGGCATCGGTGCGCGATCCGTCTGTGGATTGAGGGCGTTGCGGTCTTCGTCGGGCGCCGTCGGCCGGGTTCGCGGCCGACCGTGCCGCAGTCTGTGCGCGGCTTGACTCAATCAATATGTTAGCCGATCCGCGCCGGGGCGTGACGGCGGTTTTTAGGATACCCTGCCGAACTTCAGCGCCGTCGCGTCGGCGGCCCCAGGCCCACTCCCGGAATCTCCATGAGTCTCTTGAGTATCGAATCGGTCGCCCTCTCCTATGGTCTTCCGCCCTTGTTGGAGGACTGTTCATGCGCCATCGACAAGGGTGAGCGGGTCTGTCTCATCGGACGCAATGGGGCCGGCAAGTCGACCCTGCTCAAGATCATCGCCGGCGAAATCCAGCCGGACTCCGGCGCGGTGCGGTGCGTGCAGGGCCTGCGGGTGGCGCGGTTGGCGCAGGAAATTCCCCGTCACGAGGACGCAAGCGTTTTCGATCTGGTGGCCGAGGGGCTCGGCGATCTGGGCGCATTGATGCGCGAGTATTTCCACCTGTCGCACCACCTGACGGCGGGCGCTCAGGCCGATGACCTGACGCGCCTGGCGCAGATTCAGCAACAACTGGATGACCGCGGCGGCTGGGAAATCGAACAGCGTACCGAGCGCGTCATCTCGCGCCTGGGGCTGGATGCCGAGGCTGCATTCAATGACCTCTCCGGCGGACTCCAGCGGCGGGTGCTGCTGGCCCAGGCGCTGGTGCTGGAGCCGGATCTCCTGATGCTCGATGAGCCGACCAACCACCTGGATATCGACTCGATCGATTGGCTGGAGGGCTTTCTCAAGGACTTTCAGGGGGCGCTCCTGTTCATTACCCACGATCGGCGCTTTCTGCAGCGGGTCGCCACCCGCATCCTGGAATTGGACCGCGGGTGCCTTACCGACTGGCCCGGTGACTATGCCAACTATCTGCGCCGACAAGAGGAGCGTCGGCATGCGGAAGCCCTGGCCAATGCGCATTTCGACCGCCGACTGGCGGACGAGGAGGTCTGGATCCGTCAGGGTGTCAAGGCGCGGCGCACGCGCAACGAGGGTCGGGTGCGCGCCCTGGAGTCGATGCGCCGCGAGCGCATGGAGCGGCGCGAGCAGCAAGGCACGGCCCGCCTGCGTCTCACCGAGGGTGAACGCTCCGGCCGGCTGGTGGCCGAGGCCGATGGCGTCACCTTCGGCTGGGGCGGTGCGCCGGTGGTGCGGGAGCTCAACACACTGATCCTGCGCGGTGACAAGATCGGCATCATTGGACCCAACGGCATCGGCAAAAGCACGCTGATCAAGCTGCTGCTCGGCGACCTCGAGCCCCAGTCCGGGACCATTCGCCGCGGGACGAACCTGCAGGTCGCCTACTTCGATCAATTGCGCGCCCAGCTCAATCCGGAGTGGACCGTCCAAGATAACGTGGCCGAGGGCAGCGACCAGGTCATGGTGGACGGGCAGCCCCGTCATGTCCTGTCGTACCTGCGCGACTTCCTGTTCAGTCCGGAGCGCGCCCGCCAGCCGGTCAAGGCGCTCTCGGGCGGCGAGCGTAACCGGCTGCTGCTCGCCAAGCTCTTCACCCGCCCCGCCAACCTGCTGGTGCTCGACGAGCCCACCAACGATCTGGACACCGAGACCCTGGAACTGCTGGAGTCTTTGCTGGTCGAGTTCTCCGGCACCATCCTTCTGGTCAGCCATGACCGCGCCCTGCTGGATAATGTGGTCACCAGTTCCCTGGTCTTTGAAGGCGACGGTCTGGTGCGCGATTACGTGGGCGGCTATGAGGACTGGCTGCGCCAGCGCGATCCGCCGCCATCCACGGCCGCGGTCAAGACCGCCGGCTTGACCCAAGCCGCCCAGGCCGCCACCCCGGCCCCCAAGGCTCCGGCAGCCAAACTCAGCTATAAGGAAGCGAAGGAATTGGCCGAACTGCCGGCGCGCATTGAGGCGATGGAAGCCGAGCAGGGTGCCCTGCAGACGCGCCTGTCCGATCCCGCGCTTTACCAGGGCGGTGACGCCGCGGCCGTGGTCACCGTGCGGGCGCGCCTCGCCGAACTCGAGGCCCAATTGGCGGCGGCCTATGTCCGGTGGGAACGACTGGAAGCCCGGCGTTAAGGAGCATCAATGACCACACCGCTCACTGTTTCGCTCGTCCTCGGCAGCGGCGGCGCCCGCGGGCTCGCCCATATCGGGGTCATCCGCTGGCTGGAGTCGAACGGCTTTACGGTCCGTTCGGTGGCCGGGACCTCCATGGGCGCGCTGGTCGGTGGCATCTATGCCGCCGGCGAGTTGGACGCCTTTGAGCGCTGGGCGCGGGCGCTGCGTCAGACCGACGTGCTGCGGCTCTTGGATATCGCCTGGCATCCGTCCGGGCTCTTCAAGGGCGAGCGCGTCATCGAGACCCTCAAAGGGTTGATCGGTGCCCGCAACATCGAGGATCTGCCGATCACCTTCACCGCGGTGGCGACCGATGTAGAGGCGGAGAAGGAAGTCTGGCTCAATCGCGGACCTTTGTTTGACGCGATCCGCGCGTCGATTGCGGTGCCCACCGTTTTTACTCCGTTCGAGATCAACGGCCGTTGGCTGTTGGACGGCGGCCTGGTCAATCCGATGCCCATTGCGCCAACCTTGAGCGACGGTACGGACCTCACCATTGCGGTCGATCTGGCCGGCCCCCGCGAGTCGGTTCCGGCGATCCGGGCCGCGATGGCTCCGGTGACCGCGCCGGCTGAACCGACGGATGTGCTCGCCGGCTATCAACGCCGCATCATCGCCTTCATCGACGAGGTCCAAACCAAGCTCGGGGTTCAGCCCCAGCCATCCGGCCATCAGCCAGCCGGGCAATGGGGTCTGGGGGACGTGATTCAGGGATCGTTCGAAACCATGCAGGGCATCGTCTCGCGCTTCAAGCTCGCCGCCTATACGCCGGACGCCATCGTCACCATCCCGCGCGACGCCGCGCGCGCCTTCGAGTTCCACCGTGCCGAGGAACTCATCGATCGGGGTTGGCGGGAGGCCGGGCAGGCTTTGTCCCATCTGATCGCGGTGTCGCCGCGCTCCGAATAGGTGCTCCGGTGTGCGCGCATCGGCGCAGGGGCTTGGGTGGGCCTTGATCGTTGTTCCCGCCGACCGCGGACGGTCCTGATCGGGTCGGGGTGACGGGATTGCGCCCGTCACCCCTCCCACACCACCGGACATGCGGTTTTCCGCATCCGGCGGTTGAGCCTAGCGGGCTGTGCCCGCAAGCGTCCACCGAGATGAACGCCCATTGGACCCCTTCTTGC
>NZ_CAIZIZ010000017.1 GCF_903933125.1 uncultured Lamprocystis sp. | reverse complement strand
GGAGCCCCGGCCCCTGTACCACCTTGACCGGATCGCGGCGCGTCCTGACGCCATCGTCTTAGTCTGCGAAGGCGAAAAGGCGGCTGACGCTGCGGCGGAACTGTTCCCGGAGATGGTCACGACAACGACCATGAACGGCGCCCAGTCTCCGGCGAAGTCTGACCTTCGTCCGCTTGCGGGAAGGCGGGTTCGCGTTTGGCCGGACGCCGACCCGGCCGGCGCCAATTACGCCAAACAGGTTGCAGCGCTGGCCTTGGCGGTCGGTGCGGTGTCGGTGGAGGTCTTAGACCTTTCTTTTCTGGGGGCTTCCTGATGTCCCTACAGCGCGACTTACCATCCGGATGGGATGCGGCGGACGCTGTGGCGGACGGTTGGACCGCGGCGCGGTTGGCAAAGGTTGCCCGCTGGCTTCCGGTCTCGCCGGCCCCCGTAACCCATCAGAACCCTGAGCGACGCCCGGACCTACGCCCTGATACCAGATCGAGGAAAGGCGCGAATGACAGCGAAACAACCAAGACCGAGCAAGACGACACAGAGTCGGTCATTCCTCGCGCGGATGAACTGCCGAGTTCCTATTACGTCGAGCGCGGGGCAATCGTCTTTCGCAAGCCGGACGAGGATGCCATCGACGAAAACGGGAAATGCCCTAGACAATATGAAGGGCGGTCTATCTATGTTGGCCCACCGTTTCGGGTGTTGGCTGTTACGCGGGACGAGCGCGGCGACGATTTCGGGCGACTGATAGTGTTTAAGGACCTGGATGGGATCTACCGGCGCGAGGTCATCATGGACCGGGAGCGGGCGGGACAAGGGGATGCTCTGCGGGCGCGGCTGGCGGCGGCAGGACTTGAAGGCGCCAATAACCCAGACGCGCGGCGACATTTCATCGAACTGCTGCGGCGCTGGACGCCCAAGGCCCGCGCCCGGTCAGTCACCCGCACCGGATGGACGATGGACGGCCGGGCCTTCGTGTTACCTGACAAGGTGTTAGGCCGTCAATCCGAGGACGTGATTCTGGCGACAGAAGGCGAGCGGCCGGCGTTTGGCACTCGGGGCACCCTGGACGAATGGCGGCAGACTTTGGGCGCGTGGTGCGTCGGCAATTCGCGACTGACATTCGCTGTTTCGCTCGCATTCGCGGCGCCGTGCTTGCAGTTGATAGACGCCGAATCTGGCGGTTTCCATTTGGTTGGGAGTTCCGTCGATGCAAGTTCCAGCGGGAAAACCACGGTGCAACGGGTTGCAGCGTCGGTTTGTGGCTCGCCTGAGTATCTCCAGCGGTGGCGGGCGACCGATAACGCCATCGAAGGGTTAGCAGAATTGCACAACGATAGCCTGCTAATCCTGGATGAACTGAACCAGATGGACCCCAAGGCGGCCGGCGAGACCGCGCACATGTTGGGTAACGGTGTGGGGAAGTCGCGGATGGAACGGACGGCCGTGAACCGAGCGGTGAAGCGCTGGCGGTTGCTGTTTCTGTCCAGCGGTGAAATTGGTCTTGCCGAACATATGGCCAGCGTTTCGCGCAAAACGCGCGCTGGGCAAGAAGTCCGGATGGCCGAGATACCAGCGGACGCGGGCGCGGGCTTGGGGGTATTCGAGACGTTGCACGGTCACGCCAACGGGGCAACCTTTGCCGTGGCTCTGAAGGATGCGGCGGCGGCGCACTATGGGCACCCGCTGCTTTCTTTCATCAGCGCCCTGATGAAGGATCGGGCAGGCATTACCGCTGCAATCAAGCAGCACCAAGCCGGCTTTGTCGTGGATGTGCTGCGGGAGGTTGACGCCGCCGGGGGGCAGGTTCGGCGGGTCGCGGCCCGGTTCGGCTTGGTTGCTGTAGCCGGTGAACTGGCGACCCTGGAGGGCATTACTGGATGGCCCGAGGGCGCATCTTATCAAGCGGCAAAGCGCTGTTTCAATGATTGGTTGAGTGCCCGTGGTGGTACGGGACCAACAGAAGAGCTGGCACTCTTGGCGCAAGTGCGTTTGTTTTTTGAACGGCATTCCAATCGGTTGCGCTGGAAATCCCGCGTGCTGGACGATCATGCTCCCGAAGTGGCGATGTTAGCGGGATTCAAAGAACAATTACCTGACGGCGGAATTGTTTTCAATGTCTTACCGGAGACTTTTCGGCAAGAAGTTATCGCCGGCTTCAATGAGCGTGACGCGGGTCGGGTTCTTATTCGCCATGGGCTTTTGCAGCCGGGATCGGGCGGACGCACCACCCAAAAAATACGGCTTCCGGATCGGCCTACGCCCGCCAGAGTTTACGTGTTCCACCTGGACACCATAACAAATGAACCTTGATGCCTTGGCGCGAGTCTTTGCGGGCGTCCCGGACGATGCTCCCGCCAACCACGCGGCGCGGGAGGGTCGCGCGGCTGACGCTCGGGGGGCTGACGCGCGTCCCGATCCCACGGCGGGGACCATCGAGGGCGAGCCCGGCGCCCGGTGGTACGGCTTCACCGTGGCGGACTTGCAGACGGCGGCCGGGGTTGACTGGCCCGTGATCGCCCACCGGTCGGAGGCTCAGGATGCCTTGGCCTTGTTACTGCGGACCCGTGCCCAGCGGGACCGCGGGGAATGTCCGGATCACTACACCCAAGCGGCCGAGTGTGCGAACTGCGGCCCGGTCCTCTTGTGGGCGAGTGGACCGGCGTATCTGATCGCCTGCCCCTGGTGTACGGCGACCCGTCCAGGGGTCGCGATTCCGCGGCCGACGGCCGCTCAATTCAACCTCGCGCCAGAAAGAACGCGGGAAAAGCAGGAAGCCAAACGATGAAACGTCACAATCGCCCGAGCCGGGCGGCGCATCTGCGGGTAAT
>NZ_CAIZIZ010000016.1 GCF_903933125.1 uncultured Lamprocystis sp. | reverse complement strand
GGCGTCAATGAGGCCATCGTGCAGGTGGGGCAGCACGACCTGCCGTTCGGCGGCGTCGGCGCGAGCGGCATGGGGCACTACCATGGCTACGAGGGCTTCCTGACCTTCTCGAAGCTGCGGCCGGTCTTTCGCCAGGCGCGCGTCTCATCGATCCAGGCGGTGCTGCAGCCGCCCTACGGAAAGCTCGCGAAGTTTGCCTTGGACTGGATGTTCAGGTTGCGAGGCTAGCCCCCATCGGCGCCGACCTGCACGCCATGCTCAAGCGCGCCGCCGAAATCCGGGGCGTCGCCATGACGGACTTCGTCGTTGCCGCGGTCCAGGAGGCCGCCCAACGGACCATCGCGGAGGCCGAGGTCATCCGCCTCTCCTTGGCCGATTCGGAGCGCTTCGCCGCGGCCATCTTATCCCCGCCGCCGCGTCGGGTTCCCCAATCAAGGCCGGTCGCAAGCGCTAGTCGTTCGGGTCGACCCCGAGCGCCCTGAGTCGCTGCGCAAGCTGCTCGGCGCGCTGGTGCTCCTGCTCGGCGCGTTGGTCGGCCTGTTCGGCGCGCTCCTGCGCCTGCTCGGCACGCCGCCGCTCCTGCTCGGCGCGTTCGTCGGCCTGCTCGGCGCGCAATCGCTCCTGCTCGGCTTGCCGTGCCAGCTCGACCGGACTGCGGAAGGGACGGCCCGCCGGGTCGAAGATCTCCAGGGTTTCCGGAAGCACGGCAAAGCGAATCCCGAGCCGCGGGCTCGTCCAGCCGTTCAGGTGGGACATCTGCCGCAGGCTGGCCCCTTGGCGCAGCCAGATCTCCAGCCGATTGTGCTCGGGGTCGTAGACATAGTATTCCTCGACCCCATAGGTGTCGTAGAACTCCAGCTTGTCGCGCATCTCCTTGACGCTGTTCGACGGCGACATGATCTCGAAGACCACCGCAGGTGCGATGCCGCCTTCCTCCCATTGCCGGTACGAGCCGCGCGGGCCCTTGGGTCGGCCGAAGGCGATCATGGCGTCCGGTGCCAGGGGGCCGATGAGCCGCCGGTCCGGCACCGGGTACCAGAAGAGATCCCCGGCGACGAAGACATCGGCGCGATCCGCGAACAGGATCTCCAGGTTCTCCTTGATCTTGACGATCCAATCGAACTGCAGCGTATTCTCCGCCATCGGTGCTCCGTCGCTCTCCGGGTAGGGATCATCCGGGTCGATACGTAACAAGGGGTTCATGGCACTGGCTCCGGGCCGGTGTGGCGGCCCCAGGGTGGTCCGGTCTGCCGGCTGCGCCGACACGGTCAATCATTCCAAGAAGCATCGCTACGCGCAAGCCGCGCTGCGCAAAGAAACCCCCGGCGGAGCCGACCCGCTCGCCGACGACCTCGGCGTGCCGAAGACGTCGACCGGACGCTTGGTCGAGCGGGTCCGGGCCGGGTTTCCCTTCCCCGAGTTGGAGTGGATTAGGTGGTCGGGATTCCCGGGACAAGGAAATCGCGCGAAAGCCCATGGTTTTTGTATTGCCGCAAGAAAGGCAGGGAATCGTGGTCTGTCCCTGAGGTATCCCCACGAAATAACTTTCTCTATCAGCGAGATAGAGACGCTGTGAATGGCTGGCAGAGGCCCTGACGCCGGGATTCCGCTAACTTACTGATGTCTAGATCAAGTTCGTGGGGATACCTCAGGGTCTGTCCCCGGTATTCCGTACCGGCTCCAGCGGTGTCGGACGCGCCGTCATGGCTTCGGCGGCGGCGAACCTTTGTCCGGTGACGCTCGAGCTCGGCGGTAAGGCCCCGGCGGTGGTCGCGCCCGACTTTCCGCTGGCGACGGCCGCCGAGCGCATCCTCTGGGCCAAGTGCATGAACGCCGGTCAGGTGTGCGTCAACGTCGATTACCTGTTCTTGCCCGAAGCGAGTACCGACGTGTTCGTCGCGCATGCCAAGCGGCTCGTCGCAGAGCGGTATCCCGATCTGAACGGCCCGGACTACACCACGATCATCGATCAGCCTGCCTTTGATCGGCTCGTCGCGACGCTCGCGGATGCGCAGGCGCGCGGGGCGACCGTCATCAACCTGGCGCCGGACCAGCAGCTCGATGCCCGTCGCCGAAAGTTCGCCCCGCACATTGTGCTCGGGGTGAGCGACGAGATGACGATCATGAAGGAGGAGATCTTTGGGCCGATCTTGCCCGTCAAACCGTATCGCGAGGCCGATGAGGTCATCGCTTACGTCAACGCTCACGATCGCCCGCTCGCGTTCTATCCGTTCACCAACGACAAGCGACTCGCCGAGCGGTACATCACCGAGGTTCTCTCGGGCAGCGTCGGCGTCAATGAGGCCATCGTGCAGGTGGGGCAGCACGACCTGCCGTTCGGCGGCGTCGGCGCGAGCGGCATGGGGCACTACCATGGCTACGAGGGCTTCCTGACCTTCTCGAAGCTGCGGCCGGTC
>NZ_CAIZIZ010000015.1 GCF_903933125.1 uncultured Lamprocystis sp. | reverse complement strand
GCTCAGCAGCCCGACAATCGGCAGGCCGCTGCGCGGGCCTGAGATGCTGCCTGAAAACACAAAGACAAAGAAGGTAACAGCCAGGGGGATCGAGCCGAGCACCACCTGGAGCCAAAAACCGATCTTCCCCAAACGGGAAAAGGTCTTGGCCAGACCCTCGATCTTTGCGCCATGCAGACTCTCAACGATTCGCGTGAACATACTCATGACTGACACCTCGGCCGCATATTGCGGTCCGGCTGGGGGAGTGATCGAAGCGGAGCCGGGAGGCCCAGATCCGGATTTAGGAAACAACCGGGTCGTAGATAGTGTCAAAAGAAAGACAATAAAGCGACCTGCCAGGACGGCGACCAGAACGCCGGCGCTGAGGAGCGGCAGCAGCTTGTTACGACATGGATGACTCATCGTGGGTTGACTCCGGGTTGCTTTGTTGCTCATCAGTTGGGATACACGGGATTGCACGTCCTTTGCCCTCCTGACCTGGCGTTGTCCAGAATCGAGGACAACTGCAGGTGAACACATGATTTGACGGAAATCGCCTAAGACCTCGGTTAGCGTAAGCTTCGCCCGGCTCGGCTGGCACTGCGCCCTTGCAGAGTACCTTCCTTCGATGCTAGGTTCCTGCTTCAAGCCGCCTTGCCCATAAAGCTGGTTTTCCTATTCCTTCCCTTATCCCTATGACGCATCTCATTGCAAGTCTGCGCATTCGTGCCCTCGGCGTCGCGGTTCGCCTCGTGCCGGCGCCGACGCCGTTCATGCTGACGGGGCCGGGCTCGTCGATCGAGCTCGCCCGCTTGATCGCCGACCGCGGCGCTCGGTCCGTCCTCGTCGTGACCGACCAGGTGCTAGTCGAGCTTGAGGTCGTCACCCCGGTGTTGAACGCGTTGAAGGCGGCCGGCCTCGCGGTGACGGTGTTCTCGGAGGTCGAGCCCGATCCGACCATCGACATCGTCATGGCGGGGATCGAGCAGCTCCGGGCGTCGGGGGCGACCGCGGTGCTTGCGGTCGGCGGCGGCTCGCCGATCGACGCCGCGAAGGCCATGATCGCATGCCACGCGAGCGGCCGTCGTCCGCAGGATCTCGATGGCTACTTCAAGGTCCGCGCCCCCGTCGTGCCGTTCTTCGCGGTGCCGACCACGGCGGGCAGTGGCTCGGAGGTGACTGTCGGTGCCGTCGTCTCCGATCCGGGGGCCGGGCGGAAATTCACCATCGTCGACAACAAGCTCGTGCCGAAGGCGATCGCGCTCGATCCGAACCTCATGGTCGGCCTGCCGCCGCACGTGACCGCAGCCACGGGCATGGACGCGCTCACGCATGCGATCGAGTCCAACCTCTCGACACTCGCCACACCGGCGACGCGCGCCCTGTCCGTGGCCGCGGCGCGCGCGATCTTTCGCGATCTGCCCCGGGCTTGCGAGGATGGTCGTGACATCGCCGCCCGGCAGAGTCTTGCTGTCGCGTCCTGCCTTGCTGGCCTCGCCATCACCAGGGCGAGCATCGGTTACGTCCACGCGATCGCCCACCAACTCGGCCCGCTCTACCACCTCCCGCACGGGCACCTGAACGCGATCTTGCTCCCGTACGTGCTCGACTTCTACGTGGATGGCGCCGCATCGCGGCTGGCGGAGCTCGCGCGCGCCTGCGGGCTCGGGCGGGACGGCGAGGACCCCAGGTCGCTCGCGCTGAGTCTCGTCGCCGCGATCCGACGGCTGAACGCGTCCGTCGGCATCCCGCCAACGATCGAGCAGATCGCCGACGCAGACATCCCCGAGATCGTGCGGCGCGCGCTGGCGGAGGCGCACGGAACCTACCCGGTGCCGATGTACATGTCGGCCGCCGACTGCGCGACCATCGTGCAGCGCGCGGCTGGCCGTGTCATGGTCGCGGCGACGGATGATCGCTCACGAGCGCCCGGAGCAAGACCCGAGAAGGAGGATATCTAAGCCATGGAATCGTCTGCACTCACCCTTGCCCAGTGCCTCGAACAGCAGCGCGCGGCCCATCGAGCCGACCCGTACCCGGACCTGGAACGGCGCAAAGGCCACCTCGCGGCGCTGCACCAGTTCCTCCAGGAGAACGAGGCGGCGATCATCGCGGCCATTGACGCCGACTTCGGCGTGCGACCGGCGACCGAGACACGGCTGCTCGAGCTCTTCCCGGTGCGTCAAGGCATCCGCGACGCGACCGGGCATCTCGCGAAGTGGATGCGTTCACAACGTCGATCGGTCGACCAATTCATCTTTCCCGGCGCAAAGAACCGCGTCGTCCCCCAGCCTCTCGGGGTAGTGGGCGTGATCGTTCCCTGGAACTTCCCGATCCAGCTCGCGTTCGGTCCGCTCGTCGACATCCTTGCCGCCGGCAATCACGCCATGGTGAAGATGTCGGATCGATCCGTACACCTCGCACGCCTCCTGATCGAGGTCTTCCCGCGCTATTTGCCGACCGAGAAGGTCGCGTTTTTCGAAGATCTCGGGCGCGGCCCGGAGTTCTCGAAACTTCCGTTCGACCACCTGCTTTTCACCGGCTCCAGCGGTGTCGGACGCGCCGTCATGGCTTCGGCGGCGGCGAACCTTTGTCCGGTGACCCTCGAGCTCGGCGGCAAGGCCCCGGCGGTGGTCGCGCCCGACTTTCCGCTGGCGACGGCCGCCGAGCGCATCCTCTGGGCCAAGTGCATGAACGCCGGTCAGGTGTGCGTTAACGTCGATTACCTGTTCTTGCCCGAAGCGAGTACCGACGCGTTCGTCGCGCATGCCAAGCGGCTCGTCGCAGAGCGATATCCCGATCTGAACGGCCCGGACTACACCACGATCATCGATCAGCCTGCCTTTGAACGGCTCGTCGCGACGCTCGAGGATGCGCAGGCGCGCGGGGCGACCGTCATCAACCTGGCGCCGGACCAGCAGCTCGATGCCGGTCGCCGCAAGATCGCTCCGCACATTGTGCTCGGGGTGAGCGACGAGATGACGATCATGAAGGAGGAAATCTTCGGGCCGCTCTTGCCGGTCAAACCGTATCGCGAGGCTGACGAGGTCATCGCTTACGTCAACGCTCACGACCGCCCGCTCGCGTTCTATCCGTTCACCAACGACAAGCGACTCGCCGAGCGGTACATCACCGAGGTGCTCTCGGGCAGCGTCGGCGTCAATGAGGCCATCGTGCAGGTGGGGCAGCACGACCTGCCGTTCGGCGGCGTCGGCGCGAGCGGCATGGGGCACTACCATGGCTACGAGGGCTTCCTGACCTTCTCGAAGCTGCGGCCGGTC
>NZ_CAIZIZ010000014.1 GCF_903933125.1 uncultured Lamprocystis sp. | reverse complement strand
GGAGCCCCGGCCCCTGTACCACCTTGACCGGATCGCGGCGCGTCCTGACGCCATCGTCTTAGTCTGCGAAGGCGAAAAGGCGGCTGACGCTGCGGCGGAACTGTTCCCGGAGATGGTCACGACAACGACCATGAACGGCGCTCAGTCTCCGGCGAAGTCTGACCTTCGTCCACTTGAGGGCAGGCGGGTTCGCATCTGGCCGGACGCCGACCAGGCCGGCGCCAAGTATGCCCAAGATGTTGCAGCGCTGGCCTTGGGGGTTGGCGCGGTGTCGGTGGAGCTCCTAGACCTGTCTTTGGTGGGGGCGTCCTGATGTCACAACAGCGCGACTTACCATCCGGATGGGATGCGGCGGACGCTGTGGCGGACGGTTGGACCGCGGCGCGGTTGGCAAAGGTCGCCCGCTGGCTGCCGGTCTCGCCGGCTCCCGCAACCCATCACAACCCTGAGCGATGCCCGGACCTACGCCCTGATACCCGATCAAGGAAAGGCGCGAATGACAACGAAACAACCAAGACCGAGCAAGACGACGCCGAGTCGGTCATTCCCGGCCCGAATGAACTGCCGAGTTCCTTTTATGTCGAGCGCGGGGCAATCGTTTTTCGTAAACCACACGAAGATGGCATCGACGAAAACGGGAAGATCCCTAGAGCGTGGGAGGGGCGGTCGATCTATGTTAGCCCACTGTTTCGGGTGTTGGCTGTAACGCGCGACGAGCGCGGCGACGATTTCGGGCGATTGATTGTGTTTAAGGACCTGGATCAGCGCTACCGGCGTGAGGTCATCATGGACCGGGAGCGGGCGGGCCAAGGGGATGCTCTGCGGGCGCGGCTGGCGGCGGCAGGACTTGAAGGCGCCAATAACCCAGACGCGCGGCGACATTTTAGCGAATTGCTGCGGCGCTGGGCGCCCAAGGCCCGCGCCCGGTCAGTCACCCGCACCGGATGGACGATGGACGGCCTGGCCTTCGTGCTACCTGACAAGGTGCTAGGCCGTCACTCCGAGGACGTGATTCTCGTCACCGAAGGCGAGCGGCCGGCGTTTGGCACTCGGGGCACGCTGGACGAATGGCGGAAGACTGTGGGCGCGTGGTGCGTCGGCAATTCCCGACTCACATTCGCCGTTTCGCTCGCATTCGCGGCCCCGTGCTTGCAGTTGACGGACGCGGAATCTGGCGGTTTCCATCTGGTTGGAAGTTCCGTCGATGCAAGTTCGAGCGGGAAAACCACGGTGCAACGGGTTGCAGCGTCGGTTTGTGGCTCGCCTGAGTATCTCCAGCGGTGGCGCGCGACCGATAACGCCATCGAAGGGTTAGCCGAATTGCACAACGATAGCCTGCTAATCCTGGACGAATTGAACCAGATGGACCCCAAGGCGGCCGGCGAGACCGCGCACATGCTGGGTAACGGTGTGGGGAAGTCGCGGATGGAACGGACGGCCGTGAACCGACCGGTGAAGCGCTGGCGGTTGCTGTTTCTGTCAAGCGGGGAGATTGGTCTTGCCGAACACATGGCCAGCGTTTCGCGCAAAACGCGCGCAGGCCAAGAAGTCCGCATGGCCGAGATACCGGCGGACGCGGGCGCGGGCCTGGGGGTATTCGAGAACTTGCACGGTCACGCCAACGGGGCAGTTTTTGCGGTGGCTCTGAAGGATGCGGCGGCGGCGCACTATGGGCACCCGCTGCTTTCTTTCGTAAATGCTTTGCTGAAGGATCGGGCAGGCATTACCGCAGCGATCAAGCAACACCAAGCCGGCTTTGTCGCGGATGTGCTGCGAGAGGTTGACGCCGCCGGGGGGCAGGTTCGGCGGGTCGCGGCCCGGTTCGGCTTGGTGGCTGTGGCCGGCGAACTGGCGACCCTGGAGGGCATTACTGGATGGCCCGAGGGCGCAGCGTATCAAGCGGCAAAGCGCTGTTTCAATGACTGGTTGGGCGCCCGTGGTGGCGCGGGACCAACGGAGGAACGGGCACTCTTGGCGCAAGTGCGTTTGTTTTTTGAGCGGCACTCCAATCGGTTGCGGTGGAAATCCCGCGTGATGGACGATCATGCTCCCGAAGTGGCGCTGTTAGCGGGATTCAAAGAGCAATTGGCGGACGGGGGAATTGTCTTCTATGTTCTGCCTGAGACTTTTAAACAGGAAGTGATCGCCGGCTTCCATAAGGATGACGCGAATCGGGTGCTTATTCGCAATGGGCTTTTGCGACCGGGATCGGACGGGCGCGCTAGCCAAAAAGTACGGCTTCCGGACCGGCCCACACCGGCCAGGGTTTACGTGTTTCACCTGGACACAATAACAAATGAACCTTGATGCCTTGGCGCGCGTCTTTGCGGGGGTCCCGGACGATGCTCCAGCCGAGCAAGCGGCGCGGGAGGGTCGCGCGGCTGATGCTCGGGGGACTGACGCGCGTCCCGATCCCACGGCGGGGACCATCGAGGGCGAGCCCGGCGCCCGCTGGTACGGCTTCACCGTGGCGGACTTGCAGACGGCGGCCGGGGTTGACTGGCCCGTGATCGCCGACCGGCCGGCGGCTCAGGATGCCTTAGCCTTGTTACTGCGGACCCGTGCCCAGCGGGACCGCGGGGAATGTCCGGATCACTACACCCAAGCGGCCGAGTGTGCGAACTGCGGCCCGGTCCTCTTGTGGGCGAGTGGACTGGCGTATCTGATCGCCTGCCCCTGGTGTGCGGCGACCCGTCCAGGGGTCGCGATTCCGCGGCCGACGGCCGCTCAATTCAACCTCGCGCCAGAAAGAACGCGGGAAAAGCAGGAAGCCAAACGATGAAACGTCACAATCGCCCGAGCCGGGCGGCGCATCTGCGGGTAAT
>NZ_CAIZIZ010000013.1 GCF_903933125.1 uncultured Lamprocystis sp. | reverse complement strand
TGATCGCGACCTGGCGGCAGGGGCGGGCAACGTGTACATGCCGGAGGCCCTCAGCCGCAAATACCCGAGCGCGGCGCGGGAGTGGATCTGGCAGTACGTCTTCCCGAGCAGCCGCCTGGCGCAGGACCCGAAGTCCGGCGTGGTACGCCGACACCATCTGCACGAATCGTCCTTACAAAGCGAGATCAGGGCGGCCGGGCAGCGGGCCGGTATCCCCAAGCGCATCAACAGCCATGCGCTGCGGCATTCATTCGCGACACATCTGCTGGAGGCCGGCTACGACATCCGCACGGTGCAGGAATTGCTGGGACATGCGGATGTGTCCACGACGATGATCTACACCCATGTGCTCAATCGACTGGGGGTGGTGCCGGTTAGGAGCCCGGTGGATGCCTGGTAGTGTATGCAAACCGCGGAGCCTGCCGGTGGAACCTCGGGTAGGGTTCCGCTGGCGCAGTCCACCTCGCGGGACTTTGGGTCTTTCCCCTTTTCCCGCTGAAAGGGCGTCAAGCGGTGTTGGATGAACAAGGGTATGCCGAGTTCTCCAGCGAGGACGCCGGCCGTCAAGGTCTTAGGCGATTTCCGAAGAACTTCGTACCACGCGGGCTCAACCTCCGGGGACCCGGGCGACGCGGCTGGAGGCCGACGCTTTAGCGGGCGGCAGTGCCGCGTCCGGCTGAAGCCTCGACCTCCGGTCTGTTGTGAGCGTGCATGATCATGGTTCCGGTCGTGATCCTGACCAGTCCCGAAATTCTTGACACGATTAACAAGATTAACAAGATTGAAAATAGATAACATCTTGTAAATCTTGTTAATCCTGTCTAAATATATTGGCTTCGCGCTCGCCGTGCTGTTCAAAACCGCTCCCTGGTCGGTAGATCATTTCCCGGAAATCACCTTACCGGTTCCCGGCGGGCCGATCAACGCGACACCGACAGCCCAAGCGCGCGAAGTCACCGGGTCGGTCGCCAGGCTTCCCGCCGTGCGATGCACGGGGATCAGGCCTTAGGCGATTTCCGTGAATGGGCATCCCGACTGCGCATGCGCAGAAAGCCTGTTGGGTTGTAGGGGCGAATGAATTCGCACCTACACGGCGGTAGATCCTTTCCCGGAAATCACCTTATCTCTTGTGACCCCGACCGGACGCCAACGACTCCCTGCGCACGCGTTCAACCGGACGTGCTGTCCGGCGCCTCCGCCACCCAATCCCGCGGCACCAGAAAGCGCTCGTAAAGCGCCGCCTCCGGACTGCCGGGCTCCGGCCGCCAGTCGTAACGCCAACTGACCTCCGGGGGCAGTGACATCAGGATGGATTCGGTCCGTCCGCCGGACTGAAGTCCGAAGAGGGTCCCGCGGTCATAGACCAGATTGAACTCGACGTAACGGCCGCGCCGGTATTTCTGGAAGGCTCGCTCCCGCTCCCCGTAGGCGCAGTCGCGACGGCGCTCCAGGATGGGCAGATAGCCGGCCAGGTACTGGTCGCCGACCGCGCGCATGAACGCGAAGCAACGGTCGAAGCCCCAGGCATTGAGATCGTCGAAAAAAATCCCGCCGATCCCGCGGGGTTCAGCGCGATGCTTCAGGTAGAAATAGTCGTCACACCACTGTTTGTAGCGCGGATAGACCGATTCGCCGAAGGGTCGGCAGACGCTTTGGGCGTTGCGGTGCCAGTGGATGGCATCGGTGTCGAAGCCATAATAGGGCGTCAGGTCGAAGCCGCCGCCGAACCACCAGACCGGCGGCGTACCCGGCTGCTCGGCAATGAAAAAGCGCACATTCAGATGCGAGGTCGGCACATAGGGGTTGCGGGGATGGACCACCAAGGAGACCCCCATGGCCTGGAAGCCCCGCCCGGCCAGGTCCGGACGATTGGCGGTCGCGGCGGGCGGCAGCCGGTCGCCGAAGACCTGCGAAAAATTGATGCCGCCCTGCTCGAACACGGCCCCATCCGCCATCACGCGGGTGCGGCCGCCGCCCCCGCCGGGTCGGTTCCAGGCGTCCTCGCGGAACCTGGCCTGCCCATCCGCCTGCTCCAGGACCGTGCCGATACGGTCCTGGAGCTCAAGCAGATAGCGCTGCACCGCAGCGCTGTCGGGGGCTTCAGACATGGGCCGGTATCAGCCCCGCTGCTCCTTCGGGACATAGTCACGCAAGGTCTCGCCGACATAAATCTGACGCGGCCGGGCGATCTTATTGCGTTGGGTCTGATCATGCTCCCACCAGTGCGCGATCCAGCCGGGCAGCCGACCGATCGCGAAGATCACGGTGAACATGTTGGTGGGAATGCCGATGGCCCGCAGAATGATGCCGCTGTAGAAGTCGACATTGGGATAGAGTTTGCGCTCGATGAAATAGGGGTCGGAGAGTGCAATCTCCTCGAGCCGCCGGGCGATCTCCAGCAGCGGGTCGTCCCCGCTCAATTGGGGCAGAAGCCGTTCGGCGATGCTCGCCAACATCCGCGCCCGCGGGTCGAAATTCTTGTAGACCCGATGCCCGAAGCCCATCAGACGCACCTTGCTGTCCTTGTCCTTGGCCAGCTTGACGTATTCCTCCGGGGTGATGTTGCCGGCATGGATCTGCTCCAGCATGGTCAGCACCTCCACGTTGGCACCGCCGTGCAGCGGCCCCCAGAGTGCACACACGCCGGCTGCGCAGGAGGCGAACAGATTGGCCCCGCTAGAGCCCACCATGCGGACGGTCGAGGTCGAACAATTCTGTTCGTGGTCCGCGTGCAGGATCAGGATCAGATTGAGCGCCTCGCGCACCAGTTGGGGGCAGATGTACTGCTTGTACGGCTGCGAGAACATCATGTGCATGAAGTTCGGGACGTACTTCAGGCTGGGGTCCGGATAGATGTAGGGCAGACCGCGGGATTTGCGGAAGGCGTAAGCAGCAATCGTGCGGATCTTGCTGATCAGGCGCGCGGCGGCATGGCGGAACTGGGTCAGATCCTCCAGTTCATGCAGTTCAGGATGGAAACAGGACAGCGCGTTGATCATGGCCGAGAGGATGGCCATCGGCGGGGCGGTGCGCGGGAAGCCCTCGAACTGATGCTTCATGCCCTCGTCCAGATTGGCGAAGCGCGTCAGATCCGCGGAAAACTCCTCATATTCGGCCGGAGTCGGCAGTTCGCCGAAGATCAGCAGCCAGGCGACATCGGTGAAGGTCGGGCTGCCCGCGAACTGCTCGATGGGGATGCCCCGATAGCGCAGGATGCCCTGTTCCCCATCGATAAAGGTAATCGCACTCTCGCAACTGCCGGAATTACCGTATCCGGGATCCAGGGTGATATACCCCGTGCGGTCACGCAAGGTGCGGATATCGATGGCCCGTTCGCGCTCGCTGCCTTCGACGATCGGCAGTTGATACTGATTATCACCCAGGATCAGGGTGGCCTGTTCGGACTTGATTTCAGACATGGATGGGCCTCCGGGTTACTGAAGAAACCGCCGCGGCAACGATCATTGACCGGCCTTGTTGGTGATGGAACGAACGAAACCAACGACCTTGTCTTGCCACTGTTTGGCCCAGGACGGCTGGGGCAGATTCCAGCCGATAACGATCCCTATAGCGATAAACAACAACATCGTCATAACTATGTCTCCCAAATTTGAGGTCGGAAAAAGGGCCTGCCCGGGTCGCGTCCTGCGCCTCACAGTACCGCGCGGGCGGCGGTCGCTCGACCCGGCCCGGCGACAGCCGACCTGGACCAGGGAGACACGACAGTGACTCAGGACAGACCGACCGCCTGGTGCATATAGGTCACCGCGGCCGGGTCCAGCTTGAGCTTCGCGGCCAGATCGGCCAGGTAGTGCCGTTCGGCATCCGTGTCGACGGCAATGGCCATCAAGGAGGCGGCATAGATCTGTGCTCCCACCTGTTGGTTGGGCACGGCACGGGTCAGGACATCCAGATCGATGGGCTTTTGCATCTCCTCGGCGACGAAGCGCTGCTCCTCGGGCGAGATGCCGCCCTCGTTGAGCTTGCCGAGCAGGCGCTGACGCTCCTGCTCGTCGACTTGACCATCCGCCTTGGCGGCGCTGATCATGGCCCGCAAGGTGAGCATGGCCACATCCATGACCTGTTGTTGCTCCTGGGCATTGGCCGGGGCACGCATTCCGGCCAGGACCGCCGTCTGGTTGTCCATGCGGACATTCGTCGGACCGCCCGCCTGGGCTTGCGCCCCCCCGAACACACCTTTCGCCATCTCCAGAGCCTGGGCCGCCAGGGTACCGAACACGGCCAGCGAGCCGGCCCCGGTGGCCGTGTTGCCTGGGGCCGCGTGACCGCCCAGCACGGCACCGGCCACTTGCTTGAGTATCTCGGTTGGCAAGCCGCCCGTCGCGGACGTCCCGCCCTGTCCACCCATCATGGCGCCGGCCACCTTAGAGAGGACATCGAACATACCGCCGCCCGGCGCACTGCCGGCAACCGCCGGCGCGCCGCCACCCATCTGCCCGCCCATGATCTGACCAAGAATGCTGCCCAGGCGATCCCCGGCTTGTGGGGACATGCCGGACTGCATCACCGCGCCAAGGATATCGAGTGCATTCATGTGAACTCTCCGATGGGCTGCTGACTAAATCATGTTGTGCGTGTTGCAGGGTACGATCATCCGGCACGCGAGTTGAGTACCGGACCTGGGTGCCGCCTGCCGGCTCATGGTACCGCGCCAGGGCGCGCCGGGGTACCATCAGGCGCAGCGCCGTCAGACGTGATCTTCCAGATGAAAGCCCAGTGACTCCAAGATAACGCCGGTAATGGCTCCACCCAAGAGCCCACCGAGAAATCCCGGGGGCAGCTCGCGGCGAATCTGACCCAGCAGATCCTGGCTGGTGCCGTCCAGCGCCAAGGTCGGCGCGCCCCCGAGGAGCCACACGCCGGCACCCACCATGGTGGCAATCAGACCTGCCACGACCGCGGCCGACAGACCGGCGGGAAACAACGCGCCGCCGCGATTGACCAGCCAGCGTTCGGAGATTTCGAACAAGGTTCCCACCAATGCCACCACACCGGCGGCCAGCACGAAGACACCCGCTTGGTGGCCGGTCGCAGCAACCAACGCGGCCACGACGCCCCCGGCGATCACCCCCCCGACCAGTCCGGCCAGGGTCCGCGCCAGCGGACGACCGCCGCCACCCGTCATCCACGCGAAAAAGCTCCCGCCGGCCAGCCCGGCGACCCCGGCCGCACCGGCAATCTGGAGCAGCCCCGGATCGTGACCGAACACGATCAAGGACCCGATGGATGCCAACACGCCGGCCATGGCCCCGGCCAGCGCAACGGGCATCGCGCTATAGAAGGCCGAGGTCGTCATGGCCGCGGCCGCGGCCGCCATTACCGGCGGCCGCCAGTCGGTCAGACCCTCAACCAAGAGTACCTGATGGAGCCCGGCAAACAAGGCGCCAAACAGCCCCCCTGCGAGACCCCAGGCAAACAACGTCATCACGATCGCGGTAAACTGGTCTTTGGTTATCATATCGGCTCCGCCGCTGCAGGTGGTAAACACCGCCAGTCTAACAATATCCGGGACGCTGCGACGCGCGGAGACCGCGCGACCGCAGGCCGCACCGGCAAGCAGTCGACGCCAACCTCCGATACACTTGCGCATCCCACTGGCAGCTCATTAAGTCTTATGTCCGAGCCCACGGCCAACGGTACCCGCCGCCTGATCGATGGCGAGATGCGCGTCTACTACGACGGGTACTGGATCAAACACTATGATCCCCCGATCGATACCCTGGCAACGCGCAAGGGTCTGATCCAGGCACTGACCCGGCGCCTCTTCAATCATGTGGAATTCGGGATCAACATCCCCGGCAACCGCCTCGAAGCGGCGCGGGCGGCCTACCAGGCCGAAACCGACACCGAGCGCAAGCGCATCAACGGGGCCATGCTCGCCGGTGCGCTGTTCAACCGCGCCACGGATATCTTCACCTGCCTGGTGGACTTGCAGAGTTCCGGAATCGAGATCACACCGGACAACACCCTCATGCGCGAGTGCGGCCAGTGCCTGATGGAGGCGTTGGATCTGGGCAAAATGGTCCGCCATCGCGGCGGCGACGAGGGAATCGACGAACTGTGGGGTGAGCCTTTCAAGGCCTACTCGATTCCCATCGAGGCCTTCTATGAAAGCCGTTACCTCAAGATGGCCATGACCATGAGGGACATCGACCGCATCGGTACCGGCCTGAAAGACGCCTTCTCCAACAGCACCCAGATCACCATGATCGCCCCGCGCGTCGACGCCTTGGCCGAAGCCGGCAAGCGCAAGTGCGAAATGCTGCGCACCGATCCCGGCATCTTTCGCGTGTGGCCGAGTTATGTCGTCGCCCGCGAGCGCCTCTGCAACATCCAGCCCCGGTTGCCGGCGGCTCCGGACGCGGCGACCATTCGCGAGGCCCTGGAAGGCGCGCGCCTGATCCGCGAGGGAACCGACCTGGTCACCCACATCGTGCGCGCCCGCGTCCCGATGCCCAAGAGCACGCGGGAATTTCTCGACCGGTGCCACCAGTTCCGCCAGGCGCTGAGCCGGGAGAACAGCACGCGGTCAACACGCACGCCGAAATCCTGAATCGCTCACGAGATCATTGCTTAGGCTCGGATTCTCCCGGCAGCACGCAGGTCAGCTGATAGCCAACGCCCCGCACCGGCTGGATACATAACCCGGACATCCCGCCCCCCTGAAGCTTGTGCCGGATGTGGCTCATGTGGACATCGGTCGCCCGGTCGTCCGGGGTCCAATACTCGCCGCGGGCCAGGTCGGCACGATGAACCGGCTCACCTAAGTGGGTGATCAGATAGGCAAGCAGGGACGTCTCCCGCGCGGTGAACTCGATCCGCGCATCGTCGCCCTCACGGGTCAGACACCGATTCGCGGTGTTCAGCCGAAAGGAACCGACCGCGAGCACGGGTAGGGCATTCCGCCCGCGTTGACGGCGGCGCAGCACCGCACGCATGCGCGCGCGCAGCTCGTCGGGATCAAAGGGCTTCGCCAGATAGTCATCCGCCCCGGCCTCCAGCCCCGCGACCAAATCAGCCTTACCACCCCGCCCGGTAATGATGATGAGCCCGGTGGAACGGGTCCGCGCCAACTCACGGGCGATGTCCATGCCATCCTCGGCCCCCAGATTCAGGTCCAGGAGCACCAGGTCCACATCGCCGCGGTTCAACAAATCGATTAATTCAGCGCCGCTGAAGGCCAGGGAAACATGAAAGCCGTCGCTGGTCAGGATACGCTGCAGCCCCCTGGCCATGGCCACGTCGTCCTCGACGATGATGATACGCGCGGGTTCAGGCATGATAGATCGCACCAACAGCCGGTGGGGAAGCGCAAGTGACTGCCTTCCAGACGTCCGTTGCCAATCGCCAAGCGGGCAGCGGCGCGTTGTGAACATCCGGAAACCACCGGATTGTCGCGATACTCTAACAAAATTAACGGGACCTGGACCACCTATGACGGCGCGCCCTTCCGCCCCCGCGCAAACCGCGGGTCGACGACTCCCGGCGGGCTTGACCGACCTCTCCCGCGTGGCCGGACTCGCGGCCGCGGCCTTCACCGTCAGCCTCGTGCATCTGCCGGTCGGCTACGGACTGGACCTGGTCTTCGGGTCGGTCGTTGCCATGTTGGCCATCCACTGGTTGGGAACCGGCGCCGGCGTCTTGGTGGCGGCCATCGGCGGAGCATACACGATTATGCTCTGGCACCACCCCTACGCCTGGCTGATTCTGATCGCCGAGGCGCTGTGCGTGGGTGTGCTGCGCCGCTATCTCCGCCCGCGGGGTGACGTGTTGCCTTTGGCTGCCGCGGACGGCATCTACTGGCTGATTCTCGGCATGCCGCTGGTTGCTCTGACCTACGGCGGACCACTTGCCATGACCGGCACCGAGGTGGCTCTGGTGGCATTCAAACAGGCCATCAACGGGGTACTCAATGCGGCGCTTGCCGGCGCGATCATACTCAGTATCCAGTTGCTGCGGCGGCGGGCCGTCACGGTACCGATCGGCGAGATCCTGTTCACCACCATGGTACTGGCGGTCCTGGTCCCGGCGCTGAGCGTCTCGATCTTTCAGATCCGCCGCCTGACCGACGCCATGGAAGCCGACGCGTCCGACACCTTGACCCTGGCCAGTCGACTCGCCGCCGCGCGTTTCAACCGGCCTGATCCACCGCCGAACCTCGCCGCGGCGCAGGCGGAACTGCCGGGGGTTATCAGGCAGATCCAGTGGCTCTTGCCCGAGGCCGGCGAGATCACGATGACACTCGCGCCGACCCCAGCGCACGGACGCGGCGCGACGATCGCGCCGGAGCCAAATCTCCAACCCTCCCCAGACCCGCGGTCATCGCGCATGGTGCGCTTTCGCAAAGGCCATTTCCAACTGCTCACCGACCTGACCCTGGCCGGTGCTCCGCACCAACTGGTCACGGAACTCACCGCAACGCGGGCGGTGGAAACCTTGCAGCGCATTCAATTCAGCGTGTTCTGGCAGCTTGGTGCCATTCTGCTGCTCGCCTTGATCGCTGCTTTCGCCTTCAGTCGACGCATCGGCCGCCCCATTGCCACCCTAGCCGCCATTGCCAGCCGCCTGCCCGCCCGGTTGGACCGACCGGAGCATGACATTCCGCCGCGGCCCAGTCGGCTGCGGGAAATCGCTGAATTCAGCGCCGCCTTCACCCGCATGGAAGCGGCCCTGCGGGCAGACATCAAGGCCCGGCAGGAGGGTGAACGCGAACTACGGTACAGCGAGCGACGCCTGGCGCGCGCCCAACGGGCGGGCCGCGTCGGCGTTTGGGAGTTGAACACATCCACCAGGACCGCCTGGTTTTCCGACGAGTCCCTGCGTATCTTCGAGTTACCACCAGATCAATCCCTAGTGGATTACGCGGTCGGTGCCGCCGTTATCCACCCGGAGGATCTGCCGGACATGGAAGCCGCCATCACCCAGGCCCTCGCCGAGCGGCGCCCCTACCACTTGGTCCTGCGTTTGCGATTCGCTGAGAACCGGGTGAAGCACACGAGTGTCGACGGCGAACCAGTCGACGATGCGGGGATCATCCGCATCATCGGCACCATCCGCGACATCACCGCCGAAAAATTGGCGGAGCACGTGCTGGCGCAGAGCGAGGCACGCTTCCGGGCGGTCTTCGAGCAGGCCTTGATCAAGATTCCGGCCACTTGGGCTCGCCAGGTGCGTAGTCAGGCCATCCTGGCCTGACACCCTCAGGGCTGGAAGCCCTGACTACGCATGCCGCTGGCCGGGATTACGATCAAAGCCTTCGAGCAGGCGCCGATCGGCATGGCCATCGTCGGCCCTGACCGGCGTCCACAGTTCACCAATCCCGCCATGGAGCGGATTCTCGGACGCGACGCGGCGACCATCCAGACACTGCGTTTCGACGACTTCACCCATCCGGAAGACCTCGACACCGACCTTTGTCTGTTCCAGGAACTGCTGGCCGGCCAGCGGTCCAGTTATCGCATGACGAAGCGCTATCTGCGGCCCGACGGCACCCTGGTGTGGGGAGACCTCAGCGTGGCTCTGCTGCCGGCGCGCGATGGCGGGGCACCGCTGCCCCTCGGCCTGGTGCAGGACATTACCGAACAACGCCTCGCCGGGCAGGCGCGGGCCGCGGCGGAACAGGCGCTGCAACGTTACAGCGCGAAGCTCGAGGCATTTTCGGAGCTGACCACCCGCTACCAGCCGCCCGCCCAGCACCTGCCGGCACTCTTGAACTACGGTTGCCAGTCACTCGGGGTTGAACTCGCGGCCCTCGCCGAGGTCAGCGATCAGCGCTATCGGGTGCTCGTCGCGGTGGGTGACACGGTGGCCGACAGTCATGGCCCGGCGGGACCCGTTCTCCTCGACGACCTGGCAAACGACCCATTGCCAGTGCCGCGACATCCGGTCTTCGGCGCGGACCTCGCGTTCCTGACCCGGATGGATCTGACCTGGAGCGACGCCGAGGGCGTTATTCACCAGGGGATCCTCGACCTCGCCGACCGCGTGACCGCACCAGTGCTGGGTCAACCGGAACAGCAGATTCTGACGCTGATGGCCCAGCGCATCAGCGCCAACCTCCGCGAACAGGCGGTGCTCGATGGCCTCCTGCAAGCGCGCCAGCGTGAGATCATCGGGCACCTGGCAGCCGGTGTGGCCCACGACTTCAACAACGTGCTGGGAGTGATCGGCAGCAATCTGCACTACCTGAAGCATCTGTTGTCCGCCGCGGCGGGCACGGGTGAAGCGCGGCAGGTGCTTGCCGAGACCGAGGCCGCAATCGCTCAAGCCAAGGTGGTCACCTCCGGCCTGCTCTCGCTGGGACGCGGCGAGGAGGTCAGTGTCGATCCTTGTCCGCTGGGCGAGTTGGTGCAAGACTTCGCACCCGTGATCCAACGCCTGCTGCCGCCGGGAATCGCACTGACCCTGGACCTGACTCCGGAGATCAGTGTGTTATCAAATCCCGCCTTACTCCAGGCCGCCCTGCTCAACCTCGCACTCAACGCGCGCGATGCCATGGGAGCTGCCGGGCAGTTGACGATCCGCGTCACCGCCCAACCGACCGCGGGCATTGCGGCGACCGGCCCGGCCGCCGCGTGCCATGAAGGTCACGGGGAGTTGTGTGTGGTGGATACCGGCGTGGGCATAACGGCGGCCGTCCGGGCACGTCTGTTCGAGCCGCTGTTCTCCACCAAGGCGCGCGGTCGCGGAACCGGTCTTGGGCTCTTCATGGTGCAGGAGTTCGCCCGGCGCAGCCATGGCGCGGTACAGATCACCTCGACACCGGGCGAGGGGACCTGCGTCCGACTCCGGCTCCCATTATCGCCCCGCTCCATGACCGTGACCCATGGTGCCAATCAGGATCTCGTCCGATCCGGCGCCGCCCGCGCCCCGGACCCCTCCGGCGGACGACCCGCGATCTTGCTGGTGGACGACGAACCCCTGGTCTGCAAAGCGCTACGCCGTCCCTTGGAGCAGGCCGGTTACCGCGTCCGGGAAGCCGTGGACGGGGCCGACGCGCTCGACCACCTCGCCGACGAACCGACCATTGGCCTGGTGCTCTCGGACATTGCCATGCCCCGCCTGGACGGCCTGGCACTCCACCACAGCCTCTGCCGGAACCGACCGGAACTCCCGGTGATCCTGATGAGCGGAGACCCCGCGGCGACCGCGGACGCGCGCGCCCGCAACCCGACCCTGCGGATTCTGAGTAAACCGGTCGACACCGAAGCACTGCTTGCCGTGCTCCGTGGCATTTTGGGGGGCACTTGAGGGGATTCCCGGCAATCGCCTGCGTAACGGCTCGTTGTGGTTGTCGTAAAAGTAGGAAATTTTAGCTCGGTCAAGAAGCCCATTTGTGTTGATTGTAAATTGCAGTACTCTGGCCCATTGTCCGTGCTGCCTTTGGAGCAGCGGCAGGATCTCCAGGCTGACCGGCGGCCGAGAGCAGAGAGCAACCAGGAACAACAATAGATATGCAACAAAGACTGGCGCCTGGAGCACGAGTCACCATTCGCGATGAAGACTGGGTCATCCGCCGCATCGATCTGAGCGACGACGGTGGTCATGCCTTGACCTGTGATGGCCTGTCCGAGCTCGTTCGCGGTACCTCCGCCAGCTTTCTCGACCGGCTCGAGGACGACATTCAGATTCACGATCCCGCGCATACTCAGCTGTTCCAGGACACCAGCGACTACTTCACCGACAGTCTGCTCTATCTCGAAAGCCAGCGGCTGCGAACGGTTGCCAACGACCAGCACCTGCACCGCGCCCATCAGGCGGTCATGAAGGCCGCCGACTACCAACGCGTGCCGGCGGCGATGGGACTCGCGCAGGTCCGCACCCGCCTCCTGATCGCCGATGGCGTGGGTCTGGGCAAGACGCTGGAAGCCGCCATGCTGGCCACCGAGCTGGATATCCGCGGGCGGGGCCGTCGCATTCTGGTGGTCACCCAAAAGAGCATGCTGACCCAGTTCCAGAAGGAGTGGTGGTCGCGCTTCACCATCCCGCTGGTGCGTCTCGACTCCGCCGGCATCCAGCGCATCCGCAACAACATCCCGTCCGGGCACAACCCCTTCAACTATTACGACAAAACCATCATCTCGATGGACACCCTGAAGGGGAACAACGAGTACCGCAACTATCTGGACAAGTCCCGTTGGGACATCATCGTCATCGACGAATGCCACAACGTCGCGGTCCGCAAGGGCGACGCGGGCTCGTCGCGGCGGGCGCAACTGGCCAAGCACCTCGCCACCAAGTCCGACACCCTGATCTTACTCTCGGCCACACCCCACGACGGCTCCCCCAACAGTTTTGCATCGCTGATCTGGTTGCTCGACCCCACCGCCATCTCCGATCCGGACGACTACACCCGTGCGGACCTGGACCGCAAGGACCTGTTCGTGCGCCGGTTCAAGAAGGACATCAAAGGTCAGGCAGAGGGCCAGTTCGCGGAGCCGGTGACCCGCCGCCTGTCAGCCCGGGCCACGCCGCAGGAAGAGGTGGCCTTCCAGTCCGTGCTGGAGATCCCGTTCACCCAAACGGGGGCGCGCGCGCAGGGCAAACAGGGAGAGCTGCAGCGCGTCGGCCTGCAAAAGGCCCTGTTCTCCAGCCCCGCCGCCGCCGGCAGCTATGCCCGCAACCGCATCGACAAGCTCCGTCGAAGGCCGGCACCATCAGACGCGGAAAAAGAGGAGATCGCCGCGTTTGAGGCCTTCTTGCGGGCGCTGGACGCCATCACGCCTGAGCGCTTCAGCAAGTACCAGCGCCTGCTGACCGCGCTGTGCGACCCGCAGGCCCAGTGGACGGGCAAGGACAGCAAAGACCGGCTGGTCATCTTCTCCGAGCGCATCGAGACCCTGAAGTGGCTGATGTCCAGGCTTCCTGGCGATCTGCACCTCGAAAAGGATGCCTTTACGATCCTGGACGGCGGCCTCTCGGACGTCGACCAGCAGGTGATCGTCGAGCGGTTCGGCCAGGAACACGACAGCCTGCGGGTGCTACTGTGCTCCGATGTGGCCTCGGAAGGGCTGAACCTGCACTACTTCGCTCACCGCTTGGTGCACTTCGACCTGCCCTGGTCGCCGATGGTGTTCCAGCAGCGTAACGGCCGGGTGGACCGCTTTGGCCAGGAGCGCACCCCACGCATCGACTATCTGCTGACCCAATCCGAGATCGAGACGGTGAAGGGCGATCTGCGCGTCATTGAGGTCTTGGTGCGCAAGGATGAGCAGATCAGTCGCAACATCGGCGATCCAGCCTCCATCCTGCGCAAGCACAGCAGCGAGGAAGAAGAGCGCGTGGTGGCCGATGCACTGGCAAGTGGCATGAGCGCCGAGCAATTCGAGCGGGAGTGCATCGAACAAGCCGCGGCGCCGGACGACGCCTATGACTGGGAGGCGGACTTCTTCGGCGCGGGACAGCAGCAGGCGCCCCCCGCCCCTATTCCCCCCGAGCCCCACCGTTTCTTCCCGGATGTCTACGCCTTCGCCAAGCAGGCCATCAGCCGGATTCCCGAGGCGGCGGGCTACCGCATCGACGACCAGGCCCGCATGCTGCGCCTCACCCCACCCGCGGACCTGCGCCGACGGCTGCGCCGCCAGTTGCCGGCCGAGATCCTGCGTGAGGCTGACGAATATCTGCTGTCCGCGCACCCCGGCCTCGTCGAGGAATCCATCCAGCGCGCCCGTGAAGCGGACCGGCAAGGCGCTGCCTGGCCCGACATCCAGTATCTCTGGCCCCAGCACCCCATTTGCCAATGGCTGATTGACCGGGTTATCGGCGACGTAGGCCGTCGGCGCGCCCCGGTCATCACCAGCCCGCATCTTGCGGCGAACGAATGCGCCTTTCTGATGTTGGGCCTGATCCCCAACCGCAAGGGCCAACCACTGATCGCCGAGTGGAAAGCGGTAGTCCGTCGCGGTGACCAAGACCATGCGATCGAAGACTTCGATACCTTCTGTGCCCGCGCCGGCATCGCCGAGCGTGGGCTGCCCAACGCCCGCCGCGCACTGGACCTGACGGCGCTGCAGCAGGCCCTGGGCGATGCGGTTGCCACCATGCAGTTGTTCGTCGAGGATCAGGTCAAGCGCTTCAGCGCCACGCGCGCCGAGGAGGTCAAGCGCAAGCTCGCGGAGATGGACGAGCTGCGCGGCGCCCAGGAGCGGCAATTGGAGCTGCGCCTGGCCAACGTACTGGACTCCGTCAGAACCGGGCGCCGGGCGCGCCGCATGAAAGACATTGAGGACGTCTTCACCGAGTATGGCCAATGGGTCAAGGACAGCCTTGAGGTGGAACCCATGCCCTTCGTGCAGGTGCTCGCCGGCGTCGCGGCGCGGCCTTAGGTGATTTCCGAAAAACCGGATACCACCCACCGTCGGCTCGGATGTAGGTGCGACTTCAGTCGCACCGACTCGGACTCGGGTGCGACTGAAGTCGCACCTACACTCACCGGTATCCAAATTGTCGGAAATCGCCATTAGTCCCGGGATCAGCGATGGACACAGCAGAAAAATTCGACGTCTTTCCAGGCATCGTCAACGAGAACGAGTTTTACAGCCACCACTTCTTCGCCCATGTCTTCCAGTCCCGCGTCAAGGATTGGCTGCAACAACGTCCCCGCAATGAGCCGGACGATGCGTCGGCAGACGACCCGGCGGCCAAGCGCCTGGCGCGCCTCGCCGCACCCTTCTTTCAGCAGCACGCCCGCTACCCCTGGGATGAGGATTTCGCCACCCAACTGCACTGGCACCAGGATCTGCACCGGGACCTGTTGCGGGCACTGGATTTCGTCATCGACCCCCAAGAGCAGGAATGGGTCGGCGGCCAGCCGCTCCCGATCTGGTGCCAGATTGGCACGACCGCCGGTCTCCCGGACCTGATCGTCATACCCGCCTTCAATCCGGATGAGAAGTCCCGGCGGGATGCGCAGACCACCGATCCGCTGGACGCGGTCCTGGGTCCGCGGCACTTTGCGATCGAGGAGATCCCGGCGGCCTATCTGGGCAAGGACAAGAAAATCCCGCGCCCCTTGGCGGAGATCCTCTCCGACGTCCTGTTCGCCGCCGACCACCCGCCGCGCTTCGTGCTGGTCGTGGGCGAGGTCGAATGGATCCTGATCGACCGCTTCAAGTGGCCAGCCAACCGTTTTCTGCGCTTCGACCTGACGGAGATCCTCGGCAAGAAGCCACCCGCCACGCTCAACGCCTGCTACGCGCTGCTGCACCGCGAGGCCCTGTGCCCGGACGCGGGCCCCACTGGGAACACGGGTTGCCTGCTCGACACCCTGGACGCCGAATCCCACAAGCACGACGCGGGGGTCAGCGAAGACCTCAAGTACGCCTTGCGCGAGGCCATCGAGCTGCTCGGCAACGAGGCGGCGCGGCAACTGATCCAGGAGCACGGCTACAGCTACACGGGCACCGCCAAGCCGCTGAATGCCGCGCCGCTCAGCACCGAGTGCGTGCGGCTGGTGTACCGGCTGATCTTCCTGTTCTACATCGAGGCCCGCCCCGAGCTGGGCTACGTGCCCATCGACCGGAGCGCTGTCTACACCCGCGGCTACAGCCTGGAGCACCTGCGCGACCTCACCCTCACCGACCTGCACACCACCCAGGCGCAGAACGGTCACTATTTCGACAAGACACTCAGGAAACTCTTCGCCCTGATCGCCCAGGGAAACACCATCGCGCAGCAGGCACTGGCAGGCTCGGCCACCGTCAACGCCTTCGAGCTGGCGCCGCTCGACAGCAAACTGTTCGACCCCGCGAGCACACCCCTGCTCAACCGGGTGCGCTTTCCCAACCATCTCTGGCAGGGCGTGCTGCGCGGTCTCTCCTTTGCCAAGGACCCCAAGACCCGGCGCACCCGCCGGGTGAGCTACCAGGCCCTGTCCATCAACCAGTTGGGTGCCGTCTACGAGTCCCTGCTGGCCTACCGCGGCTTCTTCGCCGCCGCGGACCTGTACGAGGTGATGCCGGAGGCCAAGCAGCCGACCACCATCCCGGACGATGACGAGACCGGCGAGGATGCGGACGCGGGCGGGGGCGAGGATGCCTACGGCGGCACCACCGACCTGCTCGGCAACGGCTGGTTCGTCACCAAGGACAAGATCGGCGACTACAAGAACGGCGAGAAGGTCACCTTTACCAACGCCGAGGGCCGCAAGGAGTTGCGGGTCTACCCCAAGGGCACCTTCATCTACCGGCTGGCCGGGCGCGACCGGCAGAAGAGTGCCAGCTACTACACCCCCCAGTCGCTGACCCAGTGTCTGGTGAAATACGCCCTGAAGGAGTTGCTGCAGGACAAGACCGCCGACGCGATTCTGACGCTGCGGGTGCTGGAGCCGGCCATGGGCAGCGCCGCTTTCTTAAACGAGGCGGTCAACCAGTTGGCCGAAGCCTATCTCACGCGCAAGCAGCAGGAGTGCAAACGCCGCATCCCCCACGACCAGTACGCCCAGGAGCTGCAGAAGGTCCGCATGCGCCTGGCCGACACCAACGTCTTCGGCGTTGACCTCAACCCCATCGCGACCGAGCTCGCCGAGGTCAGCCTCTGGCTCAATGCCATCTATGGCGAGACCGATGACACCGGCCGCCCCAAGCCGGCCCGGGTGCCCTGGTTCGGCTACCAGTTGTTCAACGGCAATTCACTGGTGGGTGCCCGACCGCAGGTGTTCAGCCGGAGCCAAGTCACCGCACCAAGACGGATCAATCACTACGAGAGCGACTATTACGGAAAGACCAAATCCGAGCCCAATCCCAACTGTTACCTGTACGCCAGCCCCCGCCGCGTGACGCCGACCGAACCGCGCCGGGACGACGAGGTCTATCACTTCCTGCTGCCCGACGAGGGGATGTGCGACTACACCAACAAGGCGGTCAAGGACTACTTCGGCGCCGAATTGGAACGGGTCAAGACCTGGAAGAAGGGCCTGGTCCTGGCCCTCTCGGACCTGGAGGTCCGGCGTCTCACGCAGCTCAGCGCCCGGATCGACACCCTCTGGCAGGAGCACGCCCGGCAGTTGGCCCAGGACCGCGTCCGCACCGAGGACAACCTGCCGGTCTGGCCCGACACCGGCGAGGGCACCGTCACCAGCCGCGCCAGCAAGGAGGCCACCCGCAAGGCCGGCATGTTGAGCGAAGACGGCGACACGGCCACCCCCTACCGGCGGCTCAAGCTGGTAATGGACTACTGGTGTGCCCTCTGGTTCTGGCCCCTGGAAAAAGCACCGACCCTGCCGAGCCGGACCCAGTGGATTACCGAGGTCGGCGCCATCCTCGACGGCACTCTCATGGAGATCAACGAGCAGCAAGAGCTGGACCTGTCTCCAGCGCCCGCCAAGGTGGAACGGCAGGTTTTGGTCCCCGAGATCCAGGGGTCCCTGTTCGACGACCTGCCCGGCCAACTGCCCCTGGCCTATGCAACGACTGGGAAGACCCTGCACGACCGCTACGGCGAGCTGCGGATCAAGCGTCTGCGCGAGCACTTTCCCCGCGTCGCCCAGGTTGAGGCCCTGGCGAGTCGTTATCGCTTCTTCCATTGGGAACTGAGCTTCGCGGACATCTTCCGCGCGTCCGGGGGCTTCGACCTGATCCTGGGGAATCCGCCGTGGCTCAAGGTGGAATGGGAGGAGAAAGGGATTCTGGGCGAGGCGGACCCCAGAATCGCTATCCGCAAACTGAGCGCATCGGATCTGGCCCGGCGCCGGGCGGCGCTGTTTGAAGAGCGGCCGGATATGCCGGCGGCCTGGGTGGATGAGTTTTGCGAGCAGGCGGGGATGCAGGCGTTTTTGAATGCGGGGCAGAATCTCGACTTTGGCCATTTTTGCCTGAGGCCGGGCGCTGTGCACGGGTGGGCTGGACCAGGGCCGGCGGCTCCTGCGGAGGTGGCGGCAGCGGGAGACCGGCGGTATCGTCTGAAGTCGACCAAAACACCAGCCGTCAC
>NZ_CAIZIZ010000012.1 GCF_903933125.1 uncultured Lamprocystis sp. | reverse complement strand
GAGTCCCCGAGACCGAGCGGCGCGCCTTATCCACCCTACAACGGAGCCGGTTTCGTAGGGTGGATAAGCGCAGCGCATCCACCATCGGCCTCGCTGCCGACACGCTGTTGGCGGCGGCCACCCAAATTTGGAACTGCTGTCCACGGGTAGCGGGTGAACGGCGGCTCTGGATATTCTGGTATCATTAGACGGTTTAGGGGATGCGCGGCTGGCGGCGTCCGGTCAACCCGCGTAACGCGGCCGCCGACGATCCGCCGCCCGTGATTCTGCCCCACGCGGAGCTTACTCCTGGGCGTCGTCGGCAACCAGACACTGCACGCTCTCGATTGGCCATTTCGTGCCGACGCGCGCCGCTTGGAGCAGGTGCCGCGTGGCCGCGGTCGGCGGACAGCTTGCCGCTCGATGAACAAAGGACCGTGCGTGCGCCCCAGGCGCTGTCCTACAATCCACGTTTGGCACGACTGTTCCCGATCGGGGCGGTCGGACGGGCTTGACCGGGGGGCCGGGTCGCATCAACCGCGACCGGTATCCCAGTCGCGTCCGGTTGCCGCGACCCGATGCCCTTATCACGCAACCCTGACTTGCAGGCGATTCAGTATTATGATCCCGAGACGTTTCGGACTCTTGCCTCTTTGTGCGGCCCTTTCCTTCACGGCACTGGCGATCACCGGAAACGTCCGGGGCGAGGCCGAGACCGGCTCCGCCGTCCCTGGGGTGGAGCAGGGTGTGCCGGGTCATTTCACTTTCGCTTCCGTGGTGCGCCGCGCCGACGAACTGGCGGCCGAGCCGTATCAGCCGGATCAGCCCGCGCTGCCCCCCTTCTTCGCCAATCTGGACTATGACCAGTATCGCGATATCCGTTTTCGCCGCAACCAGTCACTCTGGCGGGCCGAGTCCCTGCCGTTCCAGGCCGAACTCTTTCCGCGCGGGTTCATGTTTAAGGACCGGGTGACCTTCAACGTGATCGAAGAGGGGAAAGCGGCCCCGGTGCTTTATCGCAACAGCCTGTTCGATTACGGCAAGAATACGGTCCCGCCGGATCTGCCGGAGGACCTGGGGTTCGCCGGCCTGCGGTTGCTGTATCCGCTGAATCGGGACGACGTGTTTGACGAGGTGGCCGTTTTCCTCGGGGCCAGCTATTTCCGCGCGGTTGCCAAGGGGCTGCTCTACGGGCTGAGCGCGCGCGGCCTGGCCATCGACACCGGGCTGCCGAGCAAGGAGGAGTTCCCGGTCTTTCGTGAGTTCTGGATGGAGAAGCCGGATCGGGACGCGACCTCCATCACCCTCTACGCCTTGCTCGACAGTGTGAGCGCGGCCGGCGCCTACCGCTTCCTGATCTCCCCAGGGCGGGAAACAGTGATCGATGTGAAGGCCCACCTGTTCCTGCGCGAGCGGGTGAAGAAACTCGGGATTGCGCCCCTGACCAGCATGTTCTTCCATGCTGAGGATACCGACCGCTTCATGGACGACTTCCGTCCCGAGGTCCACGATTCCGATGGTCTGCTCGTGGTCGACGGCACCGGCGAGCGCATCTGGCGTCCGCTGGTCAATCCCAAGGGGTTACGCATCAGTGCCTTCCGGTCCGAGAATCCGAAGGCGTTCGGTCTGCTGCAACGCGACCGTGACTTCCGCAGCTACCAGGACCTGGAGGCGTCCTACCAGAGTCGCCCGAGCGCCTTGGTGGAACCTATCGGCGACTGGGGCAAGGGTGCGGTCGAACTGGTGCAGATTCCGAGCGATTCGGAGCAATACGACAATGTCGTCGCCTTCTGGATCCCGGAGCGGACCGCCGGCGCCGGCGAGCAGTTCGAGTATGCCTACCGGCTGCGTTTCGCCGGCGATCCGGAGGCCAAGTTGCAAGGTGGGCGGACCCTGTCCACCCGGATCGGCGCCGGCGGCACCGCCGAGCTGGATTCCGAGAAACGCAAGTTCGTACTCGATTTTGGCGGCGAGACTCTGGCGGCGCTGCCGACCGATACACCGGTGGAGGCGTTCGTCTCAACGTCCTCGGGCACCTTGTCCACCCCGACGGTCCAGCCGAATCCCGAAACCAAGGGCTGGCGGTTGTTCTTTGAACTCACCCCCGATGGTTCAGGTCCGGTCGACCTGCGCGCCTTCCTGCGCAACGGCAGTGATGTGCTGAGCGAAACCTGGAGTTTCCAATGGATTCGGGAATAGCCATGGCGGGGGCCGCGGGGCAGTCCGGCGCCGCGGTCGCGGCGGCCGACCGCTCCCCGGCGGCCTGGGCGCCGGTGTCGGAGCGTGTCGCCCTCTACCTGCGTGCTCTGGGTATCGAAGACCCACTGCATCGCGAGCGGCTGTTGGCGCGCATTCAGCAGCGCTGGGAAGCGCGGGTGAGCGTGGTACCCTTGGAGGATCCGGTCGAGGCCGGTATCGAGGAGGCCTATGCCCTGCTTGATGCCTGGCTGTGCGCGGAACTCGACATCACCGGTGAGCTCGACGCATTGTTCACCGCCCGTGCGGCCGTACTGAGCGGTGCCGTGCCGAACTGGTCGGCACGCTTTTCAGGGGTCTCCGGCGAGTCGATCGCCGCCCAGGTGCGGGCTGCCGGCGTTCAGCCGGAGCCTGAGCCGGCCCCGCTGGACATGGCGCCCAGTACCATCAATCTGTGCTGTCACGACCTGGGTCGGCGCATCACCGGCGCTTTGCGGGTGCTGGCCGGCAACGAGCCGGCCGCCGCGGCGCCGCGTACGGAGCAACCGCGATGACCAGTGACTCCCGGATCGGCGTTATGGGCCACCATTACCGCCGTATCCTCTTTTTCCTGTTGGTGCTGCTCACGACACTGGGCGCCATGTCCCTGCTCAGCGTCGCTTTTCAGGACGGCGGGACCCGGCCGCATGAACTCGTCATGCTGGGCCTCTACGCGATCCTCACCCTCTGGATCAGCGCGTCATTCTGGACCGCGACCATCGGCTTCGCGATGCTCGTGACCGGGCGGGATCACTATGCCATCGCTAACGCGGATACCCGCGGCGCGGGCGCCGCACCGAGCGGCCCGTTCAAGACGGCATTGGTGATGCCGGTTTACAACGAGGATCCGGTGCGGGTCTTCGCCGGGCTGCGGGCGATGTGGCAATCCCTGGTGGAGACGGGTCAGCAGGACGGTTTTGAGGTCTTTGTGGTCAGCGACACCCGCGACCCGGATATCTGGGTGGAAGAGGAGTTGCTGTGGCGCCGCTGGGCCAAGGAGATGGGACATCCGGCGCGCGTTTTCTATCGCAACCGGGTGGAGAACACCAGTCGCAAGAGCGGCAACATCGCCGATTTCTGCCGCCGCTGGGGTGGGCGTTACCGCTATATGATCGTGCTGGATGCCGACAGCATCATGGCCGGTGAGACCCTGGTGGAGATGGTTGCACGCATGGAGCGTAACCCGAAGGTGGCGCTGATCCAGGTCCCGCCGGTCCCGGTGAACCGCTCCTCATTGTTTTCACGAATGCTCCAGTTCGCCGGTAGTCTCTATGGGCGGATGTTCACCGCTGGCCTGTCTTATTGGCAGCTCGGCACCAGCAACTTCTGGGGCCACAACGCCATCATCCGGGTCAAGCCCTTTGCCGATCACTGCGGGTTGCCGAAGCTGCCGGGCCGTGAGCCCTTCGGCGGGGAGATCCTGAGCCACGACTTCGTGGAGGCGGCCTTGCTGCGCCGCGCCGGCTGGCGGGTCTGGCTGGCCTACGATCTGGGCGGGAGCTACGAAGAGATCCCGCCCACCCTGATCGACTATGCCAAGCGCGATCGGCGCTGGTGCCAGGGGAATCTCCAGCATAGCCGGCTGGTGTTTGCGCGCGGATTCAAGCCGCTGAGCCGCATCCACTTCGCCATGGGTGTCATGTCCTACATGGCCTCCCCCCTGTGGCTGATCTTTCTCGTCGTTACCGGCGTCGCCGCCTACTTCCAGAGCCTGGTCGAGCCGGTCTACTTTTTCGGCAACAATATTTTGCCGGTCTGGCCGGAAACCTACACGGTGGAAATGACCACGGTGCTGTGGGTGACGCTGACCATGCTCTTCCTGCCCAAGATCCTGGCCCTGGTGCTGCTCGCCGCCAAGCCTGCCCTGAGCCGCCAGTTCGGCGGCCTGGTGCGCGCCACGCTGAGTGTGTTGACCGAGAGTCTGTTCTCCGTTCTCCTGGCGCCGGTGTTGATGCTGTTCCAGAGCAAGTTCGTGCTGGCCATTCTGCTGCGTCAAAACGTCGGCTGGCCGGCGCAGCAGCGCGGTGATCACCAGACCGGATTCGCGGAGGCCTTCGGGACCCACCTCTCGCACACGCTCATCGCGGTGGTCGTCGGTTTCCTGTCCTATCAGTATGTCCCGTCCTTCTTCTGGTGGTTCACGCCGGTCCTGGCCGGATTGGCGCTCTCGATCCCGGTGTCGATGATCACCAGCCGGGTCTGGCTCGGCCAACTCGCCCGGCGGGCCGGCATTTTTCTGACCCCCGAGGAGACCGCGCAGCCGCGGGTGCTGCACCTGTTGGAGCAAAATCTGGAGCGTGCGGGTACGCCGCTGTGCACCACCGCCACCGGGGGCGACCTCTGGTATCGGGCCGTCGTTGACCCCTGCGCCTACGCCCTGCACGCCTCCATGCTGCCGGACGAGACCCCGAACCGCCGGCGCCGCCATTACCTGGAGGGCCTGATCTTCCAGCTTCAGGACGAGGGCCTCGGCAGCCTCAAGCCCAATGAGAAGCGGGCGCTGGTCTCCCATCGCGACGGGTTGTTCGAACTGCATACCCTGCTATGGGCGGCTGCGCAGCCGCCGAGCCCGGGGCAGATTGCCGGGGCCGCGGCGAGTTCAGGAGCCATTCACCAATAAGTGAGACAAGCTCATTAGGGAACGACAACGAGTGTAGTCGCTGTTTCGCGTAAACCGGAGGCCGAGGCCCTGCCGTGAAAGTCGCGCAGCGACTCCGTGGGAGCGGCGTCCCGCCGCGACGGGGCCAGACGCGCAGCCGCAGCGTTCGAAGTCACCGCGGCACCGCATCGCGGCGGGACGCCGCTCCGACGGGGACTTTCATCTTCCGGGGTGGCTTATTCTTCCATGGCTGTTCGCCGGTCGATATCGCGTTTGCGTGGCCCTCGTTAAAGCCTCGACCTCCAGTGCACCACGCCCGCGCACTGGCCGGAACGATGATCAACGCCGCCTAAGCTGACGCCTCCATCCGCGCCGCCTTCTCCAACACCATGGCTTCCAGATCGCGCTTGAAAGCGGCGACCCGCTCGCGCAACGCGGGGTCGGCGGTGCCCAGGATCTGGGCGGCGAGAATGCCGGCGTTTTTGGCGCCGTTGATGGCCACGGTTGCGACCGGCACCCCGGCGGGCATCTGGACGATGGACAGCAGCGAATCCTGGCCGGAAAGGGCCGAGGTCTTCACCGGCACGCCGATCACCGGCAGGGGGGTGATGGCCGCGGCCATGCCCGGCAGGTGGGCCGCACCGCCGGCACCGGCGATGATCACCGCCAGCCCCCGCTCCACCGCGCTCCGGGCATAGTCATAGAGTCGCTGGGGGGTGCGGTGGGCAGAGACGATAGTCATCTCGAAGGGGACGCCGAGGTCGCGGAGGATGTCCGCGGCCTCTTGCATCACCGGCAGATCCGAGTCGCTGCCCATGATAATCCCCACCAGAGGCTTGATCTGTGGTGCGCTCATGGATGGTCCTCTCCGGTGATCTCGATCAGTTCGCGAACCTGTTCGGCTTTACGCCGCGCGTTCTCCAGATCCGGGTCCAGCACCGTCACATGACCCATTTTGCGATAGGGTGAGGTGGAGGCCTTACCATAGATGTGCACGCAGACCCCAGGGATCGCCAGGGCCGCTGCCATTCCTTTGATGACCGGCCGCCCGCGGTGTCCGGGGGCGCCGAGCAGGTTGATCATGGCCGCTGGCGAGAGCTGGTCGGTGGCCCCGAGCGGGAAGCCGACCACCGCGCGCAGGTGCTGCTCAAACTGATCGGTCATGTTGGCCTCGATGGTGTGGTGCCCGGAGTTATGCGTGCGCGGCGCGACCTCGTTCACCAGCAGTTCACCCGTGGTGGTCAGGAACAGCTCGATCCCGAAGACGCCGACCCCGCCCAACGCCTCCACGGTACGCTGCGCCAGGGCGGCGGCGGCGGCGGCGGTCGCCGCGTCCAGATCGGCCGGTGCAAGCAGCAGGTCCAGCACGTTTTGCTTGGGTCTGAAACACATCTCGACCGCCGGATAGCAGCGGCAGTCCCCATCGCGGCCACGCGCCACCAACACCGCCAGCTCTTTGGCGGCGGGGATGAAGCGTTCCAGGAGCGACGGCACGGGCAGGCGCTCCGGGTAGTCGGCCGCCGTGCTCATGATCACCACGCCGCGCCCGTCGTAGCCGCCGCGGCAGGCCTTCTGCACCAGCGGATAACCGAAGGCGGCGAAGTCCTCCGGGTTGGGGTCCGGCATGGGGATGAAGGGCGAGGTGGGGATGCCGGCGTCGCGCAGTGCCTGTTTCTGAGTCAGTTTGTCCTGGATCACGGCCAGCACGCCAGGGGCCGGGAAGATCAGATGGCCCTCCCGCTCCAGCGCGATCAGCGTGTCGCTGTCGATGTCCTCAATGTCGAAGGTGGTGACGTCGCACGACTCGCAGAGTTCACGCAGTCGCGCCGGATCGTGGTAGTCACCGACGATCTGGTGTCCGGCCACCTGACCGGCGGGCGAACTGCGTGTCGGGTCCAGCACCACGCAGGTGCACCCCAGACGTTTGGCAGCCTTGACCATCATGCGGCCGAGCTGACCGCCGCCGATGATGCCGATACGGGCGATTGGGTAGGGGTATCTGTCCATCCGCTCATCATGTCCGTTTAGGCTGGAATTGGAAAGGCCCGTTGATTCCGAGGCATTTGCGCTGTGCCCAGATGTTGTGGTTGCTGATACCTCGCAGACACTAGATGCTGCGGTTATTTCGTCACAGCGCAAATGCCTCATTCCAGAACCGATCCAGAACCGCGCGGGTCGCCGCCGGGTGTTCCCAGTGCGGCAGGCCGAGATGCGGTGCCAGGGTCTCATGCCGCCAGTTCGGATGGGCCGCGATAAACTCCGGGAGCCCTGCGAAATCGACATAGGGGTCGCGATCGGCGATCACCAGCACCGGCAGATCCCTGAGCCCGCCGTAAAGCCGATCGGCGGCCTGGGGCGTGAACAATTGCGTCGAGAGGAAATACAGCGGGGCATGGCGGGCGCCGGGCTGATGCGAGGTCGCGTAGGCGTAGTTGATCAGATCGTCCGGTGCCCTGGTCGTGAACGACTTGTTTAGGAAAAAGCGGATGCTGGGCCGCGACGCGACCAGCCCGTACAGCCCTTGGCTCAGCCCCGGCGTGGTCAGCACCCGATGCACCCTGCGGGCCGCGGCCGCGGACGGGAGCGGGCGGCGGCTGAAGCCGGTCGGCGAGATCAGCACCAGTGAGTCAACCAAGTCCGGCACGGCCGCTGTCGCGCGGGCGGTGAACTCGGCGCTGAGCGACAGCGCGACGACCGCGGCCGGTTGTGCGACCACCTGCGTCAGAAAATCGCTGATCGCGTCGGCGAAAAGGTCCGGCGTATAGGGGCCGGCCGGGCGCTCGGACTGGCCGAAGCCGGGCAGATCCAGACTGTAGACCGGCCGCTGCGCGCGATAGTGGTCGAACAGCGGCCTGAGCTCGTAACTGCTCGGTGCCGCATTGATGCTGTGGATCAGCACCAACGGCGTTCCGGCTGCCGGGCCGTCCGCATAGTAGGCGAGTCGCTGGCCCGCGCGGGTGGTGAAGGTCTTGCGTGGGGCGTCAAGGGCATCGGCGAGCGGCTGTGCGGCGGCTGGCGTGCGCTGGCGGCGCAGCTCGCCCAGGCTGGAGTTCGATTGGTCGGTTGTCATGAGGGCTCAGGTGTCGCAGCAGCGGTTGGTCCGCGGGAAGGCGATTATCCTCCAAAGCCTGGGCTTTTCGCGATCGGTGGGGCGCCGCGGTCTTGATCATCGTGGCGGCTGGCCGTGATCGGGACATACCGTGGTCGCTGCTGTAACATCATGATCTGGAGTGTCCACTGCGCCGTCCGACGACCGCGCGGATCGCGAGGTGACCGGGTTTATGACCAAGGCCCCCTCCTGGCCCCTTAGCCCCTCAAAATTCCCGCTTTTTCAACGCGGCCGGGCACGACCCGACTGGCAGCCTCCAAGATGCTTGCCAAATGGGGCGTGAGATCTGCGACTCGGTTGGAGCGAGCGCGCACAAGCACGATACCGAAAGGCAGCACCTTGATGTTCTGCTGAAACTCAAGATTGCGATCAAGAGTGACGAAAACATCACAGACGCTACGTGCGCGACGCAAGAGATCGCCGTTCTTGATGCCGGACCAACCAAGACGATGTACTGTCTCTATGTCATGCCCAACAAATAGATTCGCGAAGTCAGCCGGAAAATTTTCGTCAAGCAAGATGCGCATTGGCAATCACGGACTCGTAGGCAGCATCGAGCAGAAAAATCGCCTGTTCACGTTTAACAGAAGGAAACTGATGAAGAAATTCTTCTATAGTGTCTCCCCCTTCTAAATAGTCGAATAGTGAGCGCACCGGAACACGGGTGCCCAGAAATACCGGAGTGCCGCTAAGTATGTCGGGGTCGCAGCGCGTAATATCAGAAAGCACGGTCATTCAAGTTCTCCAGATGCTGAAGCGGTTTATGATCAATCTTCTCTCTTTTCATTGTCAGAGCGAATGCCGTGGTCCTGCCCTTGTTTTCGCCCGTCCCTGTTTTCCAATTATTGGGAGATAAAGACTTGATGTGCCAGACAGATCCTATATCTGCGGTATCAGACCGATTCCACCTGGTTTCCACACTGCCACCGCTGAATCCCCCGTCCCGCCGCTCATAGTTCCTTCCTGTCCCGGTTAAGACGAGCCTAGTCCATGCCGAACAACTCGTCAACCTACGAGCCGGAAATCCCTTGTTCTGGGGTCGCTATGTCAACACGCATACTAAATCAAACATGATCAATGAAATGGTCGAACCAATCACCGCGCGGGTGACCTGCTCGACCGACTAATCGCGATGAAATCTCTGCGTCTTTGTGTCTTTGTGAGAGAACAGATCTTTTCAGGTTCATGTAGGGACGATCGCCCGCCCTCGGTCAATGGACCCCGGCGTGCTCGCGCTCATGATCGTCTGCGATCGGCGGGCTCGGTGCCTTCAGCCGCACATAGACCGAGGCCAGGAACAAGAGCACATTGAGCACGCCGACCACGATAAAGGGCGCGCGCGGGTCCAGGTGGTCGAACAGTCGTCCGCCGGAGGAGGTGATCAACAGGATGCCGATGGCGCCGGAGACGTTGAAGGCACCGATGACTGAACCGCGTTCGCGTTTCGGTGCTTCCTGGCCGATGAGTGACTGACCGCCGAGATAGACGCTGATCTGGCCGATGCCGAGCAGGATGAAGAAATAGGTGGCATTGCCCCCGAGCGGATCATCCAGGAACAGCAGGGCGAGATTGCCGATGGCCGCCAAGCCCATGCACAGCGCCAGGGCCGAGACCCGATCCATGCGGTCGATCAGCGGGCCCAGCACCGGCGCCCACAGCAGGGCGGCGATCTGCGCGGTGACGAAGATGAGGGTGCCGGTCTTGATCGCCTCGGCGCTGCCCATGCCGGCGGCGATGCCGGCGGTCGAGCCCCAGAGCACCAGGAAGGTGGCATTGACCGATTGGTCGCCGCGCGCGATGAAGGCGCTGGCATAGGAGAGCAGAATGCGCGGGTTGCGGGCCTGGGCAAAGCCGCTGACGAAGAGCGCACGGACGTCCGGGCGGTCTTTCTTGTGGACCGGGGTTCCGCCCTTGAGTCCCAAAGCAACCAGCAGGGCGACGCCCAGGGCGATTCCGGCGATCACCAGATGGGTATAAAGCCCCGCTTCGTCGCCGCTGAATCCGGCCTTGGTCAGTGTCTGGGGCAGGGCGCCGAGCCCTTGGTTGGTCACCACGATGCCCAGTCCGCCCAGCACGCCGACGATTGCCACCATTTTGCCGCGTGAACGCTCGGCCGGATAGTCCACCAGCACGGTCGAGAGTGCGCCGGCCACCGTGACCACCCCGCAGGCATAGAGGATGCGATAGAGGTAGAGGTCGCCCACCGACTCGGCCAGCGGATACAGCGCATAGGTCAAGCCCAGCAGCACCAGACCGATCGCGTAGATGGAGCGGCGGCCGATGCGGTCGATCAGAATACCGGCGGGGATGAAGAGCGCCAGCGTGATCAGCTCGGTCCAGAACACCAGATCGCCGCTGATCGATCCCTGCTGGGCGGTCGGCACCTTGAGATGCTCGGTGAGCACATAGGTCTGGCCGATGGCGATGAAGGTCACCAGACCGATGGAAAAGAAGGCGGCACCAAGGAAGCTCCACCCGTGCCGCGGCAGAATGCCGGGCGCGAGATGAATGGGACCAATACGGTAGGCGGGATGCTCAACTGTCATGAAAGATGCTCGTCACTGGACCTGAAAAAGAGAGGATAAACGGCGGAATCGCGGGCGTGATCATCATTCCGGCCACCCGTCGTTGCGGCAGCCCGTCGCGG
>NZ_CAIZIZ010000011.1 GCF_903933125.1 uncultured Lamprocystis sp. | reverse complement strand
GGGGTCCTGACACCGAGCGGCGCGCCTTATCCACCCTACAGCGGAGCAGGTTCTGTAGGGTGGATAAGCGTAGCGCATCCACCATCGGCCTCGCCGCCGACATGTCGCCGGCTGGAGCCACCCAAATTTGGAACTGCTGCCCCGGCGCTTGTTCGGGCGTTTCCCCCAGCATCGTCGATGCACGTTTCCACCGTTCTCACCCTGGCGCCGGCGCGGGGGCCTTGATCGTAGTCCCGGCCGGCGGCGTGCGTAGTCAGGGCTTCCAGCCCTGACGGTGTCAGGCCAGGATGGCCTGACTACGCACCCGGCGAGCCCAAGTGGCCGGAAGCTTGATCGAGGCCGGCGCGGGCTGCGGGGATCGCTATAACGCCTGTTGACATGGAGATCTCAGACCAATGAATGAAACACGATTGATTGATGCCCCGGCTATGACCACGAAACACCATGGGCCTGATAGCATGTGGTTCGTCCTGGCGACACTCTGGTTATTGCTGGGGGTAGCGACCGTCGCCCAGGGCGGCACCATTACCGGTACCGTGAGAGATGCGGCCGGTAACGGTGTATCCGGTATCCAAGTACGCGCCGATCTCGGGAATACAAAACAGTGGCCGACCGGCGCCGTCACCGCTGCCAACGGGACTTACCGCCTCGGCGGCGCGTTGTTGACCGGTAGCTACCGGGTTTGCTTTTTTGGCTGGAATCCCGCTGTCCAGGGAAGGCAATATTGTGACAGCGTCCCTGGCGGCGCCCTTCAGTGTGAGCTTCAACACCGGTGCGGGGGATACCACGGCCCCGACGGTGGTGCAGACGCGCCCGGCCAATTTGTCACTCGGATTGGAGTGGGAGCCCATTGTCGTTTTTTTCTCCGAAAACATGAACCCCGACACCATCCTCCCGGCCGCGGTGCGGGTCTTTGATGAGACGGCCGGGGATAGCCAGGTCGAGGTGCATCTCTACAAGGATTGGGTCGCCGAGGACGGCGCGCGCTCCAAGATCGAGATCGACCGGGCCTTCGCGCAGGGCGGGCGCTGGCAGGCGGGCCACACCTACCGCGTCGAGCTCGCCCAGAGCATCGCGGACCTGGCCGGCAACCCGTTGGCCAGCGCCCAGGTGTTTCGCTTTACCGTCGCCAGTTGGCCGAATACACCGCCGATGATGATGGGTGAAGGTGACACGCTGGCGTACCGGCAAGCGGACGGGCGAGTGACCTTAGACCTGGTGGTCCCTGCCGGCAGCACCACCGGCGGTACGCTCGCCGTTTCGGTTATGGACATGACGCAGTCCGGCAAGTCATGGTTGAACCTTGTGCAGGATGGCGGGGAGTATGTCTACACGACCCCGGTCGGTGGGAATGAGGGCCTGAATAGCGGCCCGCACCAGTTGCACATCACCGTCACCGATCCATCCAATGGTCAGACCCGGATGTTGCTCTGGACCATCCATGTATTCGATGCGGTGCCGGTGTTGACCGGTGGGCCGGCTGATCAGGCGACGGGCGTGTCCTTGCAGCCCGGCTTCAACTTCACCACCACCGGGATCACCGGGGCCGCGTTTTACATGCTGGCGATCACGGACGCGACCAGCGGCGATATGGTCTTCCAGCGTCCGATCGCGCCGAATGGTGAGGCATCGTATTCGGTCCAGGTCCCGCCGTCCCAGGCCCTGGCGCCGAACACCGCCTATCGGTGGGCGGTCGCTGCCTTCGACTCGCTGGGATGGCCGGTCGGACAGGCGTTAAGCGTGGAGCGCGGTTTTACGACCGGGTCTGGCATTGATTGGGCTCTGGTATTGCCCAGCCGCGGCGGTTGGCGGAGTATCCTGGGTCGCTGAAGGCACCGCTCTGGGGCCTGCAGCGCGGGCCGGCGCGTCGCCGTGAAACCGGAGACACGGAGAAGAAAAATGAATTCTCCGTGTCTCCGTGAGAGATTTCTTCAGGTCGCCGCAGGCCGACAGGATGATCGAGGCTGCCGCCGGGATCAGGATTCATTGGCTAGGCGGCAATGAGTTCCGGTGCGAACCGCTGCGCAAACTCGCGCATGCTCATAACCGGTGCGGGTATCGATCCGAACACCAATGATCAACGCTGGGAGGAGGCAACGAGGGGCATGGCATGGCCAGGTTTTGCGAGGTGTTGCGTCTGGCCCTCGCGGTCGTCCTCTCAGTGGCTCTGGTCTGGCTGGTATCCACCGAGGACCAGCGGCGCGGCTACGTGAAGATGCTCGGTCTGTAGGAGACGACGGCGGCCCTTGGCGGCAGGAATCTGCGTATCGCCGCCTTCGGTTCAGAGTTTGAGATCGCCCATTTCCTGCCGCGGCCGATCGCGGCCCCGCCGCCGTCGGTGCCCACCACAGACGGCACCCGGTATGCCGAGGACGGCATTGGTCACGCCTGTCGCCCCGGCGGGGCGGCGAACCCGACGCACAAGACCCAACAGGAGGTCTATCGCTGGACTGATGCCGACGGCCGACCCGCCTTCAGCGATCAGCCACCGCGGGACGCGGACGCCCAGGTCGTCGGTCTGACGGCGGAGGGTGGGGTCGGGATGTTCTCCAGTGACTACCGCTTCGTCGGCGGGGCAGGGGACAACGCCTTCGAGACGGCGCTGCCGGCCAACATCGACGGCGTCTTCCGTTTCCTGGCAAAGGGCCTGGCCCTGCATGGGGTGCAGCCGCTGCATGTCCGCCTGACCGTCATCGACGGCGAACGGCGCTTCCAACAGTCCTATGCCACCGCCCCCGCGCCGGTCCAGAACCTGGACAACATCGCCCGGCTGCACCGCTTCGGCACCCTCCCGGCCCTGCGCACCTTCGTGGCGATGGATCGGGACGACTGGAACCGCCTCGGCAACGACATCGCCTACCCCTACGCCTGGTCACTGGTGCACTTCCTTCTGAAGGACCCTGCGCACCGCTCCCTGGTCAGTGCCTATTTGAACACCAAATTCATAAACGCGTCCAGACTCGCATCTATCTTTTCTTGACGCACTACTGATGCAAGACTAAGGTAGGGAACAAGTCGGCACGCAGGGCAACTTAGGGGGCGGCCATGTACCCAGGCGTGTGCATCCCTTTCAAGCCAAGCATCTAAGGCAGAAGGACATTGAAGGCAGACTGGATCGCAGCGGACCAAGTCATGCTTGCCGATGATTGGCGGCCTGACTACCAGTTCTCCCGCGCTGCGTGGCTCGGCCGCCACGCTGGCGCGTGGGCGCCCCTGGGGCGCCTTGGGTGCTGCCTGGACGGCTGGCGGATCAGCAGCAACCCGGCAGCGAGCGGCTACGACCCGCGCATCGAGTGCACACCCGTCTACCGCCTGCGCCATATCGAGCCCATGGAACTGCGCACCGAGGCCGAGCACTGGCGGCCGCCGCTCTTGGCGGACGTGCCCTTCTGCGTCCAGCCCGTGGACGTGATTCTGCGCCGGGTCGGCAGCGTCGGCGCGGCCCTGGTCAGCGAGCTGCACCGCCGCCACCCGGTGGACGCCAACCTCGGCATCATTCGCGGATTGGCGCCCGCACAGGCCCTCTGGACCGCCTACTGCCTGAATCAGCCACACTACCGCGAGTATCTGGAGACCTCGGGCAGCATCACCGATCTGGTGCGCGTGGGCCTGCGCCATCTCGCCGGCATGCCCATCGCGCCCAAGCCCGACGGCATGGAGACCCTGGCGCAGGGTTACTTCGAGGCACTGAATCGCGACAGCCAGGGCTTCGAGCAATTGTTCCGACTGCGTCGCGCGGTCGCCGACTGGCTCGCGGAGGGTCTGCCGAACCTTGCTCCTTTCATGAGCGGGTCGCTCGCGACCCGCCGCTGGGCCCGGTTCGCACCCGAAGACCTGAGCGATCAACTCAACATGGCCGTCGCCGAGCAGCACCAAGCGGCGCGCACCCTTCAAGAGACGGGCCGCGCCGCGCCCCTGGGTTCACTGGCCCAGATCGCCCCACGCGAACCGCGGGCGGCGAACCCCCAGACTTGCCGGGCGCTACGCCTCAGCGACCTGGACCAGCAGTTCGGCATCGCCCCCTTGCTCGCCGGCCGTACGGACCTGGCCTGGCGCACCCAGGTTCGCCCGTTGGCGCAATTCGACGTGCTCCTCTCCACCTTCGCCGCCGATCCCAAGGTCGCCTTCGTCGCGGAGCCGGTCGCCGCGTGCATCCTGCCCAGCGAGCAACTCATCACCCTGTGCTTCCATCGATTTCAGGGCGCCTTCGCCTTGTTGATGGAGTCCGCGCTGGTGCGGGCGCAATGGGCGCGGCTGGCGACCGGCAGCGTCCAGCGCTTCGTCCAGCCCGCCGCGGTGGAACAGTTGGTCTTGCCGGTCCCGGACCAGGGGCTCGCCGAGCGCTGGCACTTAAGCCTGGTGGACCTCATGGTAAAACGGCACGCGGCGCGACGCCGGATGGACGCCTTGCTCGCCGAGGTTGGCCGACTCTATGACGCCATCCACCCGGCGATCGAGGCGCGCGCATGACGCCGGGGAGAGGAATTCTTGCGGGGTTGGCATCGGGAGGAATTGGTATGGCGGATAACTTGATGGAGTTGCAGACGATCAGGAAGGACCTCGCCGCCAAGGCGCGGACGCTGGACCAGGTCTGCCAGGACCGCTCGCTGCTCTGGCAGCGGTTGGGCTGGGATAAACATCAGGTGCGCCTCTGGCTGCGCAGCCTCCCGGACATGGAGCTGCAGGATGGGGAGGGGGACGATCCGCGCTACCGGATCGGCCTCGGCGCTCCGCCGACGGATGACTTGGGCGAGACCATCGCCCGTGTGGTGGAGGCCCTGGGTGGCCCGGTTCCGCTTGCGCAGTTGCGCACCAAGCTGCCGCCGGGGTTGGTCGTGACCGACCCCATGATCCGCGCCGCGGTGCAGGCCCACCCGCGGCTCAGCCTGACCGGGCCCCTGGTCCGGCTGGTCCGCTGATTCCCCATTTCACCACAGATGACAGGTACCATGCGGCAGAAAGAGGTTCACCACAAAGGCACGAAGGACACAAAGAAGAAGAATTGCTTGGTGTACTTTGTGCCTTTGTGGTGAATCTTTGGAGACTTTGCAGTGAGACGATCGGAGCACGATGAGAATGGCGGATGAGACCCTCGCGGCGCGTTACGGCGCGCTGCGCAAACAGTATGCCGATTTTGGCGGTGATTTGGGGTTTTCGAGCGATCAGGACTACGTTCAGGCCGGGCTCATCTGGGGCGAGGTCGATGGCAACGAGACCCCCCGCATCCTGCTGATCGCCCTGGAACCCGGGCACTGGGACACTTCCGAACCGGCGCGGCTCGACGACCTGGCCATCGGTCTCCTGGCCGCCTTGCCGGGCGACGCCTGGCCCGTCTTCTGTCACCTCAAAGACGACAGCCACGAGCGCTGCTACGAGCTGTTCGGTGCCAGCGGCACCCAGTCGGTCGATGCGATCCCCGGCATCGGCCTGATCCGGGAGCACGAGCGGCTGCGCAAGGATCAGACCTTCACCTGGTCGATGAAGATCTATACGCGCCTGATGCACCGGCTCGACGCCTTCCACGAGCAGGTCTATCAAAACGTCAAGGACCGCGTCTCCGATAAGAACGACATCATCGAAGAGGTCGCCAAGCTCCTGTTCCTGGAGTCCTTCCGCTGCCATCACGGCGAAGGCCTGAGCTTCGACTATCAGGGGCAGCAACTCAACTTCCGTGAGGTCTTCAGCCTCGCCTATGTGAAGGCGCACGGTGCGCTGGCGGTGGAGCAGATCCAGGCTGCATTCGATGCGCTCAAGTCCCATCCGGACTATGTCATCACCGCGGACGCCGGCACCCAGAGCCCCATCTTCGACCCCAAGACCCACCTGCGCCTGACCCAGCCGCGCAACTACGAGACCCTGCTGGAGGCGATCCAGGACTTGGGGCCGGTCACCGACAACCAGGGGCGCCCGCTCCCCGGCAAGGACCAGGGGACCCTGGCTGACGTCTCCGGCGACGTACTGGGGCGGGTCTTCGATGTCTTCCTGCGCGCCAACTTCGAGTCCAAGGGCGGCCTGGGTGTCTATCTGACCCCCAACCCGGTGAAGCAGGCCATGCTCGACATCGCCTTTCACGACATCGCGCTGGACACCAAGTCGATCGAGGAACTCACCGCCGGAAACTTCCGCTTTTGCGATCCCACCTGCGGCAGCTTCGGCTTCGGCTCAGTCGCCCTGAGCCGGCTGCGCCAACTGATCTGGGTTCAGCTCGCGGCCATCCCCGACGCGGAGAAGGAGCCCCTGTACCGCGACATCATCGAGCACGGGTTCGTCGGCGCGGATTCGGCCCCGCGCATGGTCATGCTCGCCCGCGTCAACATGGCCCTGCAGGGCGCCCCCAAGGCCAAGATCTTCTACACCGACAACTCGCTCACGTCCCGCGCGCTCAAGCCCAACAGCTTCAGCCTGATCTGCACCAATCCGCCCTTCGGCACCCCCAAGTTCGGGTCTGACGCCAAGGGTCAGGGCTCCAAGAAGCAGTACGAGTCCAATATGGAGCAGATCCTGGGCGGCTTCCGGCCGGCGGAGCAGGTGGTCCAATCCTATAACGCCTGGTACAACTGGGCAGTCAAGGCCTGGGTCGACACCGGTGATCTGTATAAGGACGAGCACGGCGAACCGATCTGGCCCGGCTTTCGCACGGATCTGCGCAAGGTCTCCGGCGGCAAGAAGCCGCGCTACGAACTGCACCCGAGCACCGGGGGCCTCGCGCTCGGCAGCAAGCCGGACCGTAAGGACAACTGGCAGCAGGTCAAGGGCGGCTCCATCGACCCGGCCGTGCTCTTCATCGACCGCTGTCTGCAACTCTTGAAGCCCGGTGGGCGGCTGTTGATCGTCCTGCCCGACGGTGTACTCTGCAACTCAGGCGACCGCTACGTGCGGGAGTACATCATGGGGCGGAAGGACGAGCAGACTGGGGAGTTCGTCGGCGGCAAGGCCATCGTCAAGGCGGTGATCTCGCTGCCGTCTGATACCTTCAAGCTCTCGGGCACCGGGGCCAAGACCTCGATCCTGTACCTGCAGAAGCGTCATGCGTCGGCTGACGACCACAATCGGTTTTTGCCTGAGCCGCAGACCGATGTTTTCATGGCGGTGGCCGATACGCTGGGGTATGTGGTCAAGAACAATATCGAGGACTACTCGGCGGGGGTGCCGAATGACCTCGACAAGATCGTCGGTGCGTATAGGCGGGGCGAGTAGGATGCACCACAAAGTCTTGTAGGATGGGCAGAGCGCAGCGATGCCCATCTTTAGGTCCGCGGATCGCGAGAGGCGCGAAAAAGAGGATTCACCACAAAGGCACGAAGGGCACAAAGAAGATGAAAGGTAGTAGAGGCCGGTGCGTAGGGTCGAATGAGCACGATCTCTCATCTATAGCGGCGGGCGTTGTCGGCGCGGAAATGGTCTCCCAGCGACCACGTACGTTCGGTTGGCCGAAAGATTTTTAAACGAGCCGGAGATATTGGTGGGCGATTATAACTTTGTCGCTGTTTCTGAGCTAACCGAGGCCCGTCTCGATAGCTCCTATTATGCAACAAGATTTCTAAGAAACGAAAAGCGCTTAGCGAGTTTTGGAATCGACAGAAAATCAGTTTCAGATCTGGCAGGGCTTTGTAATTGCGGGGCCACTCCAAAGCAAGTGGTCTATGGACATACTGGCGTTGGGTTAATCAGAACGACCGATGTTCGACCTAACGAATTTCTCGATGACGACATCCTGCGAACAACCGATCTAACGAGTGTGTCGTTGAGGGAGTCAATTCAAGTCCGTAGTGGGGATATTGTTTATACCATGAGCGGAACAATCGGATATTGTTGCGTTATTCCGCAAACACCCGAAGTGTTCAGCTTCAGTAACACGATTGTTCGTCTGAGGCTGCCAAAGACTACGGTGGACGATCCGCATTATGTATCGACCTTCTTCAACTGCAAGTATGGGTACGAGCAGTCTCTGCGTCTTGTCAGCGGAGGCATTCAGGGGCACGTAATGCCTAACCCTTTCAAGACACTATTAATATCCCTTCCTGATCGACACTTGCAAAGATACATTGGCGACAAGGTCCGGCAAGCCGAGCGCCTGAGGGCTCGCGCTAAAGGTTGTCTATCGACTCTTGTCAAGTTTGTTGAAACTCCGGAAAGTGAACAGGCGTTGGCGACGAGAAGCAAGATGACTGGCCGGATACCACCAGGCCTATTGACGGCTCGGCTCGACGCTAAGTATTACGGCAATCATTCTGTGGAAGTGTTGCGCGTGGCACAAACCGCAACCGAAAGCATTGGGAGTCTATTGCTGTCGATTTCCAATGGCTTCGAGGAGCGGAGTTTTTGTTCCGAGGGGGTTCCCTATGTTACCGTATCTGAAGTCTCTTCTGGACGTTTGATTCTGTCGTCTGCGCCAAGAATCAGTCCGGATGTTGAGATTCCGAGAAAGGCTTATATTAATGAGCGCTGTGTCCTTGTTGTAAGAACGGGATCGATTGGGACCGCTGTTAAGGTCGATCGACGCGATACGGCAGCCGTAATCAGTAGTCATCTTATTCGTCTTGAATTTGATTCCGAAGCAACTGCATGTGCTGTGGCTGCATTTCTGTCTTCACCCTCCGGCAAAGTGCTTCAGCACAAGATCAGTTACGGCGCAGTACAGCCCCAGATTGGTCAAGATGAGCTGATATGTTTGCCCGTTCCAGATCATGTATTGGAAGAGGCAGAGCATATTCTGCAGCTTACCAAATCACGTGAAGATGGCATTCGGCTATCACAAAGCTTGGTCAGTGCTGCAAAGCTCCTCGTCGAATCCCTCATCGAAGGCCAAATCACCGAAGTTCAGCTCATCGCCGCCCAACAGGCACTGGAAGCAGGCGACGACAGCCTGGACCGGGTGATCCTGGCGCGGCTCAAGACCGACGGTCTCGACGGCGCGGGTGAGCCCCTGTTCCCCGACCTGGACCAGCTTTATGACCTGCTGGAAAGAGCGCAACCCGAGTCCGGGGCGTAGCGCATGAACCAGAAGATTCACCACAAAAACACAAAGGACACAAAGCTTTCTTTTCTTTGTGCTCTTGGTGCCTTTGTGGTGAATCCTAAAGGAGGCCGCGATGAGCGTCGCGCAAGCCCATGCCAAGCACAGCATCGTCGAGGTGACGGAATGGCGGGACCGGGCGGCTTGAAGGAAGGCGCTTTGACGGCTTACGGCCTATCGCTATTGAAATGCGGAGGATGACGTGGATAGCGCGACAGAACACACTGCACGGCTCTTTCTGGAACGGGTGCGCGAACACTACGACTTGGCGGGCGCCCTGCTGTATGGCAGCCGGGCCAGACAGGATGCGGGCCGCGAGAGCGACGCGGATATCGCCGTGCTGCTGCGCGGCGCCTCGGGCGCGCGCGGCGATGCCGCGCTGGAGATGGCCGGCATCGCCTTCGATGTGATGCTCGAAACCGGCGTGCTGGTAGACGCGATCCCGTTCTGGGAAGACGAATGGACCCACCCGGAGCAGTTCGCCAACCCGGCGCTGATCGCCAATATCCGCCGCGATGGGGTGCCTGTACTGTGATGCCGAAGATTACTCACCACAAAGGCACAAAGGACACCAAGAAGATTCATCTTTGTGCCCTTTGTGCCTTTGTGGTGAATTCTTATTCTTTTCGTTCCCACGCTCCAGCGTGGGAATGCCGTCCGGCCGCTCCAGCGGCCCGTGGCGCTACGCGACGCTGGAGCGTCGCGACTTGCTCCCACGCTGGAGCGTGGGAGCCAGATGATTCACCACAAAGGCACAAAGGACACAAAGTTTTTTCTTCTTTGTGCTCTTTGTGCCTTTGTGGTGAATCCCAAGGCCCCGAGGCCGAGGTGTAGCCACATGAATCAGAGAATTCACGACGAAGAATGCTCTTCTTTGTGTCCTTTGTGCTTTTGTGGTGAACTCTTTCTATTCCGGCGCGATGAGGGCAGACCGATGAGCAATCCTGTTCTTTCTCTCCTTCGTGTTCTTCGTGCCTTTGTGGTGAATTCTTCGAGCGCATGAATATCAATGCACTGACAGCCTTCGACGGACTGGACCCCGACATCCGCGCGGCCCTGCTGGCCCAAATCCGGGACCTCTGGACCCATGGCTCCACGGCCATCGAGGGCAATACCCTGACACTGGGCGAGACCAAGTTTGTCATCGAGGAAGGTCTCACGGTCTCGGGCAAGCCGCTGAAGGACCATCAGGAGGTGATGGGGCACGCCCGCGCGATCGAGCTGATCTACCGCTGGCTGGATACGGGGTTCACGCAGGACCAACTGTTCGACCTGCATCGGGCCGTTCAGAGCGAGGTGATCCTGGACATCTTCAAACCCTTCGGGGCCTGGAAGCTGGAGCCCAACGGGACCTACGCGGTGAGCGCGGACGGAGGCCAGACCTTCATCGAGTACGCCGCCCCGCGGGACGTGCCGGCACTGATGACCCTTTGGATTGCTGAGCTGAATCGCTTGTCCCAGGGGGACCTGAGCGAGGTCGATGCCATCGCGGCCTATGCGCACCTGCACCTGGGTTTCGTGCACATTCATCCGTTCTGGGACGGCAATGGGCGCCTGGCGCGGTTGCTCTCCAATGTGCCGGTGCTGCGCTCGGGGCACCTACCGGTGGTGATCGATGTGCAAGAGCGCAAACGCTATATCGACACCCTGGCGGACTATCAGCTCGCCGCCGGTCAATTGAACCCCCAGGACGGAGTCTGGCCAAGACCGGATCTTGAAGGCCCCTTTATGGCCTTCTGCGAGGAGTCCTACTCCGCGACTCGGGCGCTGGTCAGCCAAGCCCGGCTCCAGCAAGCCAAGAGGGCGCGGTGATGGCGAAGAAGATTCACCACGAAGGCACAAAGAACACAAAGGAAGAAGATTGTATTCTTTGTGTTCTTCGTGACTTTGTGGTGAATTCTTCCGGTGCGGTGATGCCGAAGAAGATTCACCACAAAGGCACCAAGAACACAAAGGAAGAAGATTATATTCTTTGTGCCCTTCGTGCCTTTGTGGTGAATTCTTATGGTGCAGTGATGCCGAAGAGGAGTCACCACAAAGGCACGAAGAGCACAAAGGAAGAAGATCGTATTCTTTGTGTCCTTTGTGCCGTTGTGGTGAAATCTTATGGTGCGGTGATGCCGAAGAGGAGTCACCACAAAGGCACGAAGAGCACAAAGGAAGATAATTGTATTCTTTGTGCCCTTCGTGCCTTTGTGGTGAATTCTTATGGTGCGG
>NZ_CAIZIZ010000010.1 GCF_903933125.1 uncultured Lamprocystis sp. | reverse complement strand
TCGAACGCTGGGGCGGATTGGAGTGACATCGGAGCCTCCTGGGGCAACAGGCAGTCAATCCCTTTGACACCGCGGAGCGTCAACAGGTTGCCGCCGAGTACGCGACTCGCGGGAGCCAGGAGAATTCGCCACCAGTGTCAGGAACGAACCCCAACATCCCAGGCCGCCGATCGTTGGGGTTCCTTCGTCACCCCAACCTACGGCCCTGTTGGAGCCGTTATCGCTAGGAGAAAGGCGTTCCCGAATGGACTAACATTGATGGCCCTGCGATGCAGGGTTGAGCGCGTGGTGTGATGGGGTAGGGCGACCCGGTTGGGGCAACCTGCGGACTCGAAATCGAAGGAGATCGAAGTGCTTGGAACCGTTCGTGACGCCTGCAAAATCCATCCGATGGTCTACGACTACCGGATGACGGAGGCCATTGAGAACCTCTCGGATCTGATCGGCGGGGCCGGGGACGGGGCCGAGTTCTTCGCCAGAAACTACGTGACCCAGGGCATGGACACCCTGTTCCGCGAGGGCCTGCTGCGGCTCGCGGGTCGGTCCGACCAGGCCGCTTTCGAGTTGGCCCAGGCCATGGGCGGCGGCAAGACCCACCTGATGGTCGCGCTGGGGTTGCTGGCCAAACACCCGCACCTGCGACCGGTGGTGTTACCCGGCGACCTGGCGGAGCGGTTGGACTTCGGCCCTGCCCGCATCGCCGCCTTCAACGGCCGCAACGATCCCGAACACTACATCTGGGGCGAGATCGGCGAGCAGTTGGGCGAGGCCGATTTGGTGCGCCCCTACTGGATCGATGGTCCCCGCGGGATCGACGAAAAAAAGTGGCTGGAGATCATCGGCGACGCGCCGACCCTGATCCTGCTCGACGAACTGCCGCCCTATTTGCTCAACGCCGACACCCGCCCGGTCGGCAAGGGGTCTCTGGCCGATCTGGTGACCTACAGCATCAGCAACCTGCTGACCGCGGCGATCAAGCTGCCGCGCTGCTGCGTCGTCATCGCCAATCTGTCGGGCAGTTACGAGGCCCAGACCAAGGATCTGGCGCGGATCATGTCCAACCTCCAGCAGGAGTCCCGGCGTCAGGCCCAGACCATCACCCCGGTCCAACTCGCCGGCAACGAGATCTACCAGATCCTCAAAAAGCGACTGTTCACCGCGTTGCCCGGCGACGCCCTGATCGAATCGGTCGGCGAGGCGTTCGCCGAGCAGGTCAAGGCCGCCGAGGACGGCGGCTACATCGCCGCCCGGGCCATGGAGCAGGTCGCCGAAGAAGTCCGCGAGACCTACCCCTTCCACCCCTCATTCAAGAACCTGGTGGCCCTGTTCAAGGAGAACGAGGGCTTTCGCCAGACCCGCGGTCTCATGCAGTTCACCGCCCGGCTGCTGCGCAGCGTCTGGAACCGGGAGGCCAACGACGTTTTCCTGATCGGCACCCAGCACCTGGATCTCAACGACCCGCAGGTCCGCGACGAGATCCAGCGGGTGAACCCGGCGCTCCTGCCCGCGGTGGTCAACGACATCGCAGACCATGGCAACGCCCGCGCCGAGGAGATCGACAGCGATCTGGGCAGCGACGCGGCCACTCAGGTGGCCAAGTTGATCCTCTCGGCGTCCCTGTCCCGCGCCGTGGGTGCCCACACCGGCCTGACCCAGGCCGAGATCATCGAGTACCTGGCCGCCCCTTACCGCAAGGCCGATGAATTCCTGGCTGGTCTGGAGCGTCTGCGCGACCGTGCCTGGTACCTGCATCGGGAGGGGGAGGGCTTCTACTTCAAGGAGACCGAGAATCTGGGGCGACGCATCGAGCGCGACGCCAAGCAGATCCCATTACCCAAACTGGAGCAGGCACTGATCAACCGCCTCACCGGGCTGTTTCAGGCCCAGAGCCGGACGAAAGCGGCCTATCAGGAAGTCCAGATCATGCCGCGCCTGGATGACGTGAAGCTCTCGGGCGCGCGCATCCTGCTGGTGGTGCAGCCGGACGGACGGACCCCGCCCGAACAGATCCGCAACTTCTTCGAGTTCCAGCAGGAGAAGAACAACGTGCTGATCCTGTCAGGACACGACAGCCACCTCGCGAACGAGGTGGAGGCGCGGCTGCGGGAACTCTATGCGGTGGAGGCGATCTTCAAACCGATCAAGGCGGGCGACACCCTGTTCGAGGAGGCCCGCGACAAGCTCGAAGAATTGTCCGAGCGTTTCACCAAGGCCGTCTCGGGCGCCTACAACCGGCTGTTCTTCCCCGGCGGTACCGGTGAGTTGGTCATGGCCACCATCGACAACGGCCTGAGCTTCGGCGCGGGCGAACATGCCGCCGAGGCCCAGATCGAAAAACTTCTGGGAAGCTCACGCTGCGACAACAAGCTCGCCCTGGATATGCCGGACGCGTTGCCCGCTTACTGGGCCATGGCCGAGACCTACCTGTGGCCCGCCAAGGACCGCCGCGTCCCCTGGCGTGATCTCACCATGCGCGCCAAGACCGATCCGACCTGGCCCTGGATGCCGGGAGCGCGCGGGCTGGAACAGCTCCGCGACGAGGCACTCAAGCAAGGCCGCTGGCGCCAGACCCCGGAGGGGCACATCGAGAAGGGGCCGTTCCCCGCCGAGAAGACCTCGGTCAATGTCACCCCCCAGGGCACCAATCGCGAGACCGGGGAGACCACCCTCTCGCTCACGCCCCGCAACGCCGGTGACAGCCCCCGCGTCTATGTCGCCAAGACCGCCGCGGTGTCGGATCAGGACCACCAGGTCCAAGACCTGGAGGACTATCGCACCCCCGAAGCGACCCTCTACTTCATCGCGGTGGACAGCGCCGGCAAGTACCACGTGGGCGAGCCGACCCGCTGGACCGCGGACCTGACCGTCCGCCACGAAGTGCTCAACATCGCCGACTCGCGCAAGGTCGAACTTCGCTGCACCCCCGCCGCCGAGATGCGCTACACCCTGGACGGCACCAACCCCAAAGAGGGGACCCTTTACACTGACCCATTCCAGGTGCCGGCGAAGGGTTGCACCATCCTGATTGCGGCCAAGGCCGGCGAGGTGGAAAAAAGTGCCAAGATCCTGATCCCATCGGCCGGCGACGACCGGGTCATGATCGACGAACGCAAACCGGCACGACTGACCGAGACCAAGCGGGTCTCCATCGACACCACCGACAAGGCGTTCGGCTTCATCCAGCGCTTCAAGGATCGCACCGACACCCTGCTGTGCGGCGTTCAGATCATCCTGGGCGAAGGCGAAAACGCCGTTCAAATCCGCTTCAACGAGCGCAAACTGACGGCCGCCGCCATCGAGACCGCCATCCGCGGTATCCGTGCGGCCCTGGGAGACGAACAGGCTGCCGTTCAGATCCTGATCAAGGGTGGTGCCACCTTTGGCGATGGGTTTGCGCTCAAGGAGTTCGCCGAGGTGGCCGGGATCGAACTAAAGTCCGGCGATGTCAGTCAGGATTAGCACGGGGAGGGATCCAGACACAGAGGCACGCAGAGCAGGAAACCCTGTAGGGTGGATAAGGCGCGCGGTACGATGCTGCGGGTTCGGCACGGTGGCCGGTCGCGCCGCATCCACCACCCGCGGTGGTCGCGGCTGGTGTGCTGGTGGATGCGCCGCGCTGCTTCGCCCTACCGTCTTCGGACTTGCCTCAGAGAATAGCCGAGTGATTCAGAAAGCCGACCCGCGCGAGCGCCCCGCCTACGCCCACCGCACCCTGGGCTTCGGCGTCCCCGCGACCTCCGACCCCCATCACTTCCTGGTCCAGATCCCGCGCGGCAACGCGGCGCCGGTGCTGATCTGCGAGCACCTGGGGATGGGCTCCGAGACCGTCCGGGAGCAGGTCATCGACCGCGTGCTGCTCCCGCGGCACCGCTGGACAGCGATTCGTGCAGAGGTGCAGCGCGCTTTCAACGCCCGACTCAAGGAGCACGACCTGGCCACCGCGACCTGGAAAGTTGGGGACAACCCCGTGGACCGACTGCTGGGAAAGGAGTTGTGCGTCCTGGCCTGGGCCTGCGAGCGCCTGGACCCCGAAAAGATCGGCAGCGCCGTGCGCAACTGGCTGGCGCTGCGACCCGAGGAGCGCTGGTGGCTGTTCGGGATGACGGCGATGACCGTCGGCGGCATCCGCGATGCGGATAATGGCTGGCGGGTTGCGCTGCGCTACGCGCTAGGGGATACGGCCGGGAATGAGGTGCTCAGGCCGCGGACGCTGGTCGGGAAGACGGGGCTCGGGGGGCAGACAACACTGCCATTATTCGATGATTGAAAGTGCCACGGTAACCGAAATCGTATTCGGGTTAGGTGTATCGGCATGGCCCTGACCATGTGACCTAACACCCGAGCGCGTCATAATCCGCCGCTGTACACCCTAAGGTTTGTATCATGAATGCCGCTCTACCCGACGAACACCATATCCCCGAGGCCACTGTATCCACAGGTGCTGCCTTGACCTCAGTAGCCTTGTATATCGATGCAGATAACCAGTCTCCTCAATGCGCAAAGGCACTGCTCAGCCTGCTTCGGACCGACTTCGATGCGCACGTCGTCAGTGCCGCCATTGCGGGTAACAATCATGGCCAGCAAGTCGATAGTTGGCGAGAGGGACTGGCATCCGCACTCCCTGATCTCGTGGTGAGGCCGCTCACGGTGCCTCACCGGAAGCAGGGTGCGGATGTGGCCCTAATCCTGGCGTTGGGGGCAGATCTGGAGCGGCATATTCGCGATCACGCATTGGTGATCATTGTCTCTCGGGATGACCTTGTGATCGGCGCCGCGGAACAGGCAAAGATGCGGGGCTGTAGGACCTTGATTGCTTATGCCGACGGGGACATCGCGACAGCCCGCAACCAGTTACTTACGACTATATTGCTGCCCGCGTTAGCGAAACCGATCACCGTTGTTCAGCCGCGGACCGTCGTTGTTCAGTCACCTACCACGATCCTTCCTGACCATCGAGCAGCCCAGTCTCCAGGGGCTGGGGTTGAAGCGGTACTTAAACAGATCCGTAGCATGTGCACTCAAAAGCCCGGCGGCGGATATTCCGCGACTGATGTGGGTCAAGCGCTGTCGAAGCTTGGTTATGACAAAGCGGCGCGGATGCGCTTTCTTGCGTCCCTGTCGGGGCTGAAGAAGCGCGGAACTGGCCCGAACCTGATCCTGGTTTTCTAGGCCGCGAGTATTGCCGGTTGCGCTGAACTAACTCGACCTATCAGCCTTTGACCATATTTTGGAGTGATCCGACTTACACCTGAAACTCATGCTACCGACAATTAGGAGACGCCAACATTGCTGGGAGCACGCGATCGAAGCGATGCTCGCAAACGCTCCGGCAGGACAGCAAACGGGAAAGAATCCTCTCACAAAGACACAAAGACACAAAGAAGAGAAGATTAGGGAATTATCTCGGGGGTTGGTGAAGTGGTCGCTTTGCCAGGATCATTATTTGAGTAGCGTTCTAGCTTTCCATGATCTGCTCCGCTTCTTTTCTTCTTCGTGTCTTTGTGTCTTTGTGAGAGAATCTTCTTCTCCGCGCCCCAGTAAGAGCTACTCAGGAATTGCAGAATGACGGTTGATGTAATGAGCGTCGCGGCCGGTGGGCAATGCAGAGTCCAGCCCTTTGCCTTGCGCGATGCCCCGGCCCTAATTGAGACGGTGTTTCCGGCGCAGAAGGTCTCGTTCGAGTCGCAGCGGGAGCGTAAGGCCAATCTCGGACAGACTCTCACGGGACTTGGCTCCTATTGGAAAGGCCGCAAGCCGTTGATCCTGGTGCGGGCAATCGTGCTGGGCAGCCTGCTGCCGCAGACCGACGATCCCGAAAAGGACCTCGAAGTCTTCGAGAAGCACGGAGACAGGGAATAAAGAATGCTCTCACAAAGACACAAAGACACAAAGACACAAAGAAGAGAAGATTAGGGAATTATCTCGGGGGCTGGTGAACTCGACTTTGGCCATTTCAGGCCGTCGAGGCCAGTTGATCCAGCAAGCGTTCCCAGTCCCGCTGGGAAATAACGAGGGCGTCCGGGTCTGCGGTTGAGTTGACGAAATTCGCCGCCGCCCAACTGGTGCGGC
>NZ_CAIZIZ010000009.1 GCF_903933125.1 uncultured Lamprocystis sp. | reverse complement strand
GTCGTGCCCGAGAGCGCCGGCATCCGCGAGCAATTGCTGAACCTGGCCCGCATCACCCTCATCCGGATCGTACCCAAGGACAGCCTCCAATTCCCGTTGCGAAGCACTGTCCGGATCGGCACGTTCAGCAAGGATCTCCGTCAAAATCTGGTCGAAGTTCGTCGGTGCGACACGATCGGCGCGCAGCTTGCCTTGAATCTGCGCCATGAACCGATCAAGTGCCGACTCGAATTGGGTCGTGGGCAACACCACCGTCCAGTCGGCGGTGAAGCGAAAGGCGCTGAACCCTTGCGGTCGGGTTGGCTTCGCGATCAGCAGGGTCCGCTGCCGGTCGGAAGCGATCGTGATATTCGGCCACAGATATCCGGCGCCGACCGTGCCCAGGCAATGCGCGAAGTGCCATTCCGATGTGGGGGCATCCGGCCGCGGCTCGCGCGTAAGACGCCACCAGTTCCAGGCCATCCACTCGGCTAAATGGTAGCCGGACACCAGCGGGCCGCGCCGGGTGCAATCGATAAAACCGTCCTGGCCCTCCGTCAGCAGGAGATGCCCGAAGCAGACTTGCAGCATACCGAAGCAGGACCTCTCCTCGGGAAGCATCTCTTCAAGGCGCTCCCAATTGAAGCCGATCGTGAGTTCGGTGCTCATCGTTCGCTCCATGCCTTCAATACGCAGTCACGCTGATACTGTTCGCTCTCTTTGTCGCATCTTTGCCACGGATGGTGATCGCCGTCCAGGTCGAGCCGGACCATGCGTAGGCAAGGATGCTAGCCCCCACGGCCGGAAAGGGCAACGCGAGCGCGGGCCACGCACCCGGACCAGGCCCCACGCACTTCCTGGCCGAGCCCCTGCCGCCGCTGCCTGTTCGTCGCCGAGGGTCTCGGACGACACGAAATGCTCAACGACCATCTGCACGGCTTCGGCATCTGCCCCCACCAGTGCGACGGCTGAGCGGCCGGGATGCGATCACCACCACCGTCGCCCCCTGGAGCAGGACCTGTGGTTACCGGACCCGGATCTGTTGATCGTCACCGAGACCCAACGTACGGCGAGCGGGTCCGCCAACCGTACCGGAAGGAACACGTAACCTGCCAAGGCCGGTCAAAACCCCGCAACATCTGCCAAACGATGGTTCTCAATCTGGTGTCCCACCACCACGGTCGATACCCCAAGCTCCTGCGCCCAATCGTCCATCTCGTCGGGACTGACCTGGGTGCCGTCGATTCGCTCGCGAATCCACTGCGCCGGCGCCAGGAACTCGGCGGCGAAGGCGCGGTTGCATTTCTGCCGATCGGTCCTGGCGACGGTCACGAGTGCGGATGGCGTCCCCGGCGCGGTCAGGTATTCGAATTGGCGACATCAAAGAAATCATCCTGCCAGCCAACCGGCAACCGGTTCGCTGCGGCGAGTATCGCGTCGGCCTCCGGCTCGGACAGGTCGTAAGGGTCCTGACCCAAACGTGCCGCTGCGATACAGAACGCGGCTTCCGCCTCATCGGCCGCCTGGATGGCCCGCCATTCCTGATGAAGGCCGGTGTCCGTCACGCCCTCCTGGTCGAGCCGTGCCAGCAGGGTCTCGATCAGGTCGAATAAGCTGTCGCGGATGCTCGCCAGTTCCAAGTCGCGGGTACCGCCGGCTGAGAAGCCGACGCGGGCCTCCGGTAGTTCGAGGGCGCGCCATTCGATTAACGCGCGCTCTCCCGTTGGCTTGATGAACAAGTCCGGAAGCGCGAACCCCTCGCGGCCGAAACGCAGATTATGCCGACGCTCATAGCCGTCTCGGCCAGTAGCTTGCACCTCGTAGAGCAAAGACCACCAGTGCGTGGCAATCCACTCGGCGAGGGGATAGAGCGGAATCAGTATGCGATCCCGCAGACCAAGCGAGCGGTAGTCGTTGACTCGAGTGATCGTCGTTGCGTCAACGCGGATGGAAAGCCGTGCCCAAGTTGCCGCCAACTCATCACCGCGGCTGCCGTCCACCCGCTCCCATTCGAGATCGAAGCACAATTCACTCATAGTAGGTTTCGATGTCCTTGGGCCACTCGTCCGGCAGCAGACCATAGCCTTTATAGGTACCCTGCACGCGGTTGACCAGACGGGTTTCGTAAACGGTGTTACCCGTCTTATACCAGGCGTACCGCGGAAACTCGCCCTCCCAAGGGCCGCCGATGGCCCCCTTGGCGATAGCGGTACGCAACCATGCCGTCAACTGGTCACGGCTGTCCGCAAGCGCGCGATCACACAGGGTTGCATCGGGACGCGGACGCGGCGGACGGCCCGCGAACGATGGCGTGTCCTTGTGCTCGACGCTGCCGACATAGCTGACCGAGGTTGCGAGCTGGCGGAGCCTATCCGGATCGATCGCGGAAAGCAGATTGCGACTTGGGGGGCGACGGCGTTGGGTGGCTCTCATGGGGTGAAGGGACTTCGGCGATTCCCGTGAATAAACTTTCCGACGGCGCATACTTATAAAATTCGTAGGGCTTTAGGAGCGACTGTAGGGGCGACTTCAGCCCCTAAACACCGGTAGATCCTTTCCCGAATCGACCGCAGCGCCGGGCCGGCCGACCTCAGGCCGCGGCGTCCAAGACCAGCGGCGGCGGGAACCAGGTCTTGGCGATCTCGGTGTGGAGTTCGCCGATCGAGAGTTGCAACTCGTCCACATAGGCATGGAGTTGCTGCTGATCGAGCCGCCAGGGCTCCGCCGCCTCCAGGTTGCGCTTGACCCGGCCCGCCACCCGCAGCGCGGCATCCTTGCGCGGCAGCTTTTCCAGGCTCTGACGGGTCGACTCGATACAGTGCCAGACGGCGCGCGGGAACGCCTTGTGCTGGAACAGAAAGCGCAGCACCCGTTCACGCTGGACCCGCACCTGCTCGCTGCGCCGGTAGGCCTGGTACGCGGTCATGGACTTGAGCACGCTGACCCATTGGATCGTCTCAAAGGGCTGCAGGTCGGTGGTCGCATTCGGCAGCAGGTTGGCTGAACGCACGTCGATGATGCGGGTGGTCATGTCGGCCCGCTCCATGAAGCGTCCCAGATGCAGGAACTCGTAACCCTGGTCATGGAGCATGGTGCCGGAGAGCAGGCCGTTGATGCCCTGGGCACTTTGGATGATGTGCTTGAGATAGCCGTGGCGCCCACCCTTGGTGGTGCCCCGCTCCAGCTCATCGCGGGCGTAAAGGTAAAGCTCGTTGAGCAGTTCCCAGGCCTCGCGCGGCACGAAGTCGCGAATAGTGCGGCAGTTCTCGCGCGCCGCGGCGACGGCGTAGAGGATGGAGCCGGAGTGACGCTCGTCGCCGATCAGGAAATGCACGACGTTGGGTTCGCCGTAGTCCGGGTAGTGTTCCTCGAACCAGGCGTTGGCCCCGGTGATGTAGACCAGCGGCTGCCAGCCCGGGGCAATGCCGCGCGGCAGGTCCAACAGCAGGTTGGCATTGACGCTGACGATGCGGGCGGTGTTCTCGGCCCGCTCGACGTAGCGGGCCAGCCAGTAAATATTTTCAGCAACGCGCGACAGCATCGCGGCGGCCCCCTTCAGTCTGGTCGTTGAGGATGCGGATCAATCGGGCACGATCCAAGTGTCTTTGCTGCCCCCACCCTGGGATGAGTTGACCACCAGCGAGCCTTTGCGCAGGGCGACGCGGGTCAACCCGCCCATGGTCACCTGCTGGCGATCGGCCGACAGGATAAAGGGGCGCAAGTCGACATGCCGGGGCTCGAGCCCGCGGCCGACAATGGTCGGCACAGTGGAGAGCTTGAGCGCCGGCTGGGCGATATAGTTGCGCGGGTCGGCCTGGATCAGCCGCGCGAACTGCGCGCGGTCCGCCGCGGTGGAGGCCGGCCCGACCAACATGCCGTAACCGCCCGACTCGTTGGCGGGCTTCACCACCATCCGCTCCATGTTTGCGAGGGTATAGGCCAGCGCCTCGGGCTCCATGCAGCGGTAGGTCGGCACATTGGGAAGGATGGCGTCCGCGTCCAGATAGTATTTGATGATCTCGGGAACAAAGGCATAGACCACCTTATCGTCCGCCACCCCGGCCCCGGGAGCATTGGCCAGCGCCACGGTGCCGGCGGTCCAGGCACGCATCAGGCCCGGCACCCCCAGGGTGGAACTCGGGTCGAAGGCCTCCGGGTCGAGGAACAGGTCATCAATGCGCCGGTAGATCACGTCCACCTGCTTGGGGCCGTCCACCGTGCGCATGTAGACGCAGTCGTCGGTGTCGACGAAGAGGTCGCGCCCCTCCACCAGTTCGCAGCCCATCTGCTGGGCCAGGTAGGAGTGCTCGAAATAGGCCGAGTTATAGATGCCCGGCGTCAGCACGGCCACCTGGGGGTAATCGGCCGGGCGCGGCGAGAGCGCGGCCAGGGTGTCGAACAGTTGGGAGGGATAATCGTCCACCGGCAGCGGGGCATAGTGCTCGAACAGTTCCGGGAAGACCCGCTTAGTCACCAGTCGGTTCTCCAGCATGTAGGAGACGCCGGAGGGGACGCGCAGGTTGTCTTCCAGGACGTAGATGGTCCCGTCCGCATCCCGCACCAGGTCCGAGCCGCAGATGTGCGCCCAGATCCCGAGCGGCGGGTTCACCCCCACGCACTGGGGCCGGAAGTTGACCGATTTGGCCAGCACCGCGGCCGGGAAGACCCCGTCCTTGATGATGCGCTGGTCGTGATAGAGGTCGTCGATGAACAGGTTCAGCGCCTGGACGCGCTGCTTGAGCCCCGCCTCCACCCGGTCCCACTCGGACTTGGGGATGATGCGCGGGATGATGTCGAAGGGCCAGGCACGATCGATGGTGCCGCCCTCCTCCGAGTACACGGTGAAGGTGATGCCCATCTCCTTGATGGCGACTTCCGCCGCCTCCTGGCGCGCCACCAGCTCATCCGGACCCAGGGCTTTCAGGTCATCGAGCAGTCCAGCGAAGGCGTTACGGCCCTGGCCGGGGGCAGCCACCAGCTCGTCGTAGAGATCCTGGCAGGGATAGAGGTTCCAATCGATACTCATGGCGGACACTCGGGGGCCTGGATGTCTTGGGGTTGGTTACCGCGACGGCCCGCCGGGGAAACGGGCGCGACCGTCGTCACACGTCAGGTTCTGAGTATGCTGGAGCCGATGCGGGGAAGTCCATCGGTGCCGTGGGTCGGTGCGCGGTCAGCACGCCCGTCTTTGCTCTGGTGAGAAACCAACCAGCGACGGCGCTGCTGACCCTGCGCGGTCGCCGGAACAGCTATGGAGTCCGAACTTACAGTTAACTAACTGAATATAATATAAATAAGCTGCTAGTCCGCGCCATAAGCGCAGACGTCGAGCGGCCGAAATAGTACGTTATCTATACTAACAATTATCGTTACGTGTGCTTCTTTTGCACTGTATACCGTGTATTTCCTCATGCCGTGACCAAATCGAAAGCAGAAAAATGCATCACTTCATCCTGCGGCGCATCACTCTCATCACGCTCGCGCTTCTCGGGGTCCTCCCCATCACCCAGGCCGACGGCGACGACGGGGGTCCGGTCGCGAGTGACACGGTCACTATCGGCGGCGACCAGTTCTCGCTGGACCCGCGGCAAGGTGTGCTGAGCTACGGCTATACCTTCTTCAAGGGCAACGTAAATTACGGCCAGACGCCGTTCAGCCTTGCCTTGCAGTATCAACAAAGCGCCGCCGGCACCTATGTCGGGAATTTTACCGACAGCAACAGCCACGCCCACCCCTACGGCGTCAGCGCCTACCTGCCGACCGCCTTGCCGAGGACCAACCAGCCCAATTCGAGCAACGACAACGATCTCAGCAAGGCCAGCTACGACTTCGGTTTCAGCGATACCAGCAAGCCCAATTTCGTCATTCCCCATCAATCGGGGGACAAGACCTACGGCTCGGGGCTCAACCAATGGCTCGACGGCCTCTATTACCACGAGAATCAGGACAGCAGCGGCTGTTCGTCCTCCGACACCGTCATCCCGATCGAGCTAACCTACGGCACCACGATCACCACCACCTACCCGGATGCCGACCGCAACCGCACCCAGACCCTGGTCTACGACGCCTATGGCCGCACGCAAAGCGAATCGGTGACGGCGAGCGGCGGCTGGAACACTGGCCAGCCGATCACCACGCCCAAACCCCAGGCCAGTTGCAGGCCCTGGGCAGCTATTCCGCCCTGCCGCTGGCCTTTGCCTCGCCGGCCTCCACCACCAGCGGCATGAACTTCTGCACGCTCAACGGCAGCCTGCTGTCCGATCCCGCGGACACCCAAGGCTGCATGATCTATCCCACCCAGAGCTGGGTTTACGACGCCGCCGGCAACCCCACTCAGGAAGTGTCCCGTCTGGGACAGTTGACGGAGTACAGCTACCTCCCCGCCAGCCGGACCAACCCGCCCAACGAGCGCCTGGCGGTCACCTCAAAGCTGCACAGCATCGGCCTCAACGGGGCATCCTATGTCCTGCAGACCCAGCAGTTCCAGAACATCGCCGTGGCGCCGGCGGCCGGCAGCCTGCCCGGGTCGCTGACGCAGATGACGCTGCCGGTGTCCAATACGGAGGTGCACTTCGACGCCAAGACATTAGCGCCTACAGCTACCGCACCGACACCATAGGCGGCTATGTGACCGGCAACACGGCCCAACCGGTGCTCAACGGCATCCTCACCCAGCGGACCCAGCAGGACGACACGGGCCTGTCCGACGTGGTGTCCCTGACCACCGCGTACGCACCGGGCATGACCACCGGGGCCGGGGGCCAGGACGTGCTGGCCGTGAATTCGACCCTGACCGGCCAGGCCAAAGGCATCAGCGGTACCGCCAGCCGCAATCGCGGCGGCACCCAGATCGCGTTCATGGGCTATCCCATTGCGGAAACGGACGGTCTCGGCCGTGCCACCACCCACGCTTACGACGCCTACGGCCGCACCGTCGCCCAGACCTACCTGCCGGGCACGGCGTACCAGCAGACCGCCGTCACCAGCTACGACGATGCCTTGAGCTTCACCCCCCAGCCGATCAATAACCAGGCCGCGTCGGCGACGCTGTTCAGCGTGCGCACGACCGACCCCTACGGCAATGCCACCATCGAGACCTACGACGCCCGCCAGCGCCAGACCGGCACCTTCGAGCAGCGAGTCGGCTCGACCATGGTGCAGACCCAAGGCTATCGTTTTATATGAGCGAGTCCGACGACCGGTTGGCTACGGCGGTACGCTATGGCGACGGCTGGCAGCAAGAGGAGGACTACCCCGAGCAATGCCGACAACCTGTTGCAATACACCAGTTACAGCTATGACGAGTGGAACCGGCAGGTCACCAGCACCCTCTACACCTTCTTCAACGCCGGTACCGACCCAACAACGCCGCCCAGGTGCTCTCGAAGACGACCACGAGCTGGACCTACAATACCGGGCAGCGCGAGGTGACCACCACCTACCCCCAGGGCCAGCAGGTGACGCGCTACTACAACCTGCTGAGCGGCTTACAGGGCGCCCAACTCGCGGTCAACACGCAGATCACCGACTTGGGCACCAGCTTCCATGACGGCCTGGGTCGCGTGGTGCAGTACCACGATGGCCACGGTGACCACGCAGTACTTCGGCCAGACGATCAACGGCACCGGCTACGACTACGGGAGTTGAACTGCGATCCCACGAATACCGGCAACCTCAGTCTGGTCACGGCCCTGAGCTACGACCAGAATCTAAGACCCATTCTCAAGTCCGTGACCCGCAGCGACGTGGCCGGCACGGTCCCGGCCCTGCCCGCAGGCGTCGCCGATCTGGCCCTGACCGTGACGACTGCCGCCAAGGGCCAGACCAACAAGAACCTGAGCTACACCATCACGGTCAAGAACAAGTCCCCGCGCTTCGGCGGCCAGCCCGCCACCGGCGTGACCTTGAGCTTCGTCCCCGCCGGGACCGCCGCCGCGGGCCTGGCGTACACCAGCATCCCGGCGGGTTGCACCGCGGCCGGCGGCGTCTCCGTTACCCTGGCACCCGATGCCGACAATCCCTTCCAGTTGGCGAGCGTGGTGGAGAACTGGTTCGACCCGGTCGGCGCGGGCGGCCCGGCGGCGACGCCCGGCTTCGTGAACAGGAGCTACACCTACGACATCGCCGGCAACGTCACCAGCGACCCCTATGGCCGTACCTACACCTACGACGCCCACGGTCTGCTCGGCAGCGTGACTCGCGCCGACGGCGGCTCGCAGGTTCTGCTCCGCGACGGACTGGGCCGCATCATGCAGCGCCAGGCCACCTGGCTCGCCGACAGCGTGCTCGACTACGGCCACGCCCGGTCCAGCAACCACCAGTGGCAGGTAGGCCTGAGCGCCGGCACCACCTATGTCCCCGAGGGTCAGTTCGGGGCCAACGCCCAGCCCAACACCCTGGCCATGACAGACCTGCTCGAGCGCCCGGTCAACACCCTGACTTACGGCACCAGCACTGCGGGCTTCGGCGTGCTGGCCAATACCAGCTACCTGCCCGAGGGCGTCGCCACCAATCTCGCCGCCGCCACCGCCGGCTTCCCGGCCGGCATCGCCGCCACCAACCAGTATCCCGCGGGGGCGATGGGCACGGCGCTCGGCATCGACGTCGGCACCGGGCTGGAATTCAAGGGCGGCTACCGCGCCTACGACCCTGCCGTCGGCCGCTTCCTGCAATGGGATTCGCTGTCGCCGCTGGGGCGCGGCGGTCTTAACGGCTATGCCTATGCCGGCAACGACCCGGTCAACTTCGATGACCCGACGGGTCATTACCGGGAGGCCAAAACACACCGCTACGGCCCCAAGCCGCCCCATGCGCATCACGAGGGGTTCTGGCAGGGTTTGGCGGCGGGCTTGAAGGCTGGCGCCGAGTCCATCTATCTGGGATCCTACCACTGGGGCAAGACCATGGAACACGACATCTCCCAGGGCAATTGGGCCGGGCTCGGCAAGACGCAGTTTGGCGAGGACTTCAACATGGCGGCCAGGCTGGCGCTAGCAGTTTGTCGGACTTGCAGCGTAAGAACTTGATTATAGAAGATAAAAAATTTGCGCCAAAAAAGCTGAAACTCTTTAACTTCAATCGGTTACCTCATCAAGTCCGACAGGCTGCTAGGCCCAGTGTCGCCGATTTTCTCCGAGTTCGTCAGCACCAACGGGTCGGCCCTCCTGTCCGGCAAGGACCCGTTCAAGGCCCATGTACCGTTCACGGGTAACTCGTATCAGATTGACAAGGGTATATTTCGGAAGCGCTGGTGGCAGAGCTATGACGAGGACGACAAATGGTTGATCAACCACTCGGCCAACAACGATGAACTCTTCGTCCGCGAAATGGCGGATAAGGGTATCCGGTTGCCGAACCCGGACGGCCGTCAGCTCGATTTCTTCTCAGCCATGAAAACCACCCCCAAAGCCCTCTATGTCCTGACCCCGGCGGCAATCGTGATCGGCATCGAATTCGAAAACCAGTCTGCCGCCCTGGCAAACGCACAGGCGACCCAAGGGCCTAATCCGAACGCCGGTCCCGGAAGTGCGGCCGGCTCTTCGTCGCCGCCCGTGCCCTACCAATGAGTCCGCAGACCCGATCCATGGCGCCAAACCCGTGCGGCAGCCGTCACCGGCTGCCCGCGCTTCGGCGCAGCTTTCCAATCACCGCTCGAGATAAGGCCTCATGACCATGAAATCACAGCTGCATTTGGCGATCCTGCCCCTGTTCGGCGCCCTCGCCGCGACCGTCCAAGCGAGCGCCCTCGTCGTGGACGGCGGCGACCCGGACCAGGCTTCCGCCTTCCTGGCCGATGCCAACCACGACCTCAGCATCGCCGCGACCCGTTTCTCGCTGACCGATGCGGTCGCGGTCAACCAGTTGGAGTGGTGGGGCATCTACTACCCCACCGGCGCCGCCACGGTCGGGGATGACTTCACCCTGGCGATCTACCTCGACGCCAGCGGCCTGCCCGGTAACACCCTGGCCAGCATCCACCTCGGGCAGGTGCAGCGGGAGGCCACCGGCCAGACCGTCATCCTGTTCCCCGAATACGTCTACACGGCCTTCTTCCCCACGATCACATTGGCCGCCGGCGACTATATTCCTGGGGCTCGGCAACGATCCCGCCGGTACCGACCTATGGGGCTGGGCAACCACCGCCGGGGGACTGCAAGCCGGCGGCGCGTCCTACCATCTTGCGTCCGGCACCTGGCTGGACGCTGTCGACGAAAACCTGGCCTTCCGCCTCTCAGTCCCCGCGCCCGGCAGCCTGGCCCTGCTCGCCATTGGTGCCGTCGGCCTCATCCGCAGCCGCCGCCGCACACAATGAGAAGAGAATAGGTTGGATTTCCGAAAGCCTGGCTAGCGCCGGGCCCCGACCGGGCGATCCCCAGCGCCTTACCCCGCCCCCGGAGCGAACATTCCCGGCCTCCGTCGTCGGCGGCGACGAAACGGAAGTCTATCGGCCTGGCGCACCGGCCCGCGCACCCGCCACCGGTGTGCCCCTAGCCGTTTCGTGTCATCGTTCTCAGCAGCACGCTGAAATCTTGCCATACTTACCGGACCTGACGCTGAGCAGACTGGAACCGGCATGGCGGAGCTCAAGGCTGATCCGACGCCCTGGGGAGGCAGACCCTCCCGCAAGGACAATGAGGCACGCTTCCAAAAACTCTTCGAGGAAGCGGATGCAATGTCGATCCAGGGATATCTCCCCGACGGGACCCTGGTCTACTGGAATCGCGCCTCGGAGCGCATCTACGGCTACACCGCGGCCGAGGCGCTGGGGGCCAACCTGCTGGACCTGATCATCCCACCCGAGATGCATACGCAGACCACGGCCGCGGTGCGCTGGATGTTCGAGACCGGCAAGGGAATCCCGCCCTCGCGCATGGCACTCAAGCATAAGGATGGCCGCCGGGTACCGGTTTACTCGAGTCACACCATCGTTGCCGTTCCCGGCCAATCGCCGGTGATGTTCTGCATGGATGCGGACATGAGCGCGCTCCACCAAGCCGAGGCGGAACTGCGCGTCGCCGCCGCGGCCTTCGATTCCCAGCAAGGGATGCTCATCACCGACGCCGCGGGCGTGATCCTGCGCGTCAACGCGGCTTTCACCCGAGCAACCGGGTACGCCGCGACGGAAGCCGTCGGTCAGACACCGCGGCTGATCCACTCGGGCCGCCAGTCGCCCGAGTTCTACCGGGCGCTGTGGCACGACTTGCGCACCGCGGGATTCTGGCAGGGTGAGATCTGGAACCAGCGCAAGAACGGCGAGGTTTATGCGGACTGGGTGACCATTGCCGCCGTCAAGGATGAATGGGGTCGGGTCACCAACTACGTCGGCACCCAGACGGATATGACCCACCGCAAGAACGCGGAGGCCAAGATCACGCGCCTGGCTTATTTCGATCCGCTCACCCAGTTGCCAAACCGTCGGCAGATGCTGGACCGACTCCAGCGCTCAGTTGCGGCAAACCTGCGCAACCGCAGTGCCGGGGCCTTGTTGTTCATCGACGTGGACGACTTCCAAACCCTCAACGACACCTTGGGGCACGACCAGGGTGATTTGCTGTTGCAGCAGATCGCGCAACGGCTCAAGCGGATCGTCCGCGCGGGGGATACGGCCGCCCGCCTGGGTGGAGACGAGTTCGTCGTCCTGCTCGATGACCTGAGTCCGAACCTGACCGAGGCCGCTGACGCGGTCAAGACCGTCGGCGACACGATCTTGACCTCGCTCAGCCAGGTTTACCACCTGCGTGAGCAGGAGTACCTGGGCAGTGTCAGTCTCGGAGTCACCCTGTTCTCCCACCAGGAAAGCAGTGTCGATGAACTATTGAAACAGGCCGATCTGGCCCTGTTCGAGGCCAAGGCGGCCGGCCGCAATACCTTGCGTTTCTTCGACCTGGAGATGCAGGCCGCGATCACCCGACGGGCCACCCTGCTGAACGGTCTGCGGGAGGGCCTGCGGCAGCAGCAGTTCAGGCTCTTTTTGCAGCCCCAGGTGAACCGTGACGGAGCGCTGGTCGGTGCTGAGGCGCTGATACGCTGGCACTGCCCGGTCCGCGGCCTGGTATCACCGGCGGACTTCATCCCGGTCGCCGAGGAATCCGGGTTGATTCTGCCCTTGGGAAAGTGGGTGCTGGACGCCGCTTGTGCCCTGTTGGCAACCTGGGGGGCACGACCGGAAACCGCGCACCTGACCTTGGCGGTCAATGTCAGCGCCCGCCAGTTCCGCCAGACGGATTTCGTCGACCAAGTGCTGACGACCTTGGACCGCTACCAGGCCAACCCGCGGCGACTCAAACTCGAGTTGACGGAAAGCCTGCTGGTCGACCGACTGGACGAGGTCATCGTCAAGATGTCCGCCCTGAAGACACTGGGCCTGGGTCTTGCGCTGGACGATTTCGGCACCGGGTATTCCTCGCTCTCGTACCTGCGCCACCTGCCCCTGGAGCAGTTGAAAATCGACCGGTCGTTCGTGCGCGACCTGCCGGCTGACCGCGATAGCGCAGCGGTCGCCCAGACCATCATCGTGCTCGGCCAGACCATGGGGCTGTGTGTCCTCGCCGAGGGGGTCGAGACCCAAGCGCAGCGGGATCTGCTTGCCAGCCTGGGCTGTCATGGCTTTCAGGGGTATTTCTTCGGCGAGCCGATGCCGATGGACGCGTTTCAGGAGTTGATCCGACCCTGCTCCCAGAACGAGCCGACCAGCCTGGCATGCTGACCATGACGCCTGCGGATAGGAACAGCCGGCGTCGCTGCGCCAGCAATTCCAAATTTGGGCGGCACCGCGCGACCTCTGGTGGATGCGGCGCGCGCGACCGCCGTGCCGAGTCCCCGAGACCGAGCGGCGCGCCTTATCCACCCTACAACGGAGCCGGTTTCGTAGGGTGGATAAGCGC
>NZ_CAIZIZ010000008.1 GCF_903933125.1 uncultured Lamprocystis sp. | reverse complement strand
GAGTCCCCGAGACCGAGCGGCGCGCCTTATCCACCCTACAACGGAGCCGGTTTCGTAGGGTGGATAAGCGCAGCGCATCCACCATCGGCCTCGCTGCCGACACGCTGTTGGCGGCGGCCACCCAAATTTGGAACTGCTGTCGCTGCGCCCTGCGGCTCGACACCGCGACCACGCCATGGTAAGCCTGAATGGACACCGCCGACGTCAACACGGTGACACCTTCGGCACACCGGCTACGCCCATCTCCCCACATTCCTGACCAGGCCACACCCTCATGACGTATTGCCTCGGCCTTGCCCTCGACGAGGGCCTGGTGATGGCGGCCGATTCCCGCACCAACGCGGGCATCGACTATGTCACCACCTTCAGCAAGCTCCATGTTTTTCAGCCAGCCCCGGACCGGATTTTCATCCTGTTGTCCGCGGGCAACCTGGCGACCACTCAGGAGGTGATGAACCGTATCCGCCGCGATCTCGACCGCGCCCAGGGCCAGGGTGCCCAGGAATGCGGCCTGCTGACCGCCGATTATCTTTTCGAAGCAGCCGATTACGTCGGCCGGGTCAGCCTGGGCGTGCAACGCGACCATGGTCCGGCGCTGAGCCAAAGCGGGGTCAGCGTCGGGACCACACTGATCCTGGGCGGCCAGATCGCCGGGCAGCCGCATGGGCTCTATCTGATCTATCCCCAGGGCAATTATTTCTCCGCCTCGCCCGAGACCCCCTATCTGCAGATCGGGGAGAACAAGTACGGCAAGCCGGCGCTGGACCGCATCGCCAAGCCGGGGCTCGCGTTGGAAGACGGGGCGCGGCTGTGCGTGGTGTCGCTGGATGCCACCTCCCGCTCCAATGTCACCGTGGGGCCGCCCTTCGAGGTCGCCATCTATGCCAAGGACACCCTGACCCTGACGCACCGGCTCAAGCTCACCGCCGACCACCCGGCCCTGCGCGCCCTTTCCACCAGTTGGAATCAGGGTATCCGCATCGTCTTCGACGGACTGCCGCGCTTCGATTGGGAGTCCATGGGCGAGCAGGCGGAGCCGGCTCCGGCGGGTCAGCCCCTCCCGTAATGCCGGGCCGGATGGGGGCGCTCCTGCTTATGCATCCGCGCTTGCGTGAACCCTTATCCCTGCCGCGGGTCTGGATTCCCCGGCCCGGCCAACAGTGCGCGCAGGCGGGCGAGCTCCTGTTCGGCTTGCTCGGCCCGTGCGTGTTCGGCGTCGGCCCGCTGCCGCTCGGCCGCGGCGCGCGTCTCGGCCGCCGCGGCCCGTCGGCTGGCGACCTCGACCGGCAGCGGCAGCAACTCGTCCCGATCGGCCCAGCGCAGCCAGGTTGTGGCGATGCCGTCGAACTCGCCCTCCCACAGCACGAGCTTGAGCCCGAGCACCGCCACCGGCAGGCTGCCGTCGGCATCCCGCATGAGGGGACGGTAGCGGTTACCACGCAGCACGAAGCCGGCGCGGTCCTCGGGGTTGAAGGGGTCGAACCAGTAATAGGCCGGCACCCGCAACTGATCCTGATACACCAGCCGCTTCTCGCCCTTGTCGAAGGCGGCGGTGCTCTCGGAGAGCAACTCGACGACGGCGTCCGGACCCTTGCCCTCCTCCCAGACCACCCAGGATTTGCGCTCGCGGCGGCGCACACCTGTGACCACATAGATATCCGGGCCGCGGAAATGGCGTCCGCGGACCTGCTCGCCGCTGAAATAGACGAACTGGTTGCCGCCGACCGCCACGTCGCCGCGCGCGATGGCCCATGGCAACAGGGTCTGGATCAGCAGTTCGAGCTGGGCAAAGTGTCGCGCGGATTCCATCGGAATACCGTCCTCATAGGGGAGATCGTCCTCGGTGGGCAGCCGCGGCAGGACGGGCATCTGTAACGCGGGAACGGACATAGGCGGATACCTGACAAGGGGTTCGCTGCCGCAGAAGCATACGCGGGAACCGGCCCGACGCAAGGGACAAGCGGCGGACCCAGGTGCGGGGCCGTGCTCTCCTGATTCAGGCGCGCGGCTCGGCCAGCCCAGGTCCAACAGGTCCCGCGGCAACCCGTGAAACGCGATCGATGCGGACATTTCCGCGAACGCCTGCCGGTCAGCCCAGAAATTGACTACAATTTTCGGACAATGGCTGTGATCTTCGTTGCACACAGCCGGGCGCTGCCGAGGTATCGAACATGCAGGTCTATATTAGCCATGCGCGCGCGGACGCCAAGTTGGCCGATCGCATCGCCGCGGTCCTGCGGGACGCCGGATTACAGGTGTGGGACGACTCGCAAATCCTTGCCGGCGACAACTGGGCCGAAAAACTGGCCGAGGGTCTCGCCGGGTCCAACGCCATCGTCGTATTGGTTACCACCGATTACGCGAATACAGCAAACCTTGGCTACGACGTGGGCTACGCGCTCGGAAACCGGGATTTCAAGGGCCGCTTGATTCCGGTCATTGTCGAACGGCCCGGCGAGTCGATGCCGATTGAAGCCCCTTGGGTCTTTTCCAAGTTACGCACGATTCATCTCAAAGACCCGGACACCGACGACGCGGGGTTACAGCAGATCGCGCAGGCACTTAAGGCGGCTGCGTAGCGCCTGGGTCTCGGTATCATGATACCCAATGAGGCATTCCTCTCGCACTAGGGTGTTCAATCTGCCTCATATATCGCAATAAACGTTCATGCAGTTTTCGTGTTTGGCACTGAATCGATCAACGCATGCCGACGCCGGGCCAGCATCGACGTACCGATATGCGTTTCCGCCCACTGCTCGACATCAAT
>NZ_CAIZIZ010000007.1 GCF_903933125.1 uncultured Lamprocystis sp. | reverse complement strand
GGGCTCGCCAGGTGCGTAGTCAGGCCATCCTGGCCTGACACCCTCAGGGCTGGAAGCCCTGACTACGCATGCCGCTGGCCGGGATTACGATCAAGGCCGTCGCGGGTATCCTAAACTCGATTACGACAACGACAACGATTGTATTCGTTCTTTAATTTAATTCTGAAGCGTCTGAGGCCAGACGCCAGATCGCAGTCCGGTGACGCACACCCATCCATGAACAGGAGCCCCACGCATGTGGCGCCGCATCTTCGCTGTTTTCGTCGCCCGAAACCGGGAGTTCTACCGGGACCATGCCGGACTCGGGTGGAATATTTTCATGCCGATCCTGATGGTGCTGGCGTTCGCCTTCATCTTTAGCGGTGACCCGCAGGCTCAGTTCAAGGTCGGGGTGATCACCGCGGACGGCACTTTGCCACAGCCCCCAACCGGGTTGCTGGCGCTGGACCATGTCCAGTTCGTGCCTTTCACCGATCCGGAAAGCGCAGCTCTGAAGGTGGAGCGTCACCAGATCGACCTCCTGGTCGACGTACGCGGGGTCCCGATAACCTATTGGGTCAACCTGGAGTCACCGCGCGGCTATCTGGCCGAACGCCTGCTGCTGGGCGCCGAGGGTGGCAACGTAGAGACGCCCGATCAGGGAACAGGACCCGTCCGCCGGACGGTCAGCGGGGCGGCCGTCAGCTACGCCGATTGGGTGTTGCCTGGGGTCCTGGCCATGAACGTGATGTTCTCCAGCCTCTGGGGCGTGGGCTGGGTGATCGTGCGTTACCGCAAGAACGGTGTGTTGCGGCGGCTCAAGGCGACGCCGTTGAGCCCCTTTGAGTTCCTGACCGCCCAGGTGCTCTCGCGACTGTTGGTGGTCATGAGTGCGAGCCTGGTGGTCTATACCGGCGCCACCTTGCTGCTCGACTTCCCCATGCGCGGATCTTACGTGGCGCTCGCCCTGATCTATGCCGGCGGGGCCCTGTGCCTGATCAGTCTGGGGCTGATCGTCTCCGCGCGGTTGCGCACGGAGGAACTGGCCGACGGCATCCTGAACCTGATTTCCTGGCCCATGCTGCTGCTTTCGGGGGTCTGGTTCTCCATGGAGGGCACCAGTGCGGCGGCCCGTTTCCTGTCGCAACTGGCGCCCTTGACCCATGTGGTGGACGCGGCCCGACGGGTCATGATCGATGGGGCGATGGTGGTGGACGTGCTGCCGCAGATCGTGCTGCTGGTGGGCCTGGCCTTGGCTTTCCTCGCGCTGGCGGCCTGGTTGTTCCGCTGGGAGTAGGTGCCGGGTGTTGCCGCGTACCGGAAATCTGTTCGCCAACCTGCCGGGACCGGCCACGGGCGAGATCTTTGAAGAATTACTGCGACTGGAACTGCCCGCGGGGCGGATCTGGATCGAGCGCATCGTCAGCAGCGCAACCCCGGAACTGATCCTGTATGACCAGCCGCAGTCGGAATGGGTGATCCTGCTCCAGGGTGAGGCGCGGCTCTGGGTCGCGGGCGAGGAGCGGATCCTGGTCTGCGGCGACTATCTCTTCATCCCTGCCCACACGCCGCACCGGGTGGTCGAGACGTCCGCCGAGCCCTCGTGCATCTGGTTGGCAGTGCACATTGAGGGTGGCGGAACCTAAGGTCTAAGGTCTAGGCGAACTCTTCGTCCCGACCGATTTCCCAGTTACTCTGGTTGATCAGCGCCTCCACGGAGCGGGCCAGGCGGTATTTCGGCTCCATCTCAAAGGGCTGACCCTTGTCCCAGCACTCCGCGGCCTCGTCGGCGACGAGTGGCAGGCCCTGTCTGCAGATTTCCCACAGGGTACTGGTTTGTGTGTTAGTCATGACGACCTCCTCGAGCTTGTTTTTTTGGATGGGGGGTTGAACCCCCTGCATGTTCATCGCGGCAAGTACCGCGCCCCGTCTCGCGCCGGCTGAGACTGGCTCAGAATGGCGCGTCGACCTTAGGCGATCTTCCGGCAATCGCCAAACTGCATCAAAAGGCATCCTGCAATGCGATGTACACCGGTATCATAGGCTTCATTGAGAATTCTGCTTGCGGAAATCGCTGATTAGTTGCCCCAGCGCAACGAAAAGACAAAATGAGCGTCGAAAACATCAGTTTTGATGGCTTTAACTTGCAGAAAACGATAAGGATATTAGCAAATTATCGAGCTTCTTCCGGGCGCGGGGGAGGGCGCGTAGCGGATCTGTCGAATCAGCCGCTCGCCACGGCTCGGCTGACCTCAGGCGGAAGCGAGTCGACGAACCGTATTCGGCAAGTGTTCCCGTACCACTTGGGCAAAAACTTCAAGCGCGGCGCGGCGCGGGAAGCTGCGGCGGTACACCAGCGAGATGCGCCGGAAGGCGTCCGGCAAGGCGAGGGGGCGGGCGATAATGCCGCTGTCGGTCATCCAGCCGCCGCGGATGGCCAGGGCCGGCACCAGGGTGCAGCCAAAGCCGGCGCCGACCAGTTGCAGCAAGGTCTCCAGGCTGGCCGCCCGCAGATCCGCCATCTCGCCATGGGTGGGGCGCTCGGTCAGGCGGCACACGTCCATGACCTGGTGAGTGAGACAGTGCCCGTCGGCGAGCAAGAGCAGGTCGATGGACTTGAGATCCTCGGCATCGATCTCGTCTTTTTCGTAGAGTGGGTGATTGCGTGGATGGGCCAGCCAGAAGGGCTCGTCGAACAGCGGCATGGCGTCCAGGTCCGCGTCGTCCGGCGCGGTGGCCAGCAGGGCAGCGTCGATTTCGTGGCGCTGGAGCCGGCCGAGCAGTGACTCGGTGATCTCCTCGGACAGGACCAGGCGCAGCCCCGGATAGGTGCGTTTGAGCGGCACCAGCACCAGGGGCATCAGGTATGGGCTCAGGGTGGGGATGGCGCCGACGCGCAAGGGTCCGGCCAGTGGATCCTGATGGGCGCGCGCGACCTGCTCGATGGTTTCGGCCTGCTCCACCGCCAGGCGGGCATGGGCCAGGATGGTCTCACCGACCGGGGTGATGTCCACCGACCGGTTGGTGCGCTCGAAAATCACGACCCCGAGTTCGTCCTCCAGCTTCTTGATCTGTCCGCTCAAGGTTGGCTGACTGACGAAACAGCGCAGGGCCGCACGCCCGAAGTGGCGCGTTTCGGCGACGGCGAGGATGTATTTTAGGTCACGCAGGTTCACGTGGTGCATGATAACCCAATTACCGCGGGGTTGAGTCCGCGCCGAGCGATCACGCGCAGGAGTGCATCACGGCAATCGCCGCGTCGGTTGCCCGCGGCCTGCCACCAATTGCGCGGACACCGAGAGGGCGCTATGTTCAGGTGTGTCGGTTCCCGGGACCCCAGCGTGCATCCCGGCGTATGAACAGTTTTGGCGTTCGTAAGGCGACGTGCGCGTTCCCGCCGACGAACGCGCAGTCAGTGAGGGCAAACCGAGGCAGTACTGATGCAATTGCAACCCGCGCCGCGAGGCTTCGAGCACATCAACCGTTACTTCGATACGGTCAACCACCGGTATGCGGCCAAACTGCTGCCGGGACAGTTCTATATCAGCCGGAGCGAGACTCTCGTCACCGTCGTCGGCACTGGCGTGGTCGCCTGCATTCGTGATCGCTCGCAGCGGCTCGGGGGCATGAATCATTTTCTGGAACCGCACGCGACGACGGGAGCGGTGTCGAGCCCCGGAGAGGATGCCATGTTCGACCTGTTCACGACACTACTCGACGCCGGCGCGCAGCGGGATCACCTGGAGGCCAAGCTGTTCGGCGGTTCGCGCATTCTGAGTGAGGACTGTATGGTCGGGGAGCGCAGCATCGCCCTCGCGCGCCTCTTCCTGGGCCAGGCGAACATTCCGATCGTCGAGGAAGACCTGGGCGGCCCGTTCGCGCGCAAAATCGATTACCAACCAGTCGACGGCCGGGTGCGCATCAAGCACCTGAGAGACATCCGCAACGACACCATTCTGGAGCGGGACCGGCACTTCGTAGAGCGTTATCGCGGGGCCCCACGACCCGGCGACCGCGACAACCCGTGCGGGTGACTTGGGCGGGTGTTCCAGGATTCCGCTTCGACTTGACACCAGATCGCCAGACCGAGACCGCCAGACCACCAGACCAAAGGAACCGCTCGATGAACACGCTCGAACAACTCAAGACCATGACCACCGTGGTTGCCGATACCGGGGACTTCGAGTCCATCGCCGAGTATCAGCCCCAGGACGCGACCACCAACCCGTCGCTGCTCTTCAAGGCCGCGCAGTTGCCTCACTATCGGGAACTGGCGGTGGACGCGGCGACCTTCGGCAAAGCACGCGGCGGTGATGATCCGCAGGCCCGGTCACGGTGGACCATGGATCGACTGGCAGTCAATTTCGGCAAGCAAATCCTGGGCATCGTCCCCGGCCGGGTCTCCACCGAGATCGATGCCCGCTTGTCATTCGATACCGAGGCAACCATCCTGCGTGCGCAGGGGCTGGCCGAACTCTATCGGCAGGTCGGTATCGACCCCGCGGCGCGGGTCCTGTTCAAGGTCGCCTCCACCTGGGAGGGTATCCGCGCGGCCGAGCGCCTGGAGGCTCAGGGTCTGCACTGCAACCTCACCTTGCTGTTCAGTTTCGCCCAGGCGGTCGCCTGCGCCGAGGCCGGCGTGACCCTGATCTCACCCTTTGTCGGGCGCATCCTCGATTGGTACAAGGCCGCGAACAAGGTTGACGGTTATCCGGCCGAAGCCGACCCAGGGGTCCTCTCGGTGACAAAAATCTTTAATTATTATAAGCGTCACGGCTACCGGACCGTGGTGATGGGCGCGAGTTTCCGCAACCTCGACGAGATCCTGCAACTGGCCGGCTGCGATTACCTGACCATCGCACCCCAGCTGCTGGGCGAACTGGCCGCCCGTCATGGCGATCTACCCCGCAAGCTCGATGCGGATCAGGCCCGGGCCATGGATATCCCCAAGGTCAGCTACGACGAACGCGCCTTCCGCTGGGCGATGAACGAGGACGCCATGGCCACCGAGAAGCTCGCCGAAGGCATTCGGCTGTTCGCCGCCGATACCCGCAAGCTCGAAGGGTTCGTCGAGACGATCTGACCGGGCGGGCGTCGGCGCGCAGCGTGCCGCCCGACGCCTCATCCTTACGCCTCGAGGCGAATGGCCTCCATCCCACACGAAGAACATCCTCCGTGGGAGCGGCCTCCGGCCGCGATGGGGCCTCGCAGGGTCGCGGCATCGGCGTTCAACACGGCGCCCCATCGCGGCCGGAGGCCGCTCCCACAAGGTCGCGGTGCGACTTTCAAGCGCCTTGGCTGACTCGCGGTGGTTCACCGCAGGGCTCCGCCGGAGGGTGCGGACATCAGTTTTCAAGCACCTGCGGAGCCCTTGGGCGACCTGACCGGGCGACCTTGCCCTGACCGTCGACCCCCTATATACTGTGTTTTGAACCCTCGCCGACACAAAATATAGTATCTCACCGGGAAACGCCGCCATGAGGACCGCACCGAACACGCTCGCGACCTTGCCGACCCGCGTGCTCAAGCGCGATGGGCGGGAGGTTGCCTTCGATGCAGCCAAGATCGAGTCCGCCATCCTGCGGGCCGGCCGGGCGAGCGGGGAATACGGTGACATGGAGTCGCGCCTGCTCACCGCGCAGGTCGTCAAGGTGCTGGCTCACCGCTTCGGCAACGGCCGGCTGCCGGATATCGAGGGCATCCAAGACGTGGTGGAGCAGACCCTGATCTCCGCCAACCATTTTGAGACCGCGCGCTCCTACATCGTCTATCGCGAACAGCACTCGCGGCTGCGCGACCACGAGCGTACCCTGGTGGATGTGGCGGCCTCGATTGACGAGTACCTGGACCGTTCCGACTGGCGGGTGGCCGCCAACGCCAACCAGGGGTATTCGCTCGGCGGGCTGATCCTCAACACCTCGGGCAAGATGATCGCCAACTACTGGCTGTCGCATGTCTATCCGCCGCAGATCGGCGAGGCCCATCGTGAGGGCGATATCCATATCCACGATCTGGACATGCTGTCCGGCTACTGCGCCGGCTGGTCATTGCGCACCCTGCTGCACGAGGGGCTGAACGGAGTGCCGGGGCGCGTGGAGGCGGGGCCGCCGCGGCATATGTCAAGCGCCGTGGGCCAGATCGTGAATTTTCTGGGGACTTTGCAGAACGAGTGGGCGGGCGCCCAGGCCTTCTCCAGCTTCGATACCTACATGGCCCCCTTCGTGCGTGCCGACCGGCTCGGCTATGCCGAGGTTCGCCAATGCATTCAGGAACTCATCTATAATCTGAATGTGCCGTCGCGGTGGGGGACTCAGTGTGTCGATGCGCAAACAGAGTGTCTGACTGAACACGGCTGGAAGCACTACGACCAGCTTCAGGCCGGCGAGCGCATCGCAACCTTCGATTGGCGCAACAATCGCCTGGAGTATTTGGAGCCGCTGGCCGTGAAGGCCTATGACTTCGACGGCGACATGTACGTCCTGCGCAACCGGACCCAGGAGCAATGGATCACCCCGGGGCACAAAGTCCTGCGCAAGGTCTTCAACAGCGATAACCGGTGGGTCCTGGAAGACATCGAACAGGTCGCGGCACTCAAGTCTCCGGTCATCATCCCGAACGCCTGGGAGACGGATTCGACGGTTGAGATCGACGACCGGGTGGTGATGCTGCTGGCCTGGGTGGTTGCCGAGGGGAACTTCGATTTCAGCGCCGGGCGTCGCCGCATCAGCCTGTTCCAATCGACCGGTAATCCGGAGAACGCCGCCGAGATCGCGTGGCTGCTCGACGAACTGGGGCTTTCCTACCACCTGTTGGAGAAGACCGGAACCTATTCGAACTATCCCGTCTACCGCTATCGTCTGAACAAGGAAGGCAGCGACTTTGTGCTGGGCCATCTGGAGCGCAAATGCGTTCCGGCGGTCGTCCGCACCCTCTCGGTCCGCCAGATCCGGCTCTTCCTGGACACCTATATCAAGGGCGACGGCAGCGTCGAGCCGAACGGCCGCACCCGGATCTACACCAACGATCGGGACAACCTGGATGCACTCCAAGAGCTTTGCACCCTGGCCGGTTACGGGAGCAGCGTCTATACACGTGAGGACTCGGGCGTCCATGTGTTAAACCTGATCCGCAATCGCGAGACCTATATCCAGCTCATCGAGCGTCGGCCCTACAAGGGCAAGGTCTGGTGCCCGACGACCCGTAACGGCACCTTCGTCGCGCGCCGCAACGGCAAGACCTTCATTACCGGCAATACCCCCTTCACCAATCTCACCTTCGACTGGGTCTGCCCGGACGACCTGCGCGATCAGGTGCCGGTGATCGCCGGGGTGGAGCAGCCCTACACCTACGGTGATCTTCAGGTTGAGATGGACCTGATCAACCAGGCCTATATCGAGGTGATGACGGCCGGGGACGCCAAGGGCCGAATCTTCACCTTCCCGATCCCCACCTATAACATCACCCCGGATTTCCCCTGGGAGAGTGAGAACGCGGACCGGCTCTTCGCCATGACCGCCAAGTACGGTTTGCCGTACTTCCAGAACTTCATCAACTCCGAACTCTCGCCCAACATGGTCCGCTCCATGTGCTGTCGGCTGCAACTGGATCTGCGCGAGTTGCTCAAGCGCGGCAACGGGCTCTTCGGCTCAGCCGAGCAGACCGGTTCGGTGGGTGTGGTCACCATCAACTGCGCGCGGCTGGGCTATCTACACGCGGGTGACGAGACCGCCTTGCTGGCGCGGCTCGACCGCCTGCTGGACCTGGCGCGCAACAGTCTGGAGATCAAGCGCAAGGTGGTCCAGCGTCACCTGGATGCCGGGCTCTTTCCTTATACAAAACGCTATCTCGGGACCCTGCGCAATCACTTCTCCACCATCGGGGTGAACGGAATCAACGAGATGATCCGCAACTTCACCCACGATGCCGAGGACATCACCACCGCCGCCGGACAGGCGCTGGCGATCCGCCTGCTCGACCGGGTGCGCGTTCGGATGGTCGAGTTCCAGGAGTCCACCGGTCATCTCTACAATCTGGAGGCGACTCCGGCCGAGGGGACGACCTATCGCTTCGCCCGCGAGGATCAGAAGCGCTATCCGGGCATCCTCCAGGCCGGGACCGCAGAGACCCCGTATTACACCAACAGCTCGCAGTTGCCGGTGGGTTTCACGGACGACCCCTTCCAAGCCCTGGAGATGCAGGAGCCGCTCCAGTCCCGTTACACCGGCGGGACCGTACTGCACCTCTATATGAGCGAGCAGGTCTCCAGCATCGAGGCGTGCAAGCGGTTGGTGCGCCGGGCGCTGACGCAGTTCCGGCTGCCCTATATCACCGTTACGCCGGTCTTTTCCATCTGTCCCAAGCATGGATACATCGCCGGCGAGCACGAGTTCTGTCCGTTGTGCGATCAGGAACTGATCGCGCGCAAACAGGGGGAAGCGCAAGCAATCGTGAACGAAAGTGAATGAAAGTGAATGAAGGCCACTGTTCGCAAGCAGGGCCTCGATCAAGATTCCGGCCAGTTGGGCTCGCCGGGTGCGTAGTCAGGCCATCCTGGCCTGATACTGTCAGGGCTGGAAGCCCTGACTACGCATGCCGCTGGTCGGGATTACGATCAAGGCCGCAAGCAGTATCCATCGGAACAACCGACACATCTGAAGAGACTAGGACCATGAAAGAATCGAGCATACTGACCCTCAATCAGGAAGAGCGCACCCGTTGTGAAGTCTGGACCAGGGTCATGGGCTACCACCGCCCGGTCGCCGCTTTCAATCTCGGCAAGCGCGCCGAGCACGCGGATCGCTGCTATTTCACCGAGACCCCGTGCGGGACGCCCTTGCGTGTCCAGCACCAAGCGGCGGCCTGACGCCGACGGATGTCGCTATGGGCGTCGATGAGTCATCAGGGATCGCCGCGACACTGCCGGCCATCACCGGGCAGGGGCAGTTGCGTGTGGGTGGTCTGACGCCGCTGACCACGGTCGATTATCCAGGTGAACTGGCCGCCGTGGTGTTCTGTCAGGGATGCCCCTGGCATTGCCGCTACTGCCATAATGCCCACCTGCTGCCCAGCGTTGCGGTGGGCCTGATCCCCTGGGCCGAGGTCCGCCGGTTCCTGGAAGCACGGCGGGGGCTCTTGGACGCGGTGGTCTTCAGTGGGGGAGAACCCACCCTCCAGCCGTCTCTGATGGGGGCGATGGAGCAGGTGCGCGCACTCGGGTTCAAGATCGGACTGCACACCTCGGGCGCCTATCCGGCGCGTCTGAAGAAACTGCTCCCGCTGCTCAATTGGGTGGGACTGGACATCAAGGCCTTGCCGGACGATTACCCGGCCATCACCGGTGTTCCCAAGTCCGGGGAGCGGGCCTGGGAGAGCCTGGGAATCCTGCTCGCGGCCGGGGTGCCGTTAGAAGTACGGACCACCATTCTGCCGGGTCATGAGGGGGATGCGACGCTGGTAACGCTCAAGGCGCGGCTCGCGGCGCTGGGTGTTAAAACACATCATATCCAACAGTGCCGGATGGAGCGGGTGCTCGATCCGACGCTGAGCGCATAGCCGCTCCACCCCAGGGTTGAGGATGGGTTTCGCTACGCTCTACCCATCCTACGCATTTTATGAGGGATTCTGCCCGCGTCCGCGCGTCAGGCGTGATGGGCGATCGGTTTGTCGGTGAACAGGTAGTCCTTGAGCTCCTTGTCGAAAACCGGGTCCTGGCGGCGGATCCATTCCAGCACCATGGCCGCGTGCTCCTTCTCCTCATCCCGGTTGTGGGCCAGGATGTCCAGCAGATCAGGGTCTTTGCAGACATCGACGCGCTGGTTGTACCAGTCGACGGCCTCTAGTTCCTCCATCAGGGAGATGATGGCCCGATGCATATCCTTGGTCTCATCGGACAATTCATCGACCGGCTCGTGATAACCCTCGTTCGACATGACATGGTCTCCGGACTTGCAGTGGATGAAATCGGCAGGCACCAACAGTCGCCCCCTGTCGGTCATTGTCGGGGTCCGGGCGGTTCAAGGCAACCGGGTTCGCCGACGCATTCGCCGTGCGCGTGTCGCAGGGGACCGAAACGCGCTGCGAGCAGGGATTCGGGACGGCCGGTCCAGGCGGTCAGGTGTGCCGTACCGGTTTGTCGCAGGAGGGTGCAGCCATCCTTGGGGAGCAGCAGGGGGATCGGCCAGGGGCCGCGAAACACCAGTGCGGCGATCGGCGCGGTCCAATTGTCGATGATCGCCATCCAGGGCCATTGCAGGGCGTAGGGCGCTTGCGGACCGAATGCCAGGCAGGTGCCGTCCGCACTGGCGGTCGCATTGATGAGACCGCGGGTCGCGGTCCACCAGGCGGCGGACTTGGCCAGGGTCAGCAGGACGATGGCCAGTACACAGGCGGCAAAGGGACGCGCGTAGCGCCGGCCCGACCCGTGCCCCCGAGTCGCGTGCCGGTCAGTCGATGCGCGGGCCCCCCACAGGGCCAGCCCCATGAAGCACAAACCAAAGGGATAGATGAGCGCGGCCTTGAGCTTGACCCCGTCCCCGGCCAGAATCTCGGCACCCACCCAGACGGCGAGGACGGGCAGCAGCAGCCATACCGGCCACGTACCGTCGGCTTGGCCAGTGCCGCGGATCAGCACCGGGGCCAGCAACAGCGCCGCCGCGCAGACCGCCAGCATCAACCCGATCTGGCCCGGCGTTGTCGGCAGCAGGTAGTAGCCGACCTGGGAGGCGTCGGCGAAGGAGCGCTCGTAACTGTTGCTGCCGATCAGCGTCCAAGCGAGCCGCAACACGCCGGAAATGGCCAGGCCTGCCGCGATCACCGACCAGATCCGCTGTACCCGTGGCGTGTCGCCGGCCGAGCGGGCGGCGATGACCGCGGCGACCGCGAGGAATAACGCCAGGCCGAAGGCCAGCGGATGCAGGAGCAACAGCAGGGGTGTCAGCGCCGCCCCGTAGCACCAGGTCGCCGGGTGCCGTGGATACAGACCGGCGAGCAGGACATAGGGCCAGGCCAGATAGAGACAAAGCAGCAACTCCGAGACGGCGGAGAAGTTGATCTGATTGAGGGTGAAGAACAACGCGGGGAGCAGTATCAGCGCCGGGGCGCTGCGGCGCACGACGATCCAGCACCCAAGCAGGGAGAAAACGGGCAGCGCGGCGTAGGTTATGGAAAAGCAATGACGCAACAGGTCGACATCGGCACTCAGCCAGGTCGCCGCCAGGGTTGGGAGTTGCGGCAACACCGCGGCATAGCGGAAATTCGGGACATCGGGTGCCCCGTCAACGACGATGCGAAAGAAGTAGTAGGCGCCGTCGCCATACAGCGGCAGACCGACTGCCGCGCCCACTGCATACGCGCAGCCGATGAACCACAGGCCCAGCTCGACCGTGCGCCCAGCCGTCCGTCTAACCAACAGACGCCTCCGGCAACGAAAATCGCATCAAACGTGCTATCGAATTGCCGAATCACCTGCCTTCGGCTCCCGTGCGATCTTCGCCAACCGTCCCTGAGCCAGGCGTGCCTCGGTGCTGTCCGGGTACTTGGCGATGACCTGCTTGAGTGCCGTACGCGCCTGGTCCCAGGCTTCCTGCTCGTACTGGATGTAGCCGATCTTCAGGAGCGCCCCTGGGACCTTGGCGCTGGTGGGGTGCAACTGCACCAACCGGTCGAACTCGGCCAGCGCCGCCGGGTAGTTGCGCTGCACGTAATAGGTCTCGGCCAGCCAGTAACGGGAATTGTCGGTAAATTGACCTTGCGGATAGGCCCGCAGAACCTCATTGAAAGCCTCGACCGCCTGGGGGTATTTGCGCTGTTTCAGGAGATCGAAGGCGGTGCCGTACGCGTCGCGCTCACTGACGCCCGTGATCTCCGGGCTGGGCAGGGAAGGGATGCCGACCGCGCGCGGGGAGGACGGAACCGGAGCCGTCACCGGTGCCGGTGCCGCGCTGCCGACCGGGGGCTTGAGTTCCGTGCCGGCGGCATTGATCGCGCCGCCCGGCTGGGCGATGGTTCCTTGCGCCTCTGACGCCTCGGGGGTACCGGGCCCTGCGGCGGTGTTGGTGGGGGCGTTGCTGTCCTTGCCGGGTCCCAGTCGCGCATCGATGTCCAGGTACTGGTCGCGCAACGTCCGCTGGAGCTTCTGGATCTCGAACTGCTGACTCTCCACGAGTCCGCGCAGCTCCTGCAACTCCTGCTGAAGTTGCTGCTGCTGGAGCATGAGTCCGGACGCACTCTGGTTCTCCATGATCCGTTCGATGCGCGCCAGGCGGTCTTCGATGAAAGTGTCGGCGGCACCGACAGTGGTCGTGCCAAGCGCGGCAATCAGGAGTAAGGTGTAAGGTGCGTAACGCATAGTGTTCGTTTCAATCATGAGTAAAAAGCCGGAAATACGTCAGAACACTCGGGCTCGCCGGGTGCGTAGTCAGGCCATCCTGGCCTGACACCGTCAGGGCTGGAAGCCCTGACAACGCACGCCGCTGGCCGGGATTACGATCAAGGCCCCTCAGCGAGAGTGTGACCACTAATACTGAATCACCACCCGCCGGTTCAAGCGCCAGGCGTTGTCGTTATGGCCGGGGTCCGCGGGGCGTTCCTCGCCATAGCTCAGGGTGGCCAGTTGTCCCGGGGTCACACCCTCGGCGAGCATGAGTTGGCGCACCGACTCGGCGCGTTGATCACCCAGTGCCAGATTGTATTCACGGGTACCGCGCTCGTCGGTGTTGCCCTCCAGCGTGACGCGTTGACTGGTTGTGCTGCCCAAGTAGGCCGAATGGGTGCGGATCACGTCCAGGTATTGCGGCTTGATCTCGGCGCTGTCGTAGTCGAAGTAGATGGTGCGCTGGTAGAGCGGGTTGGATGGATCCTCCCAGGGGCCGCGATAGGTCGGCCGTTGGGGCTCCGTGTTGGCTGCCGGGCGGGTCGCCGCGGTCGGCGGGAGCAGGGGACGCGTGCTGGTCGGCAGCGGTTGCGTCGGCGGCGGCGGGGTCGTCGTCGCACAGCCGACGCACAGCAAAGCGGCTGCCACGGCGGCAGTGCCGAGCCTCCGCGGGCGGGAGAACAGGGTCAGAGTCGGTATCACGGGGGAGATCCTCACTTCATCATCGGCGACCAAGCCGGCTCGCGCACCTCGCCGGCATCCTGGGAGAGGCGCTGGTTGCCGCCGCCTTCCACGGCGGCCGCCGCAAGCACCCCGCGTCCGCCGGCAATCGTAGCGTAGATCACCATGCTGCCGTTCGGGGCGAAACTCGGCGACTCGTCAAGATTGCCGTTGCTCAAGACACGGGTGTAGCCGCGCTGCAAATCCAGCACGGCGATGCGAAACTGGCCGTTGACCCGGCTCACCATGGTGATCGACTTGCCGTCGGGTGAATAGGAGGCGCGGGCGTTGTAGTCGCCATCGGCGCTGATGCGCTCGGCCGCGCCGCCGCTCGCCGCCATGCGGTAAATCTGCGGGCTGCCGCCGCGGTCGGAGGTAAAGATGATCTGACTGCCGTCCGGGGACCAGGCCGGCTCGGTGTCGATGGCAAAGTGATCGGTCAGTTGGGTGAGTTCCCGGCTCAGGAGATTCAGGACATAGATATTGGCGTTGCCGTCCTTGGACAGCGTCATGGCCAGCCGCTGACCGTCCGGGGAGAAGGCCGGTGAGCCGTTAATGCCCGGATAACTGGCGACCAGGTCGCGCCGGCCACTGGCCAAGTCCTGCACATAGATGGCGGCACGCCGGTTCTCGAACGAGACATAGGCCAGTCGCCGCCCGTCGGGTGACCAGGCCGGCGACATCAGCGGATCATTGGACGAGACGATGGTCTGGGGGTTGTAGCCGTCGGCATCGGCCACGCGCAGGGTCACGGTCTGGTTGTCGCCGCGGCCATTGGAGGTGATGTAGGCGATCCGGGTGGCGGCGACGCCGGGCGTTCCCGCAAGCTTCTCGTAGATCTGGTCGGCGATGCGGTGGGCGGTGAGACGCAGGCCGCCGGCGGTGGTGCTCAGGCTCGCCGAGCCGATCTGATTGCCGCGAAAAACATCATAGAGGACATAGCTCACCCGATAGCCCTCGCCCTCCTGCTCCACCCGGCCGATCACCAGGTTGTTCATATTGAGCAGGCTCCAGTCACGCAGGTCGACTTCCGCCGGGGTGCTGGGCATGGCGAGCATGTCGCGACTGGGCATGGGCCGGAATTTACCGCTGCGGGCCATGTCGGCGGCGATCACGCCCGCCACGTCCTCCTTGGGGATCAGCCCATCGGAAACGCCGAAGGGGACAATCGCGATCGGTTGGGCGGCCTCGACGCCGCCTGTCACCTCGATGGTCAGCCGTGCCTGTGCCGTCGCCGGGATCATGAGTGCACTCACCGTGCCGACGGTGAAGATGGCAAGGAGTTGCACCGCACGCCGCACAGCGACGCGCATGGATGTCAATAACGACGGCCGCCGGGACTGCGCGCGCGTCGATGGATTGCGCCGGGTGTCAATGTCTGTCATCAAAGCCTCTGCCTGATGGCATATTACGCGAGTAGTTGCGTTCATTTGCGGCGAATGCTCTTGCTGAAATCAATGGCCGGAAGCGACGGTCGCATCAGGGTGAAAACTTGAGATTGAACTCCCGGAACCGCTCGAAGGGCGGACCGGATGGCACCGGGATCGGCGAGGCATTGTAAACGGCAGCGATCACCGATTGATCAAAAGCGGTGTTGCCGCTGGATTGCACCACGCTGACCGAGTTCGGGATCAGGTCCCCGCCCGGCATCAGGCGCAGCGAGACCACCGTGACCAGTTCGCCCATGAGCGCCGGCGGGCGCACCCAGAATTGCCGGACCTTGTCCCTGATCACCGGGATAAAGTGGTCCACCTCCTTGGCGAACTGATCGGTGGATGACTGTGAGTCGGGATCGGACTCGCGCGTGCGCCGGGCCTCCGCCATGGCCAGACGCTGCCGTTGCTCCTGCTCCAGCAGGCGCGCCTCCTCGTCGATTCGCTGCAAGGACTCCTCCTCCGCCAGGCGCCGCTCTTCTTCCGCGGCCATGCGCTCGGCTTCAGCCTGGAGTTGGCGCTGCCGCGCGTCCGCTTGACGTTGCCGTTCGACCTCGGCCAGCCGCTCCTGTTCCTTGCGGATGCGTTCGCGTTCAGACGTCATGCGGCGTGCTGCTTCCTCCGCCTCGCGCTGGGCTGCCGCGGCTTTGGCGGCGGCGGCTTGGGCCTCGCGCTCTTCGGCGGCCTGCCGTTTGGCCAGCGCCTCGGCCTCGCGGCGTGCCTGGGCTTGGGCCTGACGTTCCGCCTTCGCGGCCTGACGGCGCGCTTCCTCGGCGGCGCGCTCCTGGGCGGCGAGGTCGGCGGCGCGGCGGGCCTCGGCTTCCGCCCGCTGGCGGGCTTGCACTTCCGCCTGACGTCTTGCCTGGGCCTCGGCCTCACGCTGCGCTGCCGTCGCGCGCTCAGCCGCGGCAGCCGCCTGACGGTCCGCTTCTTGTTTGGCCAGACGTTGCGCATCCAGTTCCGCCTGGCGTTGCGCCGCCAGTTCCGCCTCGCGTTGGGCGGCCGCGGTGTCTACGACAGGCGGCGCGATGGGCGCGGGTGGCGTCGGTGCCCGTTCCTGGGGCTTCCTGTCAGCGGCCTTGCGTGGCTGATCAGCTTGGAGTCGGGAGGTCAACTCCTCCAGGGCGCGCTCACCCACAATGGTCGCCTGGACCACCTTGGGCTTCTGGCCACCTTCGCTCGGGTCGTCAATGAACCGGACACTGACGAACAGCAGCACGGCGAACAGCAGGTGCAGCCCCAGCGACCAATAGAGTGCGCGCGGGTTGCGGCGCAGGACTTGCCACATGGTCAGGGTTCAGCGCGCAGCGGCGGGGCAGTGATCAGCCCCACATTCGTTGCCCCGGCATACTGGGCCGCCACCATCGCCCACAGGACCTTCTCATAAGGTACTTCCTTGTCGGCGCGCACCAGGATCGGGGTCTCGGGTTTGTACTCCAGCACGGTGCGCACGCGCTCGGCGATGATGCGCTCGGTGGCCGGTTGGTGCTTATCCTCACCGACATCAATGTAATAGTCGCCGAACTGGTCGACGGTGATGATCACCGATTCCACCGTCGGGCTTGGAATGCCGCCGGCCTTGGCCTGGGGCAGGTTGACCTTGACGCCCTGGGTGATCAGCGGGGCGGTGACCATAAAGATCACCAGCAGCACCAACATCACGTCGATGTAGGGCACCACGTTGATGTCGGACATGGGTCGGCGGCGGTGGCGGCGGACGCGTTTCAGCATGATCGGTCAGCCGCGGCCCTGGCGCTGCAACAGGGTGGAGAATTCCTCCATGAACTCCTCGTAGCGGTTGTTGAGCCGCTCCACCTGATCGGAGTAGCGATTGTAGGCGATGACCGCCGGAATCGCGGCAAACAGACCGATCGCCGTCGCGACCAAGGCCTCCGAGATACCGGGAGCGACCAGCGCGAGGGTCGCCTGATCGACATTTCCCAGCGCGTGGAAGGCGTGCATGATGCCCCACACGGTGCCGAACAGACCCACATAGGGGCTGGTCGAGCCGACCGTGGCGAGGAAGGGCAGATTGGTGTCCAGCCGGTCCATCTCCCGGCTCAGCGCCACCCGCATGGAGCGCTCGGCACCCTGCAGCACCGCCATCATGTCGTTGCCGTCGACCTTGCGCAGCCGGACATACTCCTTGAAACCGGCGCGGAAGATGGTCGCCAGCCCCAGGTTGCCCTTCTCGTCGGCGCTGAGATCCTTGTACAGCGCACTGAGATCCCCGCCGGACCAGAAGCGCTCCTCGAAGTCATTGGCGCTTTTGCGGGCCTGACCGAGCACCCGTCCGCGGTCCAGAATCATGGTCCAGGATGTGACGGACGCCAGCACCAAGACCAACAGCACCAACTGCACCACGAAACTCGCGTTCAGGATCAGGTTCAATAGGGAAAGATCGGAACTCATCTGTGCTTCTCTTGCAATTCGGCTCCGGCGTTCGGTCCGGCACCGGCGGCCAGGTCGGTCTTGGTCAGGGCGCGGAGCTTAACCGGAAACGGGGGGACTTTGCCGACGAGGATGGATCGAGCAGTGTTCTGTCAGGCGGTGACGGACACTCCGGCCTCGATCAAGACTCCGGCCACTTGGGCTCGTCCGGTGCGTCGTCAGGCCATCCTGGCCTGACACCGTCAGGGCTGGAAGCCCTGACTACGCACACTGGTGGTCGGGATTACGATCACGGCCGACAATCCTGCAGCATCGCCGGGCGGGGGGCACCTTGGTGAAATCTTACCGGATGGCCCAGTCCCTCGTGTTGAAACGCATTTTCGCACGTCTCGGCGACTTTGCGTTAGACCGACGTGGGCCTTGGTGTGGCGGGTCAGACCTGGGCGCCCGCGTGCGGCCCATGCGGCGGTCCCCGGATCGCAGGCGTGAGGGGGCGCATCCCGATGCTTTGATCATCATTCCGGCCACCCGTCGTTGCGGCAGCCCGTCGCGGCCGGGGGCCGCTCTTACGGTAGGAG
>NZ_CAIZIZ010000006.1 GCF_903933125.1 uncultured Lamprocystis sp. | reverse complement strand
TCGAACGCTGGGGCGGATTGGAGTGACATCGGAGCCTCCTGGGGCAACAGGCAGTCAATCCCTTTGACACCGCGGAGCGTCAACAGGTTGCCGCCGAGTACGCGACTCGCGGGAGCCAGGAGAATTCGCCACCAGTGTCAGTGACCCAGGGTACCTGGCAAGTCGGGACGCCCACCAGCGGGCCGGCGCCAAATGCCCATGGCAACCGCGCCTACGAGGGCACGGGGGCGGCGGGCACGGTGCTGGGGGGCAACTACGCCGACAACCAGGACAGCCGCCTGGTAGGTCCGGCCTTCGTGGTGCTGGCGGCGCTGGAGAACCCGCGGCTGCGTTTCTGGTCGTGGATCGAGACCCTGGCGGGGGATTCCGGCCAAGTGGAGATCAAGGCCGCGGGCGGCGACTGGCAGCCGCTCTCCCCGCTCTACAGCGGGCCGGGGCAGGTGTGGAATCAGGTGCAGTTGGACCTAAGCGCTTGGGCCGGGCAGAGCGTACAGATTGCCTTCCGGTTCCGCAGCAATGGCAGCGGGGTGGCGGCGGGTTGGTTTGTGGACGCGGTCACGCTGGTAACCGGGCCGATCCTAACCCTGCGATCGAATGTGGCACAGAGCTTCGAGAACGGTTGGCAGGACTGGTCGAGCGAGGGCGGTCCGTGGGAGTTGGGGACACCAACCTCCGGGCCGGGGGCGGCCCATGAAGGCAGCAACGTCATGGCCACGGTACTGGCGGGGAATTATCCCGAGTGGTATGAACCCGCCGACGCCTATTCGGCGCGGCTGCTGAGCCCCGCGTTCACCGTCCCGGCGGCGGGCGAAAACCCGCGGTTGCGCTTCTGGCAGTGGTACAGCTTCAACGCCGGTCCGGACTACGGCGAGGTGCAGATCAAGGTCGGGGCGGGCGACTGGCAGACCCTGGCGCACTACGAGGGCAATGGCGCCGGGGTCTGGAGCCGTCCGAGCTTCGACCTCTCGGCGTACGCCGGGGAGAGCGTGCGCATTGGCTTCCTGATCCATGCCGTAGATGCCACCAACGGTAGCGGCGGCGCGGAGACCGCCCCCGGCTGGTATCTCGACGAGGTCGAACTCCGCACCGGCCCCGACCGCTTCAACAACCCCGAGGACTTCGAGTCCTCCTGGGGCGATTGGGATACCGAAGACCCCACCATCTGGCAGATTGGCGTCCCCAACAGCGGTCCGCCAGCCGAAAACGGCACGCGCGCCCACTCGCCAACTTCGGTAGCGGCGACGGTCCTGTCCGGCAACTACGCAGCCAACAAGAGTGCCCGTCTGCTGAGCCCGCGCTTCACCGTCCCCACCTTGGCCGGCGACGACCGCGTCATCCTTCGCTTCTGGCAGTGGTACCAATATGGGACCGGCGATTCCGGAACCCTCCAGATCAAGGGTGCCTATGATACCGACTGGGTTCCGCTAATCACCGCGGCGCCCAGCGGCACCTCAACCGGATGGCAACAGGTCACCGTCGACCTCACACCCTATCAGGGACAGGCAGTCAACCTTGGCTTCCTGCACGCGGCGAACGCCGACAGTTCACTGGGCGCCGGTTGGTACATCGACGATCTCAGCCTCTCCCAACAAACGCCCAGCCGTCTGACGCTCGACGACACGGCGTCGCAACAATTCACGGAAAACCGCCAGGGCCGCTACTCGGTCATCCAAGTCCCGGCCGGCGGCCATCTGCGCATCACCCTCGATGACCTGGACAACCAGGGGATCAACGAGATCTATGTCCGTCGCGGCGCCTTGCCCACTCCGGGCAGCTACGATTACAAGTTCAAGGTCACCGGCGCCGACCAGTCGATCTTCGTCCCGGACGCCGGGGCGGGAGACTGGTTCATCCTCGTCTACAACGACTCCGGACCGCTGCCGGGCGATTACACCCTGACAGTCGAGGTCACCTACGGTGTCGGACTGGAATCACTGGAGCCGAATCGGATCGGCAACACCGCACCCGGCTCCATCACCATCCTGGGCGCCGGCTTCTCGCCCGGTACGACCTTAAGCCTGGTGGGTGCGAACGCCACCTATTCGGCCAGTGAGGTAGCGGTCGTCACCAGCAGCCGCATCGTGGCCGACTTCGACTTCACCGCCATCCCGGTCGGCACCTATGTCTTGCGCGTTACCAACGGGGCCAGCAGCGCCGCGCTGCCCTTCACCGTCTTCGCCGGTGGGACGCCCAAGCTGACGACCAAGCTCATCGTCCCGCGCACGGTGGGCTACCACGCCGTTGCGACCCTCTGGGTCGAGTATGCCAACGAGGGTGACGCGGCCATGCCCGCGCCGTTGCTTGAAGTTTCCGGTCAGCAGAACGACCGCCGCGGCGCCATTCTCTCCCTGGACGGCACGCGCCTGGTGCAGGGCTTCTGGACCTCCGCCATGCCCGTGGGGTTCTCCAACTCGGTGCAGTTCCTCGCCCACGGCAAGACACCGGGTCTGCTCCAGCCCGGTGAGTCCGGGCGCGTCCCGGTCTATTACGCCGGGTGGCAACAGCCGTGGGATCTCAGCTATCCGACGATCAACTTCGATCTCAGCGTGCTCGCCGCCGACAACACCGGCGTCATCGACTGGGCATCGCTCAAGGATTTCATGCGCCCGAGCAGCCTGTCCGACGAAGCCTGGACCCCCGTTTTTGCCAACCTCAAGACCCAGACCGGCACCACCTGGGGCGACTATGTCCGCATGGTCAATGCCAATGCCCGTTATCTGGCGAAGCTCGGCCAGACCGTGACCGATATCCGGGATCTGCTGGCATTCGAGGTCATGCAGGCGAGCGGCTTGAGTCTCAGCAGCACCCTGGCCAGCGCCGTGGATGCTCAGGAGCAGACACCGGGGCTGCCGCTCGCCTTTACCCGCAACTTTGGCGCCGAAATCCCATCGCGCTTCTCCCTGGGCCGGTTGGGCCGGGGCTGGTCGGATAATTGGGACTGGTCGCTCAGCGTTGCGACCGACGGCACCGTGACCATCCGTGGCCCGAGCGGCACGCGGCGGATCTTCCAGCCGGACAGCCGCGGCACGGCCTACTTTGCCGAGACCGGCGACACGGCCACCCTCAGCGCCCTGGGCGGCGGCGCCTTCACGCTGACCGAAGGCGACGGCATGCTGCGCGCCTTCCGCACCGACGGCAAACTGGATTATCAGCAGGATACGCACGGGAACCGCATCACCTGTACCTGGACCGGCGCCCGATTGACGCGCCTCGCCCACACCGCCGGGCCGCACCTGGACCTCGCCTACAGTGGCGATCGGCTGGCCTCGGTGACCGATTCACTGAACCGGCGTACCACCTTCACCTTCGACACCAGCGGCGAGCATCTGCAATCAGCAACCGACTGGCGTGGCGATACCACCAGCTATGGTTATGGGCAAGGGGCGGCCGACCAGCATGCCCTGACCCTGATTCGCCAGACGGACGATATCGAGAGCCGCTATACCTATGACGCCCAAGGCCGACTCTTCAAGAAGGCCGGCTGCTGCGGCGCGCCCGTGTGCGCTACCTATACCTACGACACCGCGGGAAAGATCACCGCCGCCGACGCCCTGGGCCATGCCAGCCAGTATTACCTCGACCATCGCGGCCGGGCCGCGCGCACGGTGAATCCGCTCGGTAACTTCAATTCGCGAACCTACGACAACATCGGTCGACTGATCCAGGCCACCGACCCCGCGGGTCGTTTCATCACCTACAGCTACGACGAACGCGGCAACCTGAGCAGCGAGACCGACGCGCTCGGCTACACCACCCGCTACAGCTATACCGCACTCAATCGCCTGGCTACGCTCATCGACGCCAAGGGCAATGTCACACGCTATGCCTACGACGCCGAGGGCAACCTCGGCTCCATCACCTACGCCGACGCCAGCCGCGAAAGCTGGACCTACGACGCCAACGGCAATCGTCTGACCTCGACTAACCGCCGCGGGCAGACCATTCAATACACCAATAACACCCTGGGTCGGGTCGAGACCCGGACCTACCCCGATGGCACCGAGCATAGCTTCAACTACGATGCCTTTGGCAACCTCACCAGCTACACCGATCCCCTCGGCACAACGACCCAGGACTACGACGCCGATGGGCGCTTGGAGAAGATTACCTATCCCGGCGAGCGCTGGCTGAGCTACACCTACGACGTCGGCGGGCGGCGAGCCTCCATGACCGATCAGCTCGGTCATCGCAGCGTCTACCACTACGACGCCCAAGGCCGCCTCGAATCACTCACTGACGAGACGAATGCCGAAATCGTTCGCTATGAGTACGATGTGGCTGGGCGTACGGAGCGCAAGACCCTCGGGAACGGGGTCTATACGACCTACAGCTACGATAATGCCGGGCAATTGCTTGAGTTGGCTAATCTCAAACCCGACGGCAACATCCTCTCGCGCTTCGCCTACACCTACGACAGCCGGGGGCGACGAGACACCATGACCACCACATATGGGGTGAGCGACCCTCGGGCGAGTATAGCCGGCACTTGGACCTACAACTATGACGATACTGGGCAACTTATTGGTTGGGTTACCCCGAATGGAAGGCGGGTGGATTACACCTACGATGCCCTGGGCAACCGGCTCAATGTGAATGATAGCGGAGTTAAAGCGACCTATACCGCCAATAACTTGAATCAATACTCGCGTGCCGGGACAACAATATTCGAATATGATTTGGACGGCAACCTCAAAAGAAAAACAGAACCTAATGAGACAACTGAATATGGCTGGTCTATTGAAAACAAACTTTTAAGTATGCCAGCTCAAATGGGCGTCTGGAAGAATTATTACGATGCAGGTGGAAGTCGTGTGAGCACTGACGTTGCTGGTATTGTTAGCCATTATGTTCTAGATCCAGCCAACCTCGGCAATATCGTTGCCCAGTATACATCGACCGAAAGCGCACCGTCCATAAGATGGATATACGCAAATAGTCTTCTTATGACCAGAGACGCTTCTTTGAAAGAAGGATAAGTACTTCAACTAAAATATTTGTACGCACATCTTACTCTCAGGAAAACCATAAAATTAGTGTTTTATTGCAACTTTTTTCGATACTGATTATCTAAAGCAGTATAGGAAGGAACCACAGTGGAGGTATCGTCTGTC
>NZ_CAIZIZ010000005.1 GCF_903933125.1 uncultured Lamprocystis sp. | reverse complement strand
CGCGCTTGTTGGCCAGCTTTGACGAGTACAAGTTGACGCTGACGCTGGACTATCCTGGCCCAGGCCTCCAGTTTGCCGCGCCCCAAGCGGTTGACTGGCAGGCACTCATGGACGCCGACGCGGATGATGCGGCGCTCGCTGCGGCCATGGCGACGCTGCCCGGGATGCTGATCCAAAAACTGGCCGATCGCGTCGATCAGGGTGACCGCGATGGCCGGGCCCAGCTACGGCTGCAATTCGATCATTGACCAGGGATCATCCGCCAATGTTGGTGAAGCCGCTGAAAATAAAGCATTATTCGCCCGGCTTCACTCCCACCACCGTATAAGCGGTCAGCGTGCAGAGAAAACCGCCGGATTGGCCCGATGCGATCGGCGCGGACGACCCTACTGCATCAGCGTCGATTTGCCTGGCCCGGGTTAGTCAGCCGGGGACAGAGTGATGCTTCAGGACTGCCCCCAGATAGGCCTGCTTGACCCGCGGATCGCCCAGGAGCGTCTGGCCGCTGCCGGCGAGGGTGATACGACCAGTTTCGAGTACATACGCGCGGGAGGCGATACGTAGCGCCATGTTGGCGTTTTGCTCCACCAACAGGACCGTCGTGCCCTCCCGGTTGATCTCCTGGATGATGGCAAAAATCTCCTGCACCAATATCGGCGACATGCCCATGGATGGCTCGTCCAGCAACAGCAGACTCGCCCGGCTCATCAGCGCCCGCCCCACCGCCAGCATCTGCTGTTCGCCGCCGGACAGGGTGCCCGCGGCCTGTCCGAGGCGCTCCCGCAGGCGCGGGAAGCGGACCAGGACCCGCTCGAAATCCTCCTCGATTCGCTGCCGGTCGCGGCGCTGCCAGGTCGCCAGGCGCAAGTTTTCGCGCACCGTCAGGTTGCCGAAGATGCCCCGTCCCTCGGGCACCTGGGCGATACCCAGACCGACGATCCGATGGGCCGGTACCCCATGCAGGTCGTGGCCCGCGAAGGTGACCCTGCCACTGTAGGGCGTCAGCCCGGAGATGGCATGCAGAATCGAGGTCTTGCCGGCGCCATTGGCACCGATCAGAGTGACGATCTGCCCCCGGGGCACGCTGAAGGAGACGCCGTGCAGGGCCTGAATTCCGTCATAGTGCACGCGCAGGCCGCTGACCTCCAACAGGGAGACCGTGGTATCCGGCAGCGGCATTGCCTGGCTGGCGCTGGTCATCCGACGGCTTCCGCGCCCAGGTAGGCTTTCATCACCCACGGGTCGTTGCGGATCGCCTCCGGGGTTCCTTCCGCCAGGGTTTCGCCGAAGTCCAGCACCTTGATGCGCTCGCAAATCCCCATAACCAGCTGCATCTGGTGCTCGATCAGCAGGATGGTGAGTTGGAACTGCTCCCGGATCCAACGAATGAAATCCATCAGCTGGTCGATCTCCGCGGGGTTCATCCCGGCCGCGGGTTCATCCAGCAGCAGGAGCTCGGGGCCGGTGGCAAGTGCCCGGGCGATCTCGAGCCGGCGCTGGGAACCGTAGGGGAGATTGCGAGCGGTCTCGCCCGCCAAGTGCTCCAGCTTGAAGATTGCGAGCAGGTCGCGTGAATGCTCGATGATGCGCTGCTCCTCCCGGCGAAAGCGGCCCAAGTGCAGCAGGGCCTCCAGGGGTGAATAGCGCGTCTTGGAGTATTGGGCGATGCGGACGTTGTCCAGCACCGAGAGGTCGCGGAACAGACGGATGTTCTGGAAGGTGCGGGCGATGCGCCGGGCGGTGATTTGGTGGGGTGTCATACCCACGAGCTCACTCTCGCGCAGACGGATGCTGCCCTCGCTGGCTCGGTAGACGCCGGTGATCAGGTTGAAGACGGTCGTCTTTCCCGCCCCGTTGGGCCCGATGATGCCCATCAGTTCGCCCTGGTGGAGTTCCAGGTTGAAGTCATTGATGGCGCACAGACCACCGAAGTGGTGCCGCACCTTAGTGGCTATCAGCAGTGCCATTCCGGGTGGGTCCTCTGGGGGTGGCCGCGCGGTGCGCCAGCCGGTCGCGCAACGGGATGAAGCCCCGGAAGTCCCGCATCCCCATGATGCCGCGGGGCCAGTAGAGCATCACCAGCACTAATAGTAGGGGCATGATGATCATGCGCAGCACGCCCAGGTGGCGTATGAAGTGCTCGTTGAGCGGATCGAACACGACCGCCGGCAGCCAGGACAGCAGCCCCGCCACCGTCGAGGGACGCAGAACCTCGAGCAGGATGGTATAGAGGGTGGCACCGATGATGGAACCGCCGATGGAGGCGATGCCTCCCAGGTAGACCATGATGAGGATCTCGGTCGTCTTGACGATATCGAAGACCCGCGGGCTGATGAACTGCAGCAGGTGGGCGAACAGGGCTCCGGCGATCCCGGCGCAAAAGGCCGACAGCATGAAGGCCAGCACCTTGACCCGCTTGGTATCGACACTCATCAGTTCGCTGGCGATCTCGTCCTCGCGGATGGCTAGCACCCCGCGCCCGAAAGAGGAATAGACGAAGTTGCGGAGCAGCCACACCAGGGCCACCGTCCAGCAGAAGACCAAGGGCAGGGTCGTCAGCCGCGGAATGCCGGAGATGCCGCGGGGCCCCCCGATGACATCGATGTTTTCGAGGGCGGACTTGACGATCATCAGGAAGGCTAGCGTAATGATGGCGAGATAATCGCCACGCACCTTAAAGGAGGGGATCGCGACCAATAGCCCCAAGAGGGCGCTGACGAGCCCCCCCGCCAGCACCGACAGGTGGAAAAGACCTGGGTAGGCGGCGACCGGGAACACATGCAGGGTCAGCAACACGGAGGTGTAGGCCCCGACCGCCATGAAGCCGGCGTGGGCCAGGGAGAATTCCCCCATATAGCCGTTCACCAGGTTGAGGCTGGTCGCCAGAATGATGTTGATGCCTGCCAGGATCATCACCAACTGGACATAATTATTGACCAGCCTGAACTGGGGAATGGCAAAGGCCAGCGCCAGTCCGACAGCCACCAGCAGCGGCAGCAGCCAGCGCTGCTCCATCAGTCGGTCCCAGAAAACCCCCAGGGTGGCCCTCATACTTTCTGCACCCGCGGTTGGCCGAGGATGCCATGGGGGCGGATGACGATCAAGGCCAGCAGCAGGCTGAACACCACCAGGTCACGGTAGGTGGAGGGGAGCACGGCGACCACCATGATCTCGACCCCGCCGAGGATGAAGGCGCCGATCATGGCCCCGCGCATGTTGCCGATCCCGCCCACCACGGCGGCGATGAAGGCCTTCCAGCCCACCATGATGCCCATGTAGGGGTCGATCACCGGGTAGGCCAGAGCGTACATGGTGCCCGCGGCCCCGGCCAGGGCGGCCCCGATGGCGAAGGTGATGGAGATGATGAGATCGACCGGGACCCCCATCAGCGGCACATAGGTCTTGTCCCAGGAGATGGCGCGCATTGCCATCCCCACCGGTGTACGCTGCACCACGTAGTCGAGCACCAGCATCAGCGTCAGGGACAGGGAGATGATGATCAGTTGGAGAGAGGAGAGCGAGACCCCGCCGAGGTCCCAGTTGATATTCTCGATGAGGGTCGGCACGTTCTGCGGGTAGGGGTAGAAGGCCAGGGTGAGGTTTTCCAGAAACAGCCCCACCCCCAGGGCGGTGATGATCGCGGAGACGCGCGGCGCATTGCGCAGGGGCTTATAGGCCAACCGCTCGATCAGGACGCCCAGCAGGGCCGCTCCGGTCATCGTCAGCAGCAGGGTCGGCACGAAGGGCAGGTCCAGTAACGTGGCCGCCAGGAAACACAGGAAGGCACCCACCATGAACACATCGCCATGGGCGAAGTTGATCATGGTGAGGATGCCGTACACCATGCTGTAGCCCAGCGCGATCAGGGCATAGATACTGCTCAATTGCAGGGCATTGAGGACCTGCTGCAACCAATAGATGCTGACCTCACTCAAGTGCTTGGTCTAGCTCAGGGCGCCGCATTCATGACCCAGGAGAACTGGTCACCCTTGACCTGCATGATCACCGCGCTCTTCACCGGGTCGCCAGAGCCGGGGGTGAAGCGGATCTCGCCGGTCACGCCCGGATACCCGGAGATGCCGGCCATCGCATCGCGCACGGCCTGACGTTCGGGGGCGGGGGCGGCCTTCAGGGCCGCGAACAGCAGGCCCATGGCATCGTAGGTGAGTGCCGCCACGTCGTCCGGGGTCTTGCCATATTTCTGCCGATAGGCGGCGATGAACTCTCGGGCCGCTGGGGTGGCGCTGTCGGCGGCATAGTGATTCGCGAAATAGGCACCTTCCACCGCGCCCTTGGCGAGCTTGACCAGTTCGGGGCTGCTCCAGGCATCGGAGCCGATCAGGGTCTTGTCAAAACCTTGGCGCCGCGCCTGCTGGGAGATCAGGCCCACGTCGTTGTAGTAGGACGGCAGGAACAGGACATCCGGTTTGGCGCTCCGGATCTTGGTGAGCTGGGCGGAGAAGTCGCGGTCGCCGGTCGTGTAGGCCTCGAAGGCGACGACCTTGCCGCCCAGTTGCTCGAAGGTCTGGCGAAACAGTTCGGCCTGGCTCTTGGGTGCCTCGGAGGCCACGTCGTAGAGGACCGCGGCAGTCTTGGCCTCCAGCTTGTCGATGATGAACCGGGCCAGGACACGGCCCTCGAAGGGGTCGGTGAAGCAGGCGCGGAAGACATATTTCTTGGGCGTGCCGGTCGTGGTATTGAGGGTGGTCTTGGGGTTGGTGGACCAAGGGGTGACCAGCAGCGTCTGGTTGGCCTCGGCAATCTCAGCGGCGGGGATGGCGCCCAGGCTGGCATTGGGACCGACGATGGCGACGACCTCGTCCTGTGTGATCAGCTTGTTGGCGGCCGCCGCCGACTGGTCGGGCTTGGCGGCATTGTCCTCGATCAGCAGTTCAACTTTGTATGTCTTTCCGCCGATTTCGATGCCGCCAGCACCGTTGATCTCAGCGACAGCGAGCTGGGCAGCATTGCGTGAAGACGCGCCCACCGCGGGCATGTCGCCGGTCAACTCAACGATCGCGCCGACCTTGATCGTATCGGCGTTGTGGGCGTTGGGATCGCAGCCGGCGAGGGCGATCATCGCGGCCAATACCGGGAGCTTGAGGAACAGGGACAGGCGGTTGTTCATTTGCCCTCTTGAGACAGCCGAGGTGAGAAAAAAAGTCCCGCTGACAATCCGCATGGATGATCCGATCATCCCCGGTAAGTGTCAACTCGACTTTGGCCATTTCGGGCGGAGTACATTGTCAGAGCAGCTTCACACCGGACCGTTATCAGTCCCGCACGTGCTCCTAGGCGGCGACGGGAGAAACCGTCGGTTCTATCAGGCCGCCTCCTAGCGACTATTTGTAGAACATTCACTTACGCGACTTCGTGTCGCACAACGATGATCAAGGCAGCTGCGCGGACCGATCGACTGGTCAAGTCATTGTCCGCGCACACTCTCCTCAGATCTTGACCAATCGCCGGTCCAGACGCAACGGCTGCGGGACGCCAACGACAACGGCGGCGGCGTACTCGGGGTGGGCCGGATTCAACAGAATGTTGTACTCACCCAGCGTCACCGCACTCGGGACGGACAGACCGACCGAGACGGATTCCGCGATCCAGCGGTCACCGAGCGCCTGCGTTGAGGCCGGTGCCGGCCAAGCGGCATAATCCGGCGGGAGGCCGGCCCACGACTCACACGCAATGATGGCCTGCGGGGCCACCTCCACGGCAAAATACCGCCAATGCCGACGCAGCACAGCGTCCGCCTCAAGATGGACCAGCAGTTCCAACTGCGCCAGCGAAAGCGACTGCGCCGTGTAGATCACCGCCACGCCCGGCGTATTCCAACGTCCGCCGTAGAGCCGCGCCCCGTCCCCGCTGAAGGCCGACTCCAGATAGTCCTCGTCGACCAGACGGAAACACTTCAAGAAAAGACCCCGTGGCGCAGCCGACCGATCAGGTGCTCCACCTCGCGCGCACCCACTTCCGTGTCTGCATAGTCCAAGGGCGTTTGTCCCGCCAGCGCGGCCTTGGGCGACTTCAGCCAGTCACGCGCCCGGTCGCCGTCGCGCAGCATTTGGGTCGCCAAGGCGAATAACCGCTCGATCCTTAAGACCCGCTCCGACTCGCTCGGGTCAAGCCGCCCGGCCTGTCGGCGGCGCGCCAGGGTTCGCCCTGGTATCCCGGCCAGGCCGGCGGCCTCGTGCAGCGTCATCCCCAGTCGTACCCGTAACGCCTCCAACTCGGGGAAGGGAAACCCGGCACGGACCCGCTCGACCAAATGTTCGGTTGGCATCTGTAGCACGCCGAGGTAGTCGGCGAGCGGGTCGATTCCGCCGGAGGTTTCTTTGCGCATCGCGGCCTGTGCCATGGACACACCTCGTAAGTAAATAACGCCACATGGCAACATTATATGCGCCATCTGGCTGGCACGCAAACCGGCGCACACGTGAGGGCCGTTCGCCACCGGCGCTGCTCCCAGCTTGTTGACAGAAATTAGCTTTAAAAATCTGTCTGTTACGCCTTAGCGTACGTTTCCGTACTTATGGAAGGCCCAGGATTATGACAAGAAGGCGCAGATCGGAGCCGATATATCAGGCACTTCGGCTCCGATCACTTTTCATAACGATGCCTCCCGTAGTTTGGCGATCAGTCGGTCTGGTGCGGTGAAGTGGCCGCGGCGAAGCGACAGGGCACCACCGATTTGATCGCCTCCAGTTTCTCGGCCGGGTCGGCCTGCAAGTAGATCTCGGCGGTCTGCATGTTGGCGTGCCCCAGCCACAGCGCGACCTTTCGCAGATCGCCGGTGGCCTGGTAGATCACCATGGCACACGAGTGGCGCAGGACATGGGGTGAGACCCGCTTGCCGAGGAGCGTCGGACAGTTTGCGGCGGTCTGGCACACGTACTTGTCCAGCAGATAGGTAAAGCCCACGCGGGTCATCGCTCGTTCCTGATGGTTGACGAACAGTTCGGGTACCCGGACGTCGCCGCGAACCGCCAACCAGGCCCGGACATCCTCGGCGGCCTGCTTCCACAGTGGCAAGGACCGCTGCCGACGACCCTTGCCTTGGATCTGAACGGTTGGCGTCGGCTGAAGGCTGAGCGCGGTCTATAGTGGACCCTGAAAACCGGACAGCAATTTAATCTCGCGTCGAACCAAAAGGGGCATATCAGAATGGGCGAAGCGAAGCGCAAGACGTACACGGCATCCTTCAAAGCGAAAGTCGGTCTGGAAGCGATCCGCGGGGTCAAAACGACGAACGAGATCGGACAAGAGCATGGGGTCCATCCGGTCCAGGTGGGGCAGTGGAAGAAGGAGATCCTGGAGCAGGCTGGGACGCTGTTTGAAACCAAGCGTGGACGCCAGAAGGTGGACGATCAGGCTGGGCCGGAACGTCTCTACAGCGAGATCGGGCGGCTGAAGATGGAACTGGACTGGTTGAAAAAAAAGTCCGGACTGAGCCTGTGAGCACCCGGCGTGCGTGGATCGCGCGTGACGCGGCGCTGGCGCTCACCCGGCAATGTGCCTTGGCGGGGGTGGCACGTTCCTGGGTCTATGGGGCATCGGCCGACGACACCGTGGACGCGTTGGACCTGCGGCTGCTGAGCCTGATCGACCAGGAGTACACGCAGCACCCATTTTATGGCAGCCGGCGCATGGTGATCTTTCTCCAGAAGCAAGGCCACACGGTGAACCGCAAGCATGTGCAGCGGCTGATGCGCGTCTTGGGTCTAGCCGGCATGGCGCCCGGACCGGCGACCAGCACGCCCCACCCGGAGCATAAGATCTACCCGTACCTGCTGCGCGGGGT
>NZ_CAIZIZ010000004.1 GCF_903933125.1 uncultured Lamprocystis sp. | reverse complement strand
TCCAGCTTATCGTTGGTGAGGATCTCGAAGGGCAGGTGGAAGCGCCGGTACAGCTCGTCCTGCCACTGCTCGGCCAGGCTCCCGGGGCAGACGATCAGGCAACGTTGCAGGTCGCCGCGGGCGACCAGCTCCTTGATGAGCAGGCCCGCCATGATGGTCTTGCCGGCGCCGGGGTCATCGGCCAGCAGGAAGCGCAACGGCTGGCGCGGCAGCATCACCTCATAGACGGCGGTGATCTGGTGCGGCAGCGGGTCGACCATTGAGGTGTGCACTGCCAGCACCGGGTCGAACAGGTGGGCGAGGCGGATGCGGTGGGCCTCGGAAACCAGGCGGAAGAGTGCGCCGTCGCCATCGAAACTCCAGGGGCGGCCCTGTTCGACCAACTCCAGGCGAGGCTCGTCATGGCGGTAGAGCAACTCGTTGGCAACCTTGCCGGCCGGGGTCTTGTAGGTCAGCTCCAGCGCCTCGGAACCGAACCACTGGACGCTGACGACCGTCACCAGGGCATCGGGGAGGATGCCGCGGATGGCTGCGTTGGTCTGAAGCTTTTCGAGCTGCATGGTCAGGTGCTGCATCCTTATCCTTAGATCTGCTCGGCAACATTCAACAGATCGCGAGTGGTGCGCGCAAGGCGATCCAACCTGGTCACCGTCACCACGTCACCCGCGCGCAAGTGGTCGAGCATCCGAGGTGGGGCCGAGCACGACCTCGATCCGATGGATGACGACCATGGGCAGGATGCAGTCGCGGTATTTGCCGCGCTGGTAGACGTCGCGCAGGACGTCGTCGGCAATCCCCCAGATGAAGCTGACGAGCCGGTTGTGTTGGGCCTGGTCCATGAACTAACGATCCTGCGGGAGAAGCGATTCAAGCCGCTGCATCAACCCCGCGCCAACTCGGCCGTCGCACATTGCACGACCCCCGGCTCGGTCAGCGGATAGGCGGCGATATGCAGCCGCTGCAGGCGCTCCTGATAGGCGGTACAAAACTCGTGGTGGAAGGTCAGAAACATCGGGTGGGAGGTGATACCCCACACATCCTCAATGAACCCCAGGTAGTTGCGCGTCTGGCCCATGTGAAAGGACGACGGGGTCTCGCACAAACGAAAGCGCTCGATCCGCTTGTTCCACATCGGGAACACCGCCGGATTGGCCAGATGCAGCACCGTGGATGCCCCCACCAGCGAACCCAGGCAGCCGGCGATCGGGTCGATCAGATCGCGGCTGATGGTCACTCCATTCGCCTTGACCGCGGCAAATGACGCCGCCGCGGCCGGCAGAAAATCCTCGTCGATTTTCAGCGCCTTGGGCATCCAGCCGTAAGCCAGTGCAGCGGTCCGCAGGAAGGGGTCAAGAGGATCGTCCGCATCCACCCGCGCCGCGGCTACCAACGCCGGATAGGCGCGCAGAAAACTCGCCTCCCTGGAACTCGCCCCGAAGCGGTGTTCGCGCACACGTTCCACGGCGGGATAGAGGTTCTCGATGTTCATGGACTCTGATCGCTGATCGGGTGCGCGGCCGCAAGAGCGCGGCGGGCCATGGGGGCTACTGAGAAAGGCGATCGCTTGCGGGCGCCCGCCGGCTCGGGTCGAGTGCCGTCTCTGACTCGTGTGAATAGTCGTAGTGCTTGATCTTCCGCCGAATGTTACGCTGAATGATGACCCCAAGCACGGTCCATTCGAGACCCTTGAGGTCGATTTCCGGATAGACGGGGTTCTCCGCGCGCAAGGACTCGGCACCACCCGCGTCTTTGACATACTTGCGGAACCAGCGCACCCCCTCGACCTCGACGAAGATGTAAGACCCGTTGCGGCAGGTGTCGGTCGGCTCGATGATCACAATGCAACCGGCCGGGAACTCGGGCTCCATCTGATCGCCAAGCACCTGGAGCGCGTAGGGCTCGTGCAGGGCGCAACCGGGGCTGTCCAGGGTGGGATCTGCCATCATTCGTCCTCATCTTAGGCGCTGTTCGTCTGCCGGGTCGCTGGGCGGTGCACATGCCGCGCTGCTCGGGAGGCAAGGTGGCACCCGCGCCGCGAGAAAGCAACCAGATCCCCATGCAAGCACGAATCATCGCAACCGAGCGCGTCCACGCAGATCGCCGGGACTGGCGCAACCTGCGCGGGATGCTGCCCTATCTGTGGGAGTTCCGCGGCCGCGCCGCGGTCGCGCTGATGTGTCTGGTGATGGCCAAGGTCGCGACCGTCGGCGTCCCGCTGACGCTCAAAGGCATCGTCGATGCCTTCGACGGGACCAAGGGCCAGGTGTTGGTTCTGCCGCTCTCGTTGCTGCTGGTGTATGGCGCACTCAAGCTCAGCAACGCCCTCTTCAACGAACTGCGCGATGTGGTGTTCGCGCGCGTGCGCTACCGCGCCATGCGCAGGCTCTCGACGCGGGTCCTGGAACATTTGCACGCCCTGTCGCTGCGCTACCACCTGGAGCGGCGCAGCGGGGCGGTGAGCCGGGATCTGGAGCGCGGCACCCGCTCGGTTTCCACCATCCTCAACTACATGGCGTTCAGCGTGCTGCCGGTGCTGGTGGAGTTCGGCCTGGTGGCGGCGGTCATGCTCGGGCGCTACGCCCCGATTTTCGCCCTGGTGACCTTCGGCACGGTCGCGGTCTATGTCGCCTTCACCCTGGCCATCACTGAATGGCGCATGGACTATCGTCACGAGATGAATCGCCTGGACTCCCTGGGGAATGGGCAGGCGTTCGACAGCCTGCTCAACTACGAAACGGTGAAATATTTCGGCAACGAGCGCATGGAAATCGACCGCTACGATGCCACCCTGGCCGGCTGGGAGGAGATGGCGGTCAAAAGCCAGACCTCCATGTCCGTGCTGAATTTCGGTCAAGGCGCCATCATCGCGCTGGGGGTGACGCTGCTGATGGTCTTCGCCTCCCAGGGTGTGGTCGCCGGGGACCTGAGCGTCGGCGACCTGGTGCTCGTCAATGCGCTGTTGCTCCAACTCTTTATTCCGCTTGGTTTTCTCGGCGTCGTCTACCGTCAGATCAAGTACGCCCTGGCCGACATGGATCTGGTGTTCAAGCTGCTGGAGCGGCGACCCGAGATTGCGGATCGGCCCGCGGCCAGACCGCTCGCGCCGGGGTCGGGCGGCATCCGCTTCGCGCATGTCGACTTCCACTATCAACCCGAACGGCCGATTCTCAAAGACCTGGACTTCCACATCGAACCCGGACAGACCCTCGCCGTGGTCGGCCACAGCGGGGCCGGCAAGTCGACCCTGGCGCGCCTGCTGTTCCGCTTCTATGAAGTCAGCGGCGGTCGGATTCTGATCGACGGGCAGGACGTGCGCGACCTGACCCAGGCCAGCCTGCGCGCCGCCATCGGCATCGTTCCCCAGGATACGGTTCTGTTCAACGAGAGCATCTATTACAACTTGCAGTACGGACGTCCGGAAGCGACTCGCGCGGAGGTCGAGCGCGCGGCCGGGATGGCCCACATTCTTACCTTCATCGAGAGTCTGCCGGACGGCTGGAACACGGTCGTGGGTGAGCGGGGCTTGAAACTCTCGGGCGGGGAGAAACAGCGGGTGGCCATCGCCCGCGCGATCCTGAAGCGCCCGCGCATTCTGATCTTCGACGAGGCCACCTCATCGCTCGACAGCCACACCGAACAGGCGATACAGCAGACCCTGGCCGAGGTCGCTGAAGATCACACCACCCTGGTGATCGCCCATCGCTTGTCCACGGTGGTCGATGCAGACCACATTCTGGTCATGGCGCAGGGGCGCATCCGCGAGCAGGGGACCCATCGCCAGCTCCTCGAGGCCGGCGGGCATTATGCGGCGATGTGGGACTTGCAGCAGCGCGAAGGCAGCTCGGCGCCGGCGGTCAACGGATGAACGCCCATTCGGACCCAGGGTTCGAAGCGGCCGGAAGCGCGGCAGCAGCGGCGCATACCGACACAGCACCGCCGCGGCAGTTGACCGAAAACCAAGGGACGAATGTCCCCGACCAACCCGCTGTCCATGGCCCCGCCGCCGATCCAGGCCGCGACGCGGCCCGCATCAGGGAGATGCTGCGCACCGCCGGTCTGAGCGGTCCCCTGACGCTGGTGGGGACCACCCTGGGCGTCGCCTTATCGATGCTGCTGCTCCACTCGACCCAGCCGGGGCTGGCCTGGCCGCCCGTGGTCTGTCTGCTCTTTCTGCTCGCCGGGGTCAGCGGTTTCGCAGCGACCTGGCAACGTCTGACGCACCGGCTGCTGGTCCCGCTGGTGCGGCTGGAGGACTCGGTCGCCCGCATCAATCAGGGCGAGCCGGGGGCCAGTGGGGCCCTGCGCGACGCGGGCGTCCTGGACCGCATGGCGCGAGATATCGGCGGTCTCAACGCGGAGCTCACCGACCTCTACGAGGACATGGACAGCCGGGTCGCCCGCCAGACCAAGCGTCTGGCGCAAAAGACCGCCTCACTCAAAATCCTCTACGACGTCGCCGCAAGCATCCACCAGGCCGATTCACTCGAAGCACTCCTGTTGCGCTTCCTGCGGGTGCTCAAAGAGATGGTCAATGGCCGCGCCGCGACCGTCCGCCTGGTCCTGGCGGACGGGACCCGCCGCCTGGTCGGCTCCATCGGCTTGGACAATGATCTTGTTCAGGAGCAGGACATGGCCCCGGTCGACCTGTGCCTGTGCGGCAGCGTGCTCGCGCCCGGCGATATACTGTGCGATCGGAACGCCCGTTACTGCTCCCGAATCTATGGTCGGAGCATGTTCGGATCGAACGAGTTGGAGGTGGTGACGGTTCCCCTGGAACATCGCGACGAACTCCTGGGCGTTTACACGATCTTCGTCGACAAACCCGGGGTCAGCGCACGGGAAGACATCATGGACATTTTGTTGACCGTGGGGCATCACCTGGGCGTGGCGATTGCCAAGCATCGCTCGGATGCCGAGGCGCGCCGGCTGTCGATCATTGAGGAACGCAATTCGCTTGCCCATGAACTGCATGACTCACTCGCCCAAACGCTGGCGAGCCTGCGGTTTCAGGTGCGACTGTTCGAGGACGCGTTGGGCGATGCGCCGCTCCCCGCTGCCGCCCGCACTGACTTGGTCAGAGTGCGTATCGGCCTGGATGAGGCGCACACGGAACTGCGTGAGTTGCTGGTCAGTTTCCGCTCCCCCCTGGACCGGCGGGGGCTGGTGCCCGCCCTGGAAAAACTGACGCTGGGCCTCGGCCAAGAAACCGGCGCCCACGTGTTGTTTCAAAACGACTGCCGCCCCTTCGACCTCTCAGCCGCACAGGAACTGCAGGTTCTGCGCATCGTTCAGGAGTCCTTGACCAACATCCGCAAGCACGCGCACGCCCTCACCGTGCGCGTGCTGCTGACGCGCCAGCCGGACGGTGCCTATCTCGTGCTGATCGAGGACGACGGCGTTGGTTTCCGCACCCCGACCACCGGGGAGCGCCCGGGAGAACACATCGGGCTTGCCATCATGGACGAGCGGGCGCGGCGCATCGGTGCCGAGTTGCGCATCGAGAGCGAACCGGGCGAAGGCACGCGCGTGGAACTGACGCTCCATGTGTCGCGCCCCGACGCGCGTCCGCGACGGGTGGCACCCTGATGCGCGTCCTGCTGATCGACGACCACGCGCTGTTCCGATTCGGCCTGCAAGAACTGCTTGAACGGCGAGGCATTGAGGTTGTCGCGGCGCTGCGCGACGGCCGGACCGGTGTGGCACGAGTGGCCGAGACCTTGCCGGACGTGGTCCTGCTGGACCTGCGCATGCCTGAGCACGACGGGGTAGAAGTCTTACGTGAACTGCGGACGGCCCATCCGCGCATGCCGATCGCCATGCTGACCACGAGCGCGGACGAGCGCGACGTGATCGCCAGCCTTCAGGCCGGAGCCCAGGGCTATCTGCTCAAAGACATGGAGCCGGATGCACTGATCGCCGCCTTGGGCGAGGTGGTCCGCGGCCGCACCGTGGTCGCCCCGGAGCTGATCGGCATTCTGGCCCGGGCGGTCCAGGGCGAAACGACCGGAGAACGGCACCACCCGCGCCATGCTGATTTGACCCCGCGCGAACACGAGATCCTCTGCCACCTGGCGGAAGGACATAGCAACAAAACGATTGGTCGGCTGCTGGGGATCACGGACGGCACCGTAAAACTTCACGTCAAGGCGATCCTGCGGAAACTCGACGTTCACTCGCGGGTTGAGGCAGCGGTCATCGCCGTTGAGCGCAGTCTTTGTGCACGACCCCAGACCGACGACGAGCCCTGAGCGTAGCCGCCTCGCAATGTTCATTTTCCACAGGAGCGCAGATGAAGAATTTTCTCGAACTCGTCAGAGGATGTCTGGCCGACATCCGGGAGATCATGCCCTGGGACCTGGAGGAGCGCAGGCGCGAGAACTCCGACCTCATGATCGTGGATGTCCGCGAACCGGATGAGTTCGCGGCCATGCATATCGCCGGCTCGCTGAACGTCCCGCGAGGCATTCTGGAGTCCGCCTGCGAGTGGGACTATGAGGAAACTGTCCCTGAACTGGTACAGGCTCGACAGCGGGAAATCGTCGTTGTGTGTCGATCTGGATATCGTAGCGTGTTAGCAGCCAACTCCATGCTATTGCTGGGATATGATAACGTCGCCTCACTCCGGACCGGACTCCGCGGCTGGAAGGACTTCGACCAACCCCTGGTCGACAACGCCGGACGCAGCGTGGATCTCGATGATGCCGATGTGTATTTCACCCCACACCTGCGCCCGGAACAGCTTCGCCCAAAGTAGACGCCACCGGTATTTCGCGTTAAATGCGACAGTAGCTTTTTTGGCACTTAGTGCTAAGATTCAGGAAGACTGACGAACCCAACCCCACGAAGCGCCATCAGGCGACCCGCGGGGCAGCGTGCGCAAACGCCGTTTTCCATTAAAGAGTCAAGCACATGCGCTTCAAGTTCCGTGTCGGCGTACTGGGGATTGCCTTGAGCGTATCGGGATTCAGCCTTGCGGCTCAATCACCGATCGAGATGTCCGCGGTGATTTCCCCCGAAATACGGGCGATGGCCGAGCGCTTAGGCCCTCCCGTGGCTCAGCAGGACACCGCGGGAGAGACCACGGCACGTTCAGCGCTCACTGCCGACCCGCGCGCCGAGCTCAGGCGAAGCATTGCCGCGGAATGCCCGTCCGCCGAGGATGCGGGTAACATCACCGAGGCCCTGTTGGTCGCGGGTCACGATCTCTTCACGGCTGTCTACGAGACGATCCTGGTCTGCGCGGCCGCCGAGACCGGCCCGGGAGTCGCGGCGGCGGCAGCGCGCCGGGCGTTCTTTCTCAGAGGGACAGCACCGCGTTATCTGATCGACGCCGCCGTCCTGGAAGCGGCCGCAGAGCTCGCGGAACGCCAACGACAATCCACGACAACGAGCGCCGCAGTGGTCACACCAGAGAGCCCTGGACAAACACAACAGCGCGCACTGGAAAAAGAACGCCTGCGGCGCATGATGGAAAAGGGCCTGATCGGCGACGAGTATCGGGATTACGTCGACGACCGTCGGGCCTTGGCCGAAGCGATGACCCCACCGGCGGCCCCCCTGCCGACTGGTATGAGAACGTATACAACAACTTGTTTACCATTGGCCTGGTGGGCGGCGGCGGCTATGACAACTGGTTGGACGTCACCGAAGACTCGGGCGGCGAGGCCAGCGCCCGGTAAGCGCACAGTTTGTTACCAAATTTCAATCGACGCCTATAACCATACCGAGCGAAATACCGATGAACGGTCAACGATACCTCATCGCCGCGGGGATGCTCTGCGGCATCCTGGTACCCACACTGTCCGCGGCCCAGCCGGTCGGCACCGGGTTTGATCTGGGAGGGTTTCGCGCCTATCCCTGGCTCAACTTGCTGTTGGGCTACGAAACCAACTATTATCATAGCAATAATCAAATCGAGGATCTCGGCTATCTCGGGGTCATGGGCACCTTTGAGAGTATCGTCGAGCCCGGTATTCGCTTGACTGCCCTGAAAGGCGCGGATTCCTACAATCTGTCGTATTTCGCACGCATCGGCACTGTCTTCGAGAGTTCGGCCGATGACTTCGTCGACCACCAGGCCAGCGCGACAGCAAATTGGGACCTGGGTCTGCGCCATCGCGCATCCGCCGACTATCAATTCTGGCACTGGCACGATCGGCGCGGCACCGGCTCACCGGCTGATGGTTCGCGCGCCAACTTCTCGGATTCGCCCGATCTCTGGAACTCCAATCGTGCCAGACTGGGATACAGCTACGGTGCCCCGGGGGCGCGCGGCCGACTGGACCTGTCGGCCGGCTTTCTGACCCGTGACTACATCAATAATGATCAGGAAACCCGAAACAATAACCGCACACCACTCGGCGCCATCGTCTACGCGCGTATCAGGCCCAAAGTATCCTTACTGTTTGAATTGGGTTGGGAAAATATTGATTACACCAACCAGCAAGCCGATGCGGAGACGCTCGACAGCGAGCAACTGCTCGCTTACGGCGGTATCACCTGGGACGCGACGGCGAAGACCAGTGGTACCATGAAGTTGGGTTGGCTCGGCAAGGACTTTACTGCCGAAGAGCGCGGCAACATCAGCGACCTGGGATGGTCAGCAGCGGTCCAATATCGACCTAAACCTTACTCCACTTTCAACTTGGTGACCGTCCGCGCCCCCGAAGAGTCCACGACGGGTTTCGCGGATGCGGTTGTGGTCAGTTCCGTGAATCTGGATTGGGTGCACTACTGGAAGCCGGCCATCCACACGCGCTTCGGCCTGCTGGGAACTAACGACGATTACGTGGGGGAACCGCGCACGGATCATCGCTACAATGTCGCTGGGGGGATATTCTACCAGATGCGCCGCTGGCTTGAACTCGGGCTCGACTACACCCATGAATCGCGAGCGTCTGACCAGTCTTTGGCCGAATACACCGATAACGTTTTCTTGTTCTCGGTACGCACGGCGTATTAACTTCCTGTCCATATGAATATAGCGGCTTCGTCACCCCCTTTTCCCCGACACCGCGGACACTCGTGGCGGCTGATTCCCGCCCTGCTCGGCTGGTTGGTGGTGCTTCTCCCATGGGGGCTCGTCAACAGCAGCGATGCCCTTCAGGGTTACCGACTGAGCGCGGGGGATAAGGTACGGATCGCCGTTTTCGGCGAGGATGACCTGACCGTGACCAACCAGGTCAGTGCGCGCGGCACGATCTCCTTTCCACTCATCGGCGAGCTGAAGGTTGCGGACCTCACTCCGGGCGACCTTGAAGATCTGGTCGCCTCGCGCCTGCGTGGCCCCTATCTGGTCGACCCGCGGGTCAGCGTGAGTATCGAGGAGTATCGACAGTTCTTCGTCATGGGGCAGGTGAACAGGCCCGGAAGCTATGCCTACCTGCCCGGACTGACGGTGCGTAAAGCGGTGTCGATTGCCGGCGGCTATACGGAGCGTGCCTCGCGCAGCAAAATTTTTGTGGTATCGGAGGGCGATTCCAGGCAGGAGCGTAAGGTGAGCCAGGACGATCCACTCGGTCCTGGAGACACCATCATCGTCAAGGAAAGCTTCTTCTGATGAATCGCCGCGAATCCGTTTTCGATGCGGTCGTCACCGGCTCATCACCAGAACACGATGCAGTCGCCGCGCATACGACGGTGACAACATTTAATGTGGATTCATACTGGCGGCTCATTCGACGGTATTGGGCGCAAATTCTTGGGCTGGCGCTCGCTATCGGTCTGCTCGCTGGCTTGGTCGCTCAATCCCTGGAGCCGGTTTACCAGTCATCGACCACCATATTGATCGACACCAGCCGCCGCGGGTTCAGTCCGGTGCAGGATGACGCGGTAAACGGTTGGTACTCGTTTCTTTCCACCCAGACCTATTTGCAGACTCAGATCCTGCTGCTGCAATCCCAAGCGCTCGCGGCAAGTGTCGCCGATCGCTTGAATCTGTGGACCAATCCGGATCTCGATCCCCGCCAACAGGCGCCGCGCCGGGCCCGCTTCCAACTGAATCTCAGCGGCATCCTTCCCAATTGGGCATCGGACCCTGGGGTTGTCAACGTCATTCCGGAAGCGGACGCCCGCCGCAGCGTAATTGCCGCCTTGAGTGGAAATATCAAGGCTGAGGTGTTGCCGGACTCGGACATGGTTCGCGTCTCGTTCGACGCTCATGATCCGGAACTCGCGGCCAGCGTGGCGGCGGCTTACGCTGATGCCTATATCGAACTCGGGCTGGAAACGCGTTTGGAGGCAGTCAAGAAGGCGGCGACCTGGTTGACCAAGCGTCTCGATGGGATGCGGTCGCAGGTCGACACGTCCGAGCGCAAGCTCCAAAGTTACCGGGAACAGCAGGGATTGATCGACGTCAAGGGCGATCTGGACCTGACTGATCGGGAACTGAGTGACCTCGCACAACGGCTGGTGGAGGCCCGCGCAAGAAAGGAAGGCCTGGGCAATGAATTCGATCAGGTGCGCAAATTACGGGACCTCGACAGCACGGAGTTAAGCTCCAACGCGGTGGTGACCCGCAACCCCATTATTCAGACACTCAAGACGGAGGAGGTGCGCGCCGAGCGCAATGCGTCGGAATTAGCGGGACGTTATGGCGCCCAACATCCGAAGCTGGTGTCCGCTCGCTCCGACCTGAATACGATCCGCGCCAAGCTGCGCGCCGAGATCGATAACACCATCGCGGCAGTCAAGAAAGAGTATGACATCGCCAAGTCCCGCACCGATCAACTGCAGCGTGAATTCGATGCCATGAAGGCGCGCGTGCAGGATGTCAACCGCAAAGAGTTCACCCTGCGTTCGCTCGATCGTGAAGTGGAGAGCAACCGCCAGATTTACGACATGTTCCTGACGCGCTTCAAAGAAACCGACCTTGGCGCGGACGTCGAGTCAACCAATGCGCGGGTCATTGATGCCGCCCTGGTCCCCACGACGCCGATCAAACCACACAAGACCCGCATCGTCGTGGTCGCTATCGTGCTGGCCCTTCTCATCGGTGTCGGCCTGGCGGCCATCGAAGATCATCTGGACAACACCTTGAAGGACGCCGAGGATGTCGAAAATCACACCCACCTCGCAACCCTGGGAAGCGTGCCGCTCCTGAACCGACGGGGGCTGCGTAACGCGCCACCCGAGCGGATCTTTTTCGATTCGCCCAAGAGCGATTTCGCCGAGGCGATCCGCACGGTCAGGACCGCGGTGGTTCTATCCGGCCTTGATGACCCGCATCGGGTGGTCCTGGTCACGTCAACGGTACCCGGCGAGGGTAAGACGACGCTCGCGATCAACCTGGCAGCTGCCCTCGGTCAGTTGGAGCGGATCCTGCTGGTGGACGCCGATATGCGCCGCTCATCGGTCGGCCAGCGCCTCGGTCTGCCCGCCGAGGCACCCGGCTTGTCCAATCTGGTCGCCGGCACGGCGACGCTGGACGAGTGCATTCACCCCGTGGAGGGGTCGAAGTTGCATCTCCTGCCGGCTGGATTACTGCCGCCCAATCCGCTTGAACTCCTGTCCTCCCAGCGCTTCCAGCAGACCCTTGAGGATCTTGAACAACGTTACGACCGTATCGTGCTGGATTCCGCCCCAGCCCAGGCGGTGAGCGACGCCCTGATCCTCTCCCGGCTGTGCAATGCCGTGGTCTTCGTCGTTCGCGCGGATGCCACGCCGCGTCAACTGGTGCAACTCGCCATCAAGAGGCTGCACCGCGTGGACGCTCCGCTGATCGGCGTCGTCTTGAATCAGTTCAACAACGCCAAGAGCGTCCGCTATGGGCGTTACCAAAAGTATTCCTACGCATACCGCGGCTACACGCAGTACGACCGTGTCAGCGCGAAGAAAGTGTAGGTGCATCATCGGGGGTGCCCGGTGCCCAAGGGGGGGTGTGGGTCGACCGGCTATCGGGACGACTGGCCGCACCCGCACCCGCGCCCGCCTTGACTCGCGGTCGTGGCGGTGAGGCGCACCGCGCTGATTTCGCTGCTGATCCTGATCGCGGTCGCTGGATGCTGGAGCCTGCTCGCCGGAGCGGCCAGCGTATTCGCTTGGCAGGCGGACCGGATCAGCGCACTTGCGCCTGGCCCCGGGGTACCGGCCGGGGGCGTCGACGACCAAGCCATTCGCCGAGCGCTGTTGTTTGCGCAACAGTTGGATCCCACCAACGCCGGCTATCGCGGACAACTCGCGCTGCATCTGGAGCGTCTGGCGTTGCAGGCCCAGCCCCGTGGACCGGTCGAGACCGAGCGCTTGAGCGAGGCGGAGCGCCTGCAGGTCCAAACCGCGGAGCAACGCCCCACCTGGCCCCTGGGGCTGACATCGGTATTGCGCACCCGCTTCAAGCTCGGCCGATCAGGTCATGAATTCACGCGAATCTACCGCCGCGCGGCCGACCTGGGCCGCTCCGAGCCCGCCGCGCTGCGCGCACTGGTGGACCTGGGTTTGATCTCCTGGCCCTTGCTCGATCCTGAGGGGCGGCTCGCCGTACAAGACCTCCTACGCCACGGGCTGCAAACCCAACCCCACGCGGTCCTTGAGCGTGCGCTCGCGCTGCGCCAGGCAGCGGTCGTGGCACCGTTGATCGCCGCTGACGCCGATCTTCAACGGCTCTACCTGAGTATCCGCAACCGGTCGGCGTCCGGCCGATGAACACGGCGGCAAGCCAACCGACACCCGACCTTGGATCCAGCGACCGCTGGCTTTTCTATGCCCTGGTCGCCTTACTCGTCTGGGCGCCGCTGCCGCTCGGCAGCAATCGCCCCTGGTCACAAGCCCTGCTGGAGGTCGGGATCTTTGCGCTAGCCGGTCTCTGGCTGAGTCTTGCTCTGTGCGGCCGGGTGGGACCGACCGCCGCTTGGTCGCGCGCCCGCTGGCTGCTGATCGCCCTGATCGGTTGGCTCCTGTACGGACTCCTGCAAGTCCTGCCGTTGCCCCATGCCTGGCTGACGGTACTCTCGCCGATGGCGGCGCAACAATGGCTGGAGACGGCACTGGCTCTTACCGGCGACCGCCCGACCTATGCGACACTGAGCCTTGATCCCCATGCTTCCCTGGTCGCGTGGCGACTCGGCCTGGCCTTGATCAGCCTGTTCCTGCTGATCCTGGTGCTGGTCCGCAGCCGCCGACGCCTGCGCGTCCTGGCGAGCACGCTGGTGCTGGCCGCGGTGGTGCAGGCGATGCTGGCCAGCTGGCTTATGCTCTCGGGCGAGCCTTTCCTGTTCATCGCCGCGACCGGACGCGCCCACGGGACCTTCGCCAACCCCAATCATTTGGCCGGTTTCCTGGAGATGACCATCGCCTTGGGTATCGGCCTGCTGATCGCGGACCTCGCTCAACCGAATCAACGCCTGACCTGGCGGCAGCGCCTGCGCGCCTGGACCAGAACCCTGTTAGGATCCAAGGCGCGACTGCGTATCTATCTCGCGATCCTGGTGAGCACACTGGTGATGACGGCATCGCGGATGGGCAACACCGCGTTTTTCACCAGCCTGGTGATCGCCGGGCTCATCGGCGTACTGAGCTTTCGCCACTCACCGCGGCCGGTACTGATCCTGCTGTTCAGTCTGGTGTTGGTGGATCTGTTGATCCTGGGGAGTTGGTTCGGACTCGACCGCGTGCGCGAGCGTTTGGAACAGACCGTATTGACCGAGGATGCCCGTTACCAGATCGGCGTGCGTGCGACGCGGTATCTGGAGGACTACCCGTGGCTGGGGAGCGGCGGCGGCAGCTTCGCCAGCGTCTATCCGGCCTACCGGAACGCGGAGTCGATCCCGCTGCATTTCGCGCACGCGGAGAATGACCTGCTGGAACTGGTCGCCAGCGTCGCGCTCTCCCTGGGCGCGGCACTGCGCGTGCTCTGGAGCCCGCGCGACACCTTGTCGCGCGGCATGGCGTTCGCGAGTCTGATGGGCATCACCGCGATCCTGATTCACTCCACGGCCGACGCCAATCTGCACATCCCGGCGAATGCGGCCCTGTTCATGGTTCTGCTCGCCCTCCCCTGGCTCGGCCTGGCGATAGGACATGAGGAAACGCGCATCCCGCCGAAACAGCGCAGTCCGCTCACCGAAGTCCCCCGCAGACCGGACATTCGGGGTCCGCAGTCAAGCGGACCTGCCGCCACTGCATAGCGGCGGCATCGAGCAACAACAAGCGCCCGAACAAGGGCTCTCCCAGGCCGGTCAGCACCTTGATCGCCTCGACCGCCTGGATGCTGCCGATGATGCCCACCACCGGCGCCAGGATACCGTTGGCAGTGCAGGTGTCGTCGTCGGCACCGAGCCTGGGATAGAGACACTGGTAGCAAGGCCCGCCAGGCTGGCCTGAGAAGGTCGCGACCTGTCCCTCCATCCGGATGGCCGCCCCGCTGACCAAAGGTCGACGCGCCGCAACACAGGCGGCATTCACAGCAAAGCGGGTGGCAAAGTTATCGCTCCCATCCACCACCAAATCCAGGTCCGCAAGCAACGCGGGCAGGGTCTCCGCGGTGAGGCTGCGCTTGACCGTCTCCAATTCGACATCGGGATTCAAAGCGCGCAGCGCCAGCCGGGCCGAATCCGCTTTCGCCATCCCGATCCGGTCCGTGGTGTGGAGGATCTGGCGCTGGAGATTGGACAAATCCACGGCGTCGAAGTCAGCCAGCACCAGTCGCCCGACCCCGGCCGCGGCCAGATACATCGCCACCGGCGACCCGAGTCCACCGAGCCCGACCACCAGCACCCGCGCCTTGCGCAACCGCTCCTGGCCCTCGATGCCAAAGCCCGGTAGCATGATTTGCCGGCTGTAACGCAGCAACTGAGTGTCGTTCATGCCTAAACCGCGTCCAGCGCGACATGCGTAATTTTCATGGTGTGTTCGGCCCTGGGGTTTTCACTAACCTCGTGGAGACGCGGTTTATTGTCGTTGTCGTTGTCGTTGTCGAGTTTATCCTCTCGCCCCAGTGACTTACGCACATCATGACTTCACTGTCCGCGCTTGGTCAGCATCGCGCCGCTCCGCATCAACACCCTGATGCCCGAGCCCCTGCCGGTTATTGCGCCCCCAACACCAGCCGACCCTGCTCGTCGTCGATGGTGAGCCGAAAACGGCCCAGCAGGCTCATGCCGAGCAAAGCGTTCCCGCCGAGCCGACTGTCCTCGATAAAGGCGACCTCAATCCCGGCGATGCGCTGATCCTTCAGCCAGACCGCCGGGAGGGTGCCCAGCGCCGCGTCGGTTGGTCCGTTGGCAGTTTGTACCTGTTGCTGACGCAGCCCCTCGGGGGCGAGGCCCAGTTGGCCGATCAGCGAACTGGGGAGCACCACATAATCCGCCCCGGTATCCACCAGCAGCAACCGCTGAACCCGTCGGCCATTCGCGCCTTCCAGGGTCAGGGTCACCGCGTGGGAGGCGCCGACCCGCTGGGTTTCCAGAACGGTCTCGCCCGCGGACTCCTCGCCATCCACAGGCGCCGCCCCTGGCGTGGCCGCCACCGGCGGCGGCGGGACGTAGGGGACCTTCTCCCCCAGGATCAGGATCCGCTCAACCCCACCTTGGGGCGACTGGACGATCACATGGTCGAACCCCTCCAGGAGCACGCGCAGATGCGGCAACAGGTCCGTGTCCTCGGCCCGGCCCTGCTTTTCACGGGTCGCGTCCAGGTCCGCGGGCTTCATCGTGAAGCCATGGATCGCCATGAGCCGCTCCAACTCCTGCGCGACTTCGACCTGAGGCGCACCGATCAGGGGGCTGCCGAACGACCCGGCAAGCAGCAACATCAGCCAAGCCAGCCAAGGTCCGGCGAAGGACGATTGCGCGCGGGGATAGAACATCGACATCGGACTCCTCAGAGCTATCGGAGTGGAAAGAGTGCGACCGCCATCCAGACCCGCCGATGATCAGGCCAAAGTATCGGTAGGGAACACCTGTTTGAAGACCTTTTCGATTGGCCTGGGGTCCTGCGCTCACGGCACGCGCAACTGCGTGCGATAGTAACGTACCCAAGGCGCGGTCTCGACCCCGCGATGATGGTCAATACCCGCGTCACGCGTGGTGTTGCGACCGGCCACTACGGCGATTGCCGGAAAATCCTGACGTGCGTCTGGTAGAGCGGCATAGATCGTGGCGCCGATCTCGCGGAAAACGGTCTTGCTTATCCCGGAGTTTGACTTTGAATCGTCGCCGCTGGCGGAATGTTGGCAGCCGGCGCTACGCGGGATGCGTCCGCATCGCCGTCCCGCAGCCGAATATCGCGTCGCGGCAGCGCGATCGGGTTGCCCTGACCATCGTCGCCGCCTCGGATCGTTTGCCTTTCGCGCAACGGCGGTTATCCTGTACGGTACCCTGATACGTCGGAGCAATGTTCTCCGGCGGCGTCGTTTCCGTATCCATGACTTGGCGCTGAACGCGGTCGCTTTCGGTTCCGTAGGTCTCGACCGACGGGACGAAGATCTGCTGACCCCGCAGGATGCGAATCTGGCGGGCGTGCAGCGTCGAGAGCACCAGTGGGCTGTGGGTCGCGACGACGATCTGCGTATCCGGGAATACCTTTCGCAGATGAGGAATCACCGTCTGTTGCCATTTGGGGTGCAGGTTCAGTTCGATCTCGTCGATCAGCAGGATGCCGGGCGCTTCCAAGGGGTTGTCCCAGCCCGGGTAGGTCAATGCCAGCCGACGCGCGAAATCGATGGTCAGGGCCATCAGGTTGCGCTGCCCGGCGCTGAGCTGCGAGAAGTCCAGCACCATGGACAAACCTTTCGCATCCTTCTGAACGGCTTTCATCCTTGGGGGGTCATCGTCCGCGTAGACCCGTTCGATGCCGCCGAGCATCTGTCCGACGGCATCGCGAACGGCCCGGAGAACCGGGTCTTGCCAAAAGAAATCGCCACTCTTCCTGGGGTCGCGCAGCTCTTTGTTTTCCCGAACATAGAACCAGCGCTGTGCCTCCGAAAAGCTCGCGGCGGCATCTAAAGCCATGTGCCGTGCAGAATCCGGGTCGCTGGACCTTCCGTTCACCTCGCCTGGGGGTCTCAGGATTTGCGCATCGCGGGTATCGCGATAATAGGCGAGCGCAGGGATGGCGATGTGTCTCGCATTGGTTGTGGATCCTCCCGGAACATAGAGACCTTGGCTCGCTACGTCGAGACCTTCCGGGGACAGCCACCATTGCGAATAGCAGTTCGTGCCAAGGGACGGGGTTACTCCAGCTTGCTGCTGCCACTCCAGCACGAGAGGCGGCTCGGCGGAGCCCTCTCGGTGACGGGCCTCGGTGGTCAACGTCAAGACCTGTTCGCCGTCGCCAGCAGTTCCAAATTTGGGTGGCCGCCGCCAACAGCGTGTCGGCAGCGAGGCCAATGGTGGATGCGCTGCGCTTATCCACCCTACAGAACCGGCCCCGCTGTAGGGTGGATAAGGCGCGCCGCTCGGTGTCAGGGACC
>NZ_CAIZIZ010000003.1 GCF_903933125.1 uncultured Lamprocystis sp. | reverse complement strand
CATGGCAAGACCACGCTGACGGCGGCGATTACCATGCACCAGGCGAAAAAATTTGGTGGTGAAGCACGGGCCTACGACCAGATTGATAACGCCCCCGAGGAGCGCGAGCGCGGCATCACCATTGCCACGGCGCACGTCGAGTACGAGAGTACCAAGCGGCACTACGCGCACGTCGACTGCCCCGGACACGCGGACTATGTGAAGAACATGATCACGGGTGCGGCGCAGATGGACGGCGCGATTCTGGTGGTGTCGGCGGCCGACGGCCCGATGCCGCAGACGCGGGAGCACATCCTGCTGTCGCGTCAGGTCGGTGTGCCGTACATCGTCGTCTACATGAACAAGGCGGACATGGTCGACGATGCGGAGTTGCTGGAATTGGTCGATCTGGAGGTGCGTGAACTGCTCTCCAAGTACGATTTTCCCGGCGACGACACCCCGATCATCATCGGCTCGGCCAAGCTGGCGATGGAAGGCGACACCGGCGAACTGGGGACCCAGTCCATCGACAAGCTGATGGATGCGCTCGACAGCTACATTCCGGAGCCGGTGCGGGCCATCGACGGTCCCTTCCTGATGCCGATCGAAGACGTGTTTTCCATCTCCGGGCGCGGCACGGTGGTGACGGGTCGGGTGGAGCGCGGGATCGTCAAGGTGGGTGAGGAAGTCGAGATTGTCGGCATTCACGACACCGTCAAGACGATCTGCACCGGGGTGGAAATGTTCCGCAAGCTGCTCGATCAAGGGCAGGCTGGCGACAACATCGGCGTGCTGCTGCGCGGAACCAAGCGGGAAGACGTGGAGCGCGGTCAGGTCTTGGCCAAGCCCAAGAGTATCAATCCGCACACGCATTTTGAGGCTGAGGTGTACGTGTTGTCGAAGGAAGAAGGCGGGCGTCACACCCCGTTCTTCAACGGCTACCGTCCGCAGTTCTACTTTCGGACCACGGACGTGACGGGAGCCTGTACCCTGCCCGAGGGCATCGAGATGGTGATGCCGGGGGACAACGTGAAGATGGTGATCAAGCTGATCGCCCCGATCGCCATGGAAGACGGGTTGCGCTTCGCCATCCGCGAGGGCGGTCGAACCGTCGGCGCCGGTGTGGTTGCGAAGATCCTCGAGTAGTTTGATGAATAACCAAAGAATCCGTATTCGCCTGAAGGCTTTCGATCATCGTCTGATCGATCAGTCGGCGCGTGAGATTGTCGATACCGCCAAGCGCACCGGCGCTCAGGTTCGTGGTCCCGTGCCCCTGCCTTCAAAGAAAGAGCGCTGGACGATTCTGGTCTCCCCACACGTGAACAAGGACGCGCGGGACCAATACGAACTGCGTACACATAAGCGTCTGATGGACATTGTCGATCCTACCGACAAGACTGTCGACGCTCTGATGAAATTGGATCTGGCGGCGGGCGTCGACGTCCAGATCAAGCTGAGCTGAGGGCGGAACGATGGCGATCGGAGTTATCGGGCGCAAGGCCGGCATGACCCGTATCTTTGCCGAGGGTGGAGAGTCCATCCCGGTAACGGTGATTGAGGTCCCGCCAAACCGGGTGAGCCAAGTCAAGAGTGCGGAAACAGACGGTTATCGCGCGGTGCAGGTCGCCTTCGGCACCCGCAAAGCGTCGCGCGTCAACAAGCCGACGGCAGGTCATTATGCCAAGGCCGGCGTCGAGGCTGGCGAGTGCCTGGGTGAGTTTCGTCTTGAGGAGACTGAGGGCGCCGAAATCAACGTTGGCGATGAGATTTCAGTCGGAATCTTTGCGGCAGGCCAGCAGGTTGACGTGCGTGGCGTCACCAAGGGCCGGGGTTTCTCCGGCGGTGTTCGTCGCCATCACTTCCGCACGCAAGACGCGACTCACGGCAACTCCGTGTCGCATCGCGCACCTGGTTCGATAGGGCAGAATCAAAGTCCGGGCCGGGTTTGGAAGGGTAAACGCATGGCGGGTCATCTTGGCGCTGCCAACCGCTGCCAACAGAGCCTGGTCGTTGTGCAGGTGGATGCAGAGCGAAACCTATTGTTGGTCCGTGGCGGGGTGCCCGGTCCCACGGGCGGGCGTCTTATCGTCGTTCCGTCCGTGAAGTGCAAGAACAAGGGCCAATGATCATGGATCTCGCGATACGAAACGCCTCCGGCAATGGCAGCGTTCAGGTCTCGGATGCCGTTTTTGGCGCCGAACTGAAGCCAGGATTGATTCATCAAGTCGTTACCGCGTATCTGGCGGGAGCGCGATCCGGCACAAAGGCGCAAAAGACTCGCGCCGAAGTGTCCGGCGGTGGCCAAAAGCCTTGGCGGCAAAAGGGTACCGGTCGGGCTCGCGCTGGTACGACGCGGGGCCCCCTTTGGCGCGGCGGCGGCGTGACCTTTGCGGCTCGCCCAAGGGATTATTCCCAGAAAGTCAACCGTAAAATGTATCGAGGCGCGGTGTGCTCGATCCTTTCGGATCTTGCGCGCGCCGGGCGCTTGCTGGTTGTCGCAGAGTTTCGGGTGAATGCGCCAAAGACCAAGGAACTCATTGAGCAACTAAAGATCCTTGGAGTCAGCGACTGCCTCATCCTCACCGATGGGCTCGACGAAAATCTCTATCTTGCAGCGCGTAACTTACTGGGCGTGGATGTGATGTCCGCCCAAGAGGTTGATCCGGTGAGCCTGATTGCCTTTGAGAACGTGGTGGCTACCGAAGGTGCCGTCAGGAAACTGGAGGAGCGTTTGCTATGAACCCTGGGATTAACCACGCGGGGATGAATAAAGAGCGCCTCATGAAAGTCTTGCTGGGACCCTTGGTCTCGGAAAAGAGTACCATGATGGGTGAACTTGCCGGGCAGTATGCCTTCCGCGTTGTCGGCGATGCCAATAAGCGCGAGATCGGACGCGCCGTCGAACTGTTGTTCGAGGTCGAAGTAGCTGGTGTCCAGGTACTGAACGTCAAGGGTAAAGTGAAGCGTCTCGGAAAACGGCTTGGTCGGCGTCAAGATTGGCGCAAGGCGTACGTCCGTCTGAAACCGGGCCACAACATCGACTTCGGCGGTGGCGCTTAGCCCGGCCGGACCAAGCGGATAGAAGAAGATGCCAATCGTCAAGTCCAAACCGACCTCCGCCGGGAGACGTTTCGTCGTCAGGGTGGTCTCACCCGACCTCCATAAGGGTGATCCCTACCAGCCCTTGCTTGAGAAGCAGACGCGTCATGGTGGGCGCAATAACGCGGGGCGTATCTCGGTACGTCACCAAGGCGGTGGTCACAAGCAGCACTACCGGATCGTCGATTTCAAGCGAAAGAAAGACGGTATCCCCGCGGTAGTGGAGCGATTGGAGTACGACCCGAATCGGAGCGCTCACCTGGCGCTTCTTAAGTATGCTGACGGCGAGCGTGCCTATATCATTGCGCCGAAAGGTGTCAAGGCAGGCAGTCAGGTACAGTCGGGAGAAGGTGTGCCGATTGTTATCGGTAATTGCATGCCACTGCGGCACGTTCCGGTTGGTGCGCAAGTGCATTGTATCGAGATGCGGCCAGGTAAGGGCGCGCAACTGGCGCGATCGGCAGGTACATCCGCGCAATTGGTTGCGCGTGAGGGGGAGTACGCGACGGTGCGCCTGCGCAGCGGAGAAATGCGCAAGGTTCATACGGATTGCCGCGCGGTCATCGGCGAAGTCGGAAACTCCGAAAATAACTTGCGCAAGCTTGGTAAAGCTGGCGCTACACGCTGGCGTGGCGTCCGTCCTACGGTTCGCGGCGTCGTCATGAATCCGGTTGATCATCCCCACGGTGGCGGCGAGGGCAGGACCTCCGGCGGTCGCCATCCGGTGACACCATGGGGTGTTCCGACCAAGGGTTATAAGACACGTAAGAACAAGCGGACAGACAGCATGATTGTGCGTCGTCGCGGCCGTAAGTAACTAAGGCGAGGTTTCTGCAAGTGCCACGTTCAGTTCGAAAAGGACCCTTTGTGGATCACCACCTGGCAAAAAAGGTGGGGGAAGCGGTCGCGCAAAACAGCAAGCGGCCTATCAAGACGTGGTCGCGCCGCTCGATGGTGCTGCCCGAGATGGTGGGTTTGACGATTGCGGTCCATAACGGGCGTCTGCACATTCCGGTGCTCGTCAACGAAAACATGATTGGCCATAAGCTCGGCGAATTTGCGCTGACCCGGACTTACCGGGGTCACGCGGCCGATAAAAAGGCGAAGAAGAAGTAGGCGGGGTGGGAGAGATGCGAGCCGAAGCCAAACTGAAGTATGCCCGAATTTCGGCGCAAAAAGCCCGATTGGTCGCTGACCAGATCCGTGGCCAGCGCGTCGAGCATGCACTCCAAATTCTCGCCTTCAGTACCAAGAAAGGCGCTGAGTTAGTTAAGAAAGTGCTGGAGTCCGCGATCGCGAACGCAGAGCACAACGCCGGTGCGGACATTGACGTTCTCAAGGTTGAGTCGATCCAGGTCAACGAGGGGCCGACCATGAAGCGGATCATGCCGCGAGCGAAAGGCCGTGCCAATCGCATCATGAAGCGGACTAGCCATATTACCTTGACGGTCGCGGAAGCCTGAGGGGACAGGAGAGCAACATGGGACAGAAAGTTCATCCAATTGGTTTTCGCCTGGGCATCGTCAAAGACTGGACGTCCAAGTGGTATGCGAATACCCGCGACTATGCCGACATGCTCAACAAGGACCTTATGGTTCGCGCCTTCCTTAAGAAAGAGTTGGCGAGTGCGTCCGTTAGCCGTATTCAGATCGATCGGCCCGCCAAGAATGCCCACATTACCATTCACACCGCCCGTCCGGGCGTGGTGATCGGCAAGAAAGGCGAGGATATCGATAAGCTGCGTGCAAAGGTCTCCGGAATGCTGGGGGTCCCTGTGCACATCAGTATTGAGGAGATCCGCAAGCCTGAACTGGATGCACAGCTTGTCGCCGAAGGCATTGCGCAACAACTGGAACGCCGGATCATGTTTCGCCGGGCAGTAAAGCGTGCCCTGCAGAATACGATGCGTCTTGGCGCCGAGGGGATCAAGGTGAGCGTCGCGGGGCGCCTGAACGGTGCCGAGATCGCACGTAGCGAGTGGGCACGCGAAGGCCGAGTGCCGCTCCACACGCTTCGCGCCGACATCGACTACGGGTTCGCGGAGGCGGGTACGACCTATGGCGTTCTTGGCGTTAAGGTCTGGATCTTCAAGGGTGAGGTGTTCGGTGACCAGCTCCCCGAGGAGCCGGTGGCGAAGCCGGCCGGTAGGAGGGGATAAACATGCTGCAACCCAAGCGCACGAAATTCCGTAAACAGCAAACCGGACGCAATCGCGGTCTGGCGCAAAGTGGTAACCGCGTCTCCTTCGGAGAGTTCGGTCTAAAAGCGATCGGGCGTGGTCGTCTCACAGCGCGACAGATTGAGGCAGCGCGCCGGGCCATCAGCCGAAAGGTCAAGCGTGGCGGGAAGTTGTGGATTCGGGTCTTTCCGGACAAGCCGGTATCAAAGAAGCCCTTGGAAGTACGTATGGGCAAGGGCAAGGGCAACGTTGAGTACTGGGTTGCCTTGATACAACCTGGCAGGGTCCTCTACGAGATAGAGGGCATCAGCGAGGACTTGGCCCGCGAAGCATTTCAGCTGGCTGCGGCTAAGCTGCCGATACAGACCACTTTTGAGAGACGGACGATTTTGTGATGAAGGCGAAAGAGCTACGTACCAGCAGTACCGAAGCGCTGCAACAGCAGCTGGAGGGGCTGCTGCGTGAACAGTTCAACCTGCGTATGCAGCGAGGTGTGGGGCAACTCACTCGTCCTTCTCGCATGAAGGCCGTTCGGCGTGACATCGCGCGGGTTAAAATGGTCATGGCAGAGCAGACTGCGGGCGGTCAATCATGAGCGAAGCGAGTACCGAAAACCGGACCCTGAGCGGTCGGGTCGTCAGCAGCGCGATGGACAAAACCATCACTGTACTGATTGAGCGTCGGGTGAAACACCCGCTCTACGGGAAGTTCCTGACACGCTCTACGAAAATTCACGCCCATGACGAAGCGAATGCCTGCGGCGAGGGCGATTTAGTCCGCGTGGAACAGTGCCGGCCCTTGTCGAAGACCAAATCGTGGCGCTTGATCGAGATCGTCGAGAAAGTCCGTTAGAGCAGATGTGCCGTCGCGGCGTGTCTATGTCTGACGTGGCTCCTGTCGTCGCCCTCAAAATACCAGGTAGAGAATAATGATTCAGATGCAAACCAATCTGAGCGTCGCTGATAACAGCGGTGCCCGGAGCGTCATGTGCATCAAGGTGCTCGGCGGGTCGCATCGGCGCTACGCTGGCATCGGAGATGTGATTAAAGTGACTGTAAAAGACGCGATTCCGCGTGGCAAGGTCAAGAAAGGCGACGTCTACAACGCCGTCGTGGTCCGGACGCGCAAGGGCGTCCGGCGGCCGGACGGCTCGTTGATCCGGTTTGACGGGAACGCCGCGGTGTTGCTGAATAACCAGCTTCAGCCGATCGGTACGCGTATTTTTGGACCGGTTACTCGTGAACTCCGGGGGGAACGGTTCATGAAGATCATTTCACTTGCGCCCGAAGTGCTCTGAGGAGTCGCTGGTCATGCAGAAGATTCGAAAGAATGATGACGTGATCGTCATCACCGGACGAGATAAAGGAAAGCGGGGCACGGTGTTACGCGTTGTAGACGAGGATCATGTACTCGTCGAGAACGTGAACATGGTTAAGAAGCACCAAAAGCCTAACCCGCAAAAGGGTGAGGCGGGTGGTATTGTCGAGAAGCCGATGCCCCTACAGATATCGAATGTTGCGCTCTATAACCCGCAGAAAGGCAGCGGGGACCGGGTGGGTTTCAAGATTCTGGAAGACGGCCGCAAGGTTCGGGTGTTCAAGTCGAATGGCGAAGTAGTCGACGTCTGATTCGCAGCGTCGTTGAGCTCGCCCCGGTAATGAGTAAATAGCGAAATGTCCAGATTGCAGTCCGTCTACCGCGAGCGCATCGTCGGAGAATTGAAGGAGCGGTTTAGTTACCGCAGTGTCATGCAGGTCCCGCGTATCGAAAAGATCACGCTCAACATGGGCGTTGGAGAGGCCGTTGCCGATAAGAAGGTGATGGATTTTGCAGTTGCCGACATGCGCGCCATCGCCGGGCAACAACCGATCGTCACCATGGCGCGTTTATCTGTTGCCGCGTTCAAGATTCGGGAGGGGTGGCCCGTCGGCTGCAAGGTGACGTTGCGGCGTGAGCGGATGTACGAGTTTCTTGATCGGCTGATCAACATTGCCGTACCGCGCATCCGGGACTTCCGGGGTTTGAGCCCCAAAGCTTTTGATGGCCGCGGTAACTATTCAATCGGCGTCAAGGAGCAAATCATGTTCCCCGAGATCGATTACGACAAGATCGACGCTTTGCGCGGACTCGATATCACGATTACGACTTCGGCACGCACTGACGAAGAAGGCCGTGCGCTGCTGGAAGCGTTCAACTTTCCGTTCCGAACCTAACGCGGGACCTTACAAGGATTCACGATGGCAAAAACCAGCATGATCGAGCGCGATCGACGTCGTACCGAGATCGTCGCCAAGTACGCTACGAAGCGTGCGGCCTTGAAATCGGTGATCAACGACCGAGCGTCAACTTCAGAGCAGATCGACGAGGCGGTGCTGAAGCTCCAAAAGCTTCCACGTGACGCAAGCCCTACGCGGCAAATGCGGCGGTGTCGGATCACCGGGCGTCCCCATGCGGTTTACCGGAAATTCGGGCTCTCGCGGAACAAACTGCGAGAGGCTGTGATGCGGGGCGACGTTCCTGGTGTCGTTAAGGCAAGTTGGTAAGACTTTACGGCTCGGTTTGTCCGGGTCGTTTTTAGATTCCGGGTATCGCACCATCCAGGTGGACTGACCCCCCACGTGTGTCTTGAGGAGAAGCACATGAGTATGTCGGATCCGATTGCGGATATGCTGACACGCATCCGCAATGGTCAACAGCGCGGCAAGATCACGATCGTGATGCCGTCTTCCAAACAAAAGGTCGCTATTGCGAACTTGCTTAAGGAAGAAGGGTATATTGCCGACGCACAAGTCGAGACAGTTGACGAGAAGGCAAGACTGGTTGTTCGGCTCAAGTATTTTCGGGGTAAGCCCGTGATCGAGTTCCTGAAGCGGGTATCTCGGCCCGGGTTGCGCGTTTACCGCGGCCAAGACGCATTACCGACGGTGTGGGGTGGCCTTGGGGTGGCGATCATTTCGACCTCTCGTGGGCTGATGACCGACCGCGCGGCCCGGCAGACAGGTCATGGTGGCGAGATCATCGCCTACGTGGCTTAAGGAGATCAGCAGATGTCACGAGTTGCAAAGGCACCGATCACCGTGCCGAAAGGAGTGATGGTGGAGATCGCTGGTCAGTCGGTAAAGGTTCAAGGCACCAAGGGATCCCTGGAATGGACAGTGCATCCGACGGTGTCGGTCCAGCTTGCCGATGGAGTCATTAACGTCTCCCCGGCGGCCGAGCAGCCGCAGGCATGGGCGATGGCAGGAACGACGCGGGCCGTACTCAACAACATGGTGGTTGGCTGCGGCACAGGGTTCACGCGGAAACTCACCTTGGTCGGTGTCGGCTACCGGGCGCAGGCGAAGGGAGACCTCCTGAATCTCAGCTTGGGATTCTCGCATCCGGTCGACTACCCAGTGCCAGGGGGAATTAAGATCGAGACCCCAAGTCAGACTGAAATCATTGTTAGCGGGGCCGATCGGCAACGCGTGGGGCAGGTCGCGGCGGAGATCCGCGCCTATCGGCCGCCGGAGCCCTACAAGGGCAAGGGTGTTCGTTACGCGGACGAAGACGTCTTGCGTAAGGAAGCCAAGAAAAAGTAGGGGTTTAAGACAATGGACAAAAGAAAGGCACGTTTGCGCCGCGCAGCCAAGACCCGCGCGAAAATTCGGGAGTTGGGTGTCTATCGGCTCTGTGTTCATCGGACCCCGCAGCATATTTATGCACAGATCATTGCTCCGGACGGAGCCCATGTTGTTGCCAGCGCGTCGACGATAGACAAGGAATTTCGCCTCACGAATTCCGGGCACAAGGGTAATTCCGGTGCCGCGGCGTTGGTTGGGAAGGTGATCGCCGAGCGTGCTTTGTCGAAGGGAATTGCAGAGGTGGCATTCGATCGCTCAGGGTTTCGCTATCACGGGCGTATGAAGGCGCTTGCTGATGCGGCTCGTGAGAGCGGACTGAAATTCTAGGGGCGGCAACATGTCAAATTTTAATCCCAAGCCGGAAGGTGATGGCCTTCTGGAAAAGCTGGTAAACGTCAATCGCGTTGCCAAAGTGGTCAAGGGTGGCCGGCAATTCGGTTTTGCGGCGCTGACCGTAGTCGGCGACGGTAAAGGGCGCGTTGGCTTCGGTCGGGGTAAGGCACGTGAGGTACCGGTCGCGATTCAGAAAGCGATGGAGAGTGCCCGCAAGAACATGATCGACGTGAAACTCCGGGGTAATACCTTGCAGTATCCGTTGCACGGGCGTCATGGGGCCGCAAAGGTCTTCATGCAACCTGCATCAGAGGGTACGGGGATTATCGCTGGCGGAGCGATGCGGGCAGTGTTTGAAGTGCTCGGCGTGCAGAATGTTCTGGCCAAATGTATCGGTACCAATAACCCGGTCAATGTGGTGCGTGCCACTGTCCAAGGGTTAAAGGCCATGAGTGACCCCGAAAGCATCGCCGCGAAGCGTGGTAAGACGGTCGAGCAGATCCTGGGGTAGATGATGTCAGACAAGAAGATGATGAAAGTGAAGCTGGTCCGTAGTATGCACGGGCGTCTGACAGCACACAAGGCGAGTGTCCGTGGCCTCGGTCTGAGACGGATGCATCAGGTAGTCGAGGTAGAAGATACCCCGTGTACACGCGGCATGGTTAACGCCGTGTCGTACATGGTTAAGGTTGTTGAGGAGGCGTGACATGCGACTTAACGAACTCAGCCCGAGTGATGGCAGCAAACAGTCACCGAAGCGACGCGGTCGTGGTATCGGCAGCGGACTCGGAAAGACCGGCGGCAGGGGGCACAAAGGGCAAAAATCCCGCGCCGGAGGCTTCCACAAGGTCGGTTTCGAGGGTGGACAGATGCCGTTGCAGCGGCGCCTGCCGAAAATGGGTTTTCGTTCGCGGACTGCGCAAAGCCGCGAAGAAATCCGACTTAGCGAGATCAAGCATATCGACGGCGATATCGTGGACTTGGAAGCGCTGCGTAAAGCGGGGCTTATCAACCGGGCTACGTTAGTCGCTAAGATCATCGCGTCTGGCGAAGTCGATCGGGCGCTGACGATACGAGGTGTCGGTGTCACTAAGGGTGCCCGAGCCGCGATCGAGGCGGCCGGCGGCAAGGTCGAGGACTAAAACAGGTCCCTTTGGATGGCTAAGAACCCCTCATCGTTGGGACAGACCCTGGGCGGAATGGGACGGCTGACCGAACTCAAACAGCGGCTGCTCTTTCTGGTCGGCGCGCTTCTTGTGTACCGTATTGGCACTTTTATCCCGGTGCCCGGGGTGAACCCCGAGGCACTGGCCATTCTGTTCGAGCAGAACAAGGGCTCCATGCTGGACATGTTCAACATGTTCTCGGGAGGTGCATTGGAGCGAGCGAGCCTGTTCGCGCTTGGGGTCATGCCCTATATCTCCGCGTCGATTATCGTGCAGCTGATGTCATCCGTCATTCCGCAGCTTGAACAGCTGAAGAAAGAAGGGGAACAAGGCCGGCGTAAGATCACGCAGTACACGCGCTACGGAACGGTCGTTCTGGCTACGTTCCAGGCAATCGGGATATCGATTGCCTTGCAAGGCCAGAGTGCCGGCGGCACCGCACTCGTGAGCCAGGCGGGAACAGGGTTCCTCGTCACGGCGGCAGTGTCCCTGGTCACGGGTACGATGTTCCTGATGTGGCTTGGCGAACAGATCACCGAGCGCGGTATCGGCAACGGGATATCCATGATCATCTTTTCGGGGATCGTGGCCGGTTTGCCGGCAGCCCTGGGTGGGACGTTGGAACTCGTGCGTACCGGGGAAATGAACGCACTCGCGGTCTTGGCGATCTTTGCCATGGTGATCGCGGTGACAGCGTTCGTGGTATTCGTTGAGCGCGGGCAACGGCGTATCACCGTGAATTACGCGCGGCGCCAGCAAGGACGCAAGTTGATGCAAGCGCAGAGTACACACCTGCCGCTCAAGATCAATATGGCCGGTGTCATTCCACCGATCTTCGCGTCGAGTATCATCTTGTTCCCTGGGACCTTGGGGCAATGGCTAGGCAGTAATGAAAATATGCGATGGATCGCCGACATAACATCGAAGCTTTCTCCTGGTGAGCCGATCTATGTCATTCTTTATGCCTCGGCGATCGTCTTCTTCTGTTTTTTCTACACGGCGTTGGTTTTCAACGCCCGCGAGACGGCCGATAACCTGAAGCGGTCAGGCGCCTTTATTCCGGGGATTCGTCCCGGCGAGCAAACTGCGCGATATATCGATACGGTCATGACCCGACTCACGGCCGTGGGAGCTATCTACATCACCGCGGTGTGCTTGCTGCCCGAGTTTCTCATCGTCGGATACAATGTGCCGTTTTACTTTGGCGGCACTTCACTTCTGATCGTCGTGGTCGTTGTGATGGACTTCATGGCCCAGGTGCAGGCCCACCTCATGTCCCACCAGTATGAGGGGTTGATGAAGAAGGCTAACCTTAAGGCGCCGGGCGCCGGGCTGCTGCGCTGATGGGGCGCATGAATCGCTAGGAGATAAGATGAAAGTACGTGCATCGGTGAAGAAACTGTGTCGTAACTGCAAGATCGTACGGCGTAACGGGATCGTTCGGGTCATCTGTAAGGATCCCAGGCACAAGCAGCGTCAGGGCTGATGGCATGGGCATTGACTGCGATGTCGTTTCTGTTATAATGCGCGGTTTACCGCTGATAAAATTTGGTTTCGAGGGTTCAGTGCAATGGCCCGTATAGCCGGCGTCAATATTCCAGATAAGAAACACACGGTGATCGCGCTCACGGCGATCTTCGGTGTTGGTCGGGTTCGCGCTGGCGAGATTTGCGATTCCGCAGCCGTGCCCCGCGACACAAAAGTCCAGAGCCTTACAGAAGAGGAAGTGGACAGGCTTCGCGTGGAAGTCGCGAAGTACACCGTTGAGGGCGACCTTCGTCGCGAGATCTCAATGAATATCAAGCGCTTGATGGATCTTGGCTGTAATCGTGGGATTCGCCATCGGCGGGGACTTCCGCTGCGCGGTCAGCGCACCCGAACTAACGCACGGACCCGTAAAGGGCCGCGCCGTCCCATTAAGCGTTAAGGCGGCGTACATGCTGCGCACCGGCTGGTAAAGGCGAATGGCTAAACCGACTCGAACCGTTAAGAAGAAAATCCGTAAGCAGGTCGCGGATGGTGTTGCTCACATCCATGCATCTTTTAACAACACGATCATCACGATTACCGATCGTCAGGGAAATGCCCTGACTTGGGCGACCTCGGGTGGCTCGGGTTTCCGCGGATCACGTAAGAGCACCCCGTTCGCGGCGCAGGTCGCGGCTGATAAAGCCGGTCAAGCGGCGAAAGAGTATGGCTTGCGAAATCTGGACGTTAATGTCAACGGCCCAGGACCTGGCCGTGAGTCCGCGGTCCGTGCATTGAACAACGCCGGTTTCAAGATCACCAGCATCACCGATGTGACGCCGATCCCGCATAACGGCTGCCGTCCGCCTAAGAAGCGGCGTGTTTGAGGGAGCAATAAGATAATGGCACGTTACACAGGTCCCACCTGCAAGCTTGCGCGTCGCGAGGGCACTGACCTCGGGCTCAAGAGCCGCGCGCGATCTCTCGATACGAAATGCAACCTGGAAAAGCAGCCGGGCCAAGCAGGGGATCGGCGTCGCCGCCTCTCCGATTACGGTGTCCAGTTGCGTGAAAAGCAAAAGGTGCGGCGCATCTACGGATTGCTGGAGAAGCAGTTCCGAAACTATTATCGCAAGGCGGCCCAGTCGAAAGGCGCAACGGGTGAGAACCTGTTGCAGATGCTCGAACGGCGCCTCGACAATGTTGTGTTCCGCATGGGGTTTGGTGCGACACGCTCCGAGGCACGACAATTGGTATCGCACAAAGGTATCCTCGTTAATGGCCGAGTCGTTAACGTGGCGTCCTATCCGGTTGCTCCGGAAGATACGGTGGAAGTTCGGGAAGCGGCCAAAAAGCAAGTTCGCGTACAGAACGCAATGGCTTTAGCCGAACAATACGGGTTCCCCGACTGGGTAGAAGTCGATTTGAAGGCTCTGAAAGGTGTTTTTAAGCGCGTTCCGGATCGTTCGGATCTGCCTGCCGACATCAACGAGTCTTTGATCGTCGAGCTGTACTCCAAGTAAGGAGTGACCGCAAGGGGGTATTGGAATGAGTGAGGCTATCGGCGAGTTTCTGCGACCGCGTATTGTACAGGTGGAGCCGGTTGACGGCAGTCCCAGTCATGCGCGGGTCTCCCTGGAGCCGTTAGAGCGGGGATTTGGTCACACACTCGGCAATGCGCTCCGAAGAGTTCTGTTGTCCTCAATGTCCGGGTGTGCGGTCACTGAGGTTGAAATAAATGGTGTGCTGCATGAGTACACCACGCTGGAAGGCGTGCAGGAAGACGTACTCGAGATTCTTCTGAATTTGAAGAATCTAGCGATTACCCTGAGCGGGAAAGACGAGGCTACCTTCGCGCTGAGTAAGAAAGGGCCGGGTACTGTGACTGCCGCAGATATCGATCTGGGGCATTCCGGCGTCATTGCCAATCCGCACCTGGTTATTGCCAATTTGACCACCGATGCGGAACTTAGCATGACGTTGACCGTGCGTCGCGGCATTGGTTACGTTCCTGCGATACAGAGGGAGATCGAAGGAGGCGAAGATCGTCCCATCGGCAAATTGACGCTGGATGCGTCGTTCAGTCCGGTGCGCAAAGTGGCCATTGAAGTGCAATCTGCGCGTGTCGAGCAGAGAACAGATCTCGATCGGTTGGTTATCGATCTGGAGACCAACGGGACGCTGGACCCAAAGACCGCGATTCAGCGGTCCGCGGAAATATTGCGCGACCAGCTTGGGAGTTTTGTGGCGCTGGATCCCTCGCTCCCGAGGGATGTCGCGGCTCAAGAGCCCGCACCAGGTCCGACCATTGATCCGATTCTGTTGCGTCCCGTCGATGATCTTGAACTGACTGTTCGTTCTGCCAATTGTCTCAAGGCAGAGAATATTTATCTGATCGGCGATCTTATTCAGCGAACAGAAGTGGAATTGCTGAAGACGCCGAATCTTGGTAAAAAATCGCTCACTGAGATCAAGGATGTTCTTGCTACTCGTGGTTTGTCGCTCGGCATGCGCCTGGAAAACTGGCCTCCCGAGAATATCGACGAACTGAGCATTCGCTAACAGATACTTGGATCACGGACCATGCGTCACCGTAAAGCCGGAAGGCACCTAAATCGCACCAGTTCGCACCGGGGAGCCATGTTCCGCAATATGGCGGCATCGCTTTTTCGGCACGAGTTGATCAAGACAACCCTGCCAAAGGCCAAAGAGTTGCGTCGGGTTGCGGAACCATTGATCACGCTGGCTAAGAGCGATTCCGTTCATACTCGGCGACTGGCATTCGCGCGTCTGCGGGATAAGGAGATCGTGGGAAAGCTTTTCGTGGAGCTCGGACCGCGTTATCTGGAGCGTCCCGGCGGTTATCTGCGTATTCTGAAGTGCGGCTTTCGGACTGGAGATGCTGCGCCGATGGCGTACGTAGAATTGGTTGGACGGCCTGAGCGCTCAGAGGCGGTGGAAGAGGATTGAGCAACCCTTAAGGTTGTTGATGAACGTCTGTCGCGATTCCCAAGCGGATCGTTAGAGGTCTGACGAAAATCAGACTGCGCGTGGAGCGCGGTGCGGTGTTTCTTGCGTTGTATTGGTCGGCACGTTGATCCACTACATCAGACTTGACTCTCTCCCGGAGTAATGTGTGGTCGATCGCTTGGCTAGGGAGAAGGGCAAGAAACTTGCGGCGCGAGCCGGCGGAATGCTCAAAAAAGGAGTTTGACACCGAGCCGGGATGATGTAGAATGATCGGCTTGCTGCGAAGGAATCGCGGTGTTAGTGGAAGGGAGCGTCAGCCGGGAGAGTTGACAGCACGGCGGGAAGCTGTAGAATTTGAGAGCTACGCCGCGCGGTGCGGTGAGTTTGGTG
>NZ_CAIZIZ010000002.1 GCF_903933125.1 uncultured Lamprocystis sp. | reverse complement strand
CTATTACTGCTCTGCCGAATCTTCACATCAGAGGCTTACGCTACTTTCAGACGTTGCCATTGAGCCATTTTCTGTTTGTGTAACAGCCCTATCCTGCTGTTTTTAAAAAACTATGCGACCTACTGAGATCCCAGAGAGCCAGAACGGACGTGTCATTCGTCGATGTAAAAGGATCCTCTAGCGTGCCAGTGCCGCCATTCTTGTCATCCGCGCCCGTACTGATCGTTATATTGTTAGGATCCAGCAACAAAGTCCCTGTCGCCCCCGCCGCCGCCCGCAAATCCGCCGTCCCTGAATAATCCAGATACTGCTTCCCCGACACTTCCGCAAAGCCGCCATTGCCGCTCCGGGCGCCGCCGATGGCACTGATGGCACCAAAGTAGCGGGTGTCCTCATCCGCCCAGACGATGACGGTACCGCCGTCGCCGCGCTCGCCGGCATCGGCCGCCATGGTCACACCCGCGCCGACATGGGTCCGCTTGGCGTTCTTCACCGCCGCGTTCTTGCCCTGGTAGTCACCGCCGACCCGAATCTTGCCGCCGCCCTGGCCGCCGGAGGCATCGATGCGCGCCTGATCGAGCAGCGCGACCCGCTCGCCCAACACATCGGCACGACCGCCCTTGCCGCCCGTGCCGGCGCGCACCGAGATCACCCCGCCCTTGGACACCGTGGTGGTGTCCACCGCTTCCAGCACCGCCTGACCGCCGGCGCCATCGCGGCCCTCGGCGAGGATGCGGCCGGTGTGGTCGATCTTGAGGCCCTTGACGCTGACTTTGCCGCCGGTCTTGCGGGAGGCGTCCAGGGTGCCGCTGTTGCGCACCAGACCGCCGCTGCCGGTGAGCCGAATCTCCCCGCCCTGGGTGTCGATGCTGCCGGCGCGTACGATGCCTTCGTTGTTGACCACGCTGGTGAAGACATCACCGGCGGTTTTGGCGGTCATGAGGACGGTGCCGCCCGCGGCGTCGATGGTCCCGGTGTTGCTGACGGCGCTCTCGACCTGATGGGTGTTGGCGGTCAACTCACCGTCGACCTCGAAGCGGATGATGTCGTTGCCATCGAAGTCGACGACGGCGCGCCGCCCGGCGCCCAGGTTGACCTGGCCGAGTTTGGCAATGATGGCGCCTTCGTTCCTGACCGCCCCGCCGACCAGCGTGACTGAACCGCCAGTGGCGGCCTCCAGCAGACCCTGGTTGACGACCATCCCCGGTTCGATCCCGGCCGGAACACCCATCTCGTAGATGCCGTTCATGAACTTGGCCTTGTCCATGTCCATGGCCGCGGCCACCAGGCTGCCGACGTTGACGGTCGCATTCCGGCCGAAGATGATCCCGCTCGGGTTCATCAGGAACACTTGGCCGTTGGCCTCGATGCGGCCGAGAATCTGCGAGGGGTTACCGTCCAGCACGCGGTTGAGCGCGGCGGCGGAGGCCGAGGGCTGGAGGTAGCGCACGGTCTCGTTGGCGCCGACGTTGTAGCTCTGCCAGTCGATGGCCAACCGGTGGCTGCCCTGCTGAATCTGGGTGAGGTTGCCGCCGGACTCAATGCTGCCGCTGCCGCCGACCACCCGACCGCCGGCCGGCGCGGCCCAGGGCAGCCCCGGCTGGAGGGCGGCACCGAGCGCCAGGGGCACCAGGAGTCCGATCCGCACCAGTCGGGCCAGTTCGCGTTCTTTGAACACGGCCGGCACGGGCACCAGGCCGGTGGACAGGGCTGGGCTCTGCGTGCGAGGTGCGGATGTCATAGCGGGTCTCCTTGAGGTCAGTCGTTACCGTCAGGTGCGGCGCGCGAACGGCGCCCAGTCAATACCAGATCGATCAGCCCGGAGTCCAAGGCGTCAGTCTTGGCACCCCATCCGAGATTGGGCAAGTGTTCCGCACGGGCGCGGAATCAACGCAATCCCGTAGGTTGGGGTGAGGAACGAACCCCAACATTTCAGCGCTTTGCGTTCGCGCGCATGTTGGGCTTCGTTCCTCAGCCCAACCTACAACTCAGCCCAACCTACAACGAATCGGCGACGCAGGTTCCCAACCCGGCCCGCGGATGGGTGTCGCTGCGCGCGATCCATCCGCGAGGCTCAGAAGAGTTGGTACGCGATATTGAAGAATAGCTGCGGATCACGATCATTGCTCGGCACCGGGCTGCCGACCGGGGTCGCCAGCGACAGGTTCATGCGCAGGTTACGCGCCTCGAACTTGAGGCCGATGCCGATGCCGGTCACGGCCTGGTGGTCGGCTTGCCCGGACCGCGCATCGTTCAGCCAGACTTCCGCGAAGTCGGCGAAGAGCGACAGCCGCAGCGCCTCACTGAGCTTGGTGGGGGCGTTGCAGGACATCCACTTGGGGACATAGAAGCAATTGGGCTTCTTGGCTTCGAGCCGCGTGAGGAACGGGATGCCGAACTCCCACTCCAGCGAGGCGAACCAGCCCTTGTCGAACAGCCATTCGGCGGTGGGATAGGCCCGCACGTTGTTGGGGCCGCCGATGGCGAATTGTTTGAGTGGAACAAGGAAATCGGCAGTCCATTGGCCGTTGACCCGCAGCCACAGGTCGGTGCTCCAGGGCAGCGCTTGTTTGCGGATGACGCCGCCGACCAGCTTGTCGTAGCGCGCCCCGGCGTGGACCCCGTCGGCATTGATCCGGCTGGAATCCTCGGCGTCACTGCCGGCCATGGAGCCTAACAGACCGCCGAACCCATGGGTGTAATTGCCGATCAGCCGCGTCTGATTGGCGCGCCCGGCAGGGGCGAGCAGGAGGTCGGTGGTCAGGTAGTCGGCGCCCAGTGACAGCGGGGCGAGTTGATCGTTGGAGATCTGTTCGTTGTCTTGCTCGGTGAGGGCGTTCTGCCGCGAGAACCGCAATTCCACCGCCAGGCGCTCACGGAAGCTTTGAATAAACAGCCGGCTGAGCATGATATAGGCCTGCTCGCTGACACCGCTGATACCAAGCTCTTCGATGTCGGCCCCGAGGTCGAAGGCGTTGCGGTTGACGCCGATGCCGATCTGCCAGTCGGGCGTGCCGATGGGTCGCAGATAGTCGACGTTGTAATACACGTTACCCATGGGTTCAAAGGCATAGGTGAGTCCCAGCAGCAATTGGTCGGCACCGCCGGTGGGGTTGTTCCACGCGAGGTCGGCGCGGGTGCGGTACTCCCCCGAAAACTGCGACCCGGCATTGTCGGCGGACAGGATCAGATTGATCGGCAGGGGGTCCTCGAACACTTCGAGATCGATATCGGTCTCGCCGGTGCGCCCGCCGGGGGCAAAGGTGACCCGTGCCTTGCGCTGGGCGAAGCCCAGACCGGGGTAGTCCCAGACGTTGAGGATGGCGTGGGTGATCTCGTCCTGGGTCACGGGCTCGCCGATCAGGGGCGCAAAGGGCCAGGCGAGGATGTCGCTGCGATAGCGCTTGTTCCCCTTGACGTTGACCTTGCCAAGCCGGCCGGTCAGGATGTAAAGGTTGACGACGCCGCCGGCGACCGTCTGCGGCGGAATAAAGGCGGTGTCGAGCAGATAGTCACGGCCGCGCAGGTGGCGGGTGACTTGCAGGGCGACATCCTCCAAGTCGAAGACCGAGGCACGGTGGTCGAACTTTTGCAGCAATTCGGCCAGCAGTTGATCCAGCTTCGGGTCCTTGACGGCCTGGCCGCACAGGTCGGCGTAGAGCACCTCATGGCAGGCGCCGCCGGGGCGCGCGCGGAACCAGGCGGGTGACGATGAAGCGCTTGACCTCAACCTGGGCCTCGTCGGGCAGGCGGTCGCGCTTCGGCGTGACTTCCAGTGTGCTCAGCGGCGGCGGCGGCCCTTGCGGCAGCGGGACACTCAAGGCCGGCGCGGCATCGGGTCCGCGGGGACCGAGCGGGGTGTCGATGCCGGCCGGCGCGGCCGCCGCGACCGTAGCGACTAAGAGTAAGGTGGTTCCAACCCAGACGGCGTGCGACAGCGGCCACCGTAGCCCGACTGGTTGACCTGCGACGGCGGATAGCCCTCCCATGCAACGATCTCCTGTGGCGATTATTGTTTCCTGGTTGAATACCGCGGTGCGTCATCCCGCGGAGCCGAAACGGCCGGCCGATTATAGTCAGGCAGTCTGGCCGGATACAAATCCCGCGTTGCTTGTCGGCGTATGAATCTGCCCGAGGTACCGGATCGCGGCCGCAGGCCGCGCCCACCGGTCAGCGCGCGCGGCCCGGGTGTGATCGGAAGTGATGTGCTGATCGAGATTCCGGGTACGCTGTCCTGGTCGTTGTCGTTGTCGTAATCGAACAATCCGATCACGACAACGACGCCCGGACCGTGAGAAGGTCCGGTGGCTGTCGGGCACGCATCGCGGACCCGCCCCCAGAGCGTGCTCGGTGGGTACGCGATGCGTACCCTACGGGGTCGGCGTCAACACATCAGTTCCGATCACACCGCGCGCGGCCCTGATGCCTGGCAGCGGCGACGATGCCTGGTGTAGCATTCACCCATGAATGGTGAGGAACGGACCAACGGGCGCGCCACGGCTGACACCGGCACCCGCCGGTGATCAAACACACGCGCGGTCACGCGCCCGGAAGTGAGATGACACAGACCCAGCCCAGCGCCGCCCGCGGCGTCCTTACCCCCGGCTCGTGCTGGGACGTCCAGGGACTGACCGCTACCGGCAAGGTGCGGCAAATCAACGAGGATGCCTTCCTGGTGCATCCCGACACGCCGCTGTGGCTGGTCGCCGACGGCATGGGCGGACATACCCGGGGGGATCTGGCCAGCGCGGGTATCGTGCGTGCCTTCGCGGCCCTGGCGCTGCCGGAGCGGCTCAGTGACCGCGTCGAGCTGGCCGAGGCGACCCTGCTCGACCTGAACGCCGAGTTCCGCGCGCTCGCCAACGCGGGGCACGCCGGCAGCACCATCGGCAGCACCGTGGTCGTGCTGCTGGCCTGGGGTGACTATGCCGTGTTCCTGTGGGTCGGCGACAGCCGTCTTTATCGGTGGCGGCGCGGCCGGTGCGAACGGCTCACCCAGGATCATAGCCAGGTGGAAGAGTTGATCGCCTGTGGCCGCTTGCGGCGGGACCAGGCGGAATCGCATCCGGCCGCCAATGTGATCACGCGGGCGGTCGGTGCGGCCGACACGCTGTTCGTGGACATGGATTATTGCCCGGTGGAGCCGGGTGACCGCTTCCTGCTCTGCACCGACGGTCTGACCAAGGAAGTACCGGAACCGGCGATCACCGCCATCCTCGCCCAGGACCGGGACGCGGCGACCCTCTGCCGCGACCTGCTCGACCGCGCCTTGCGCGCGGGCGGACGCGATAACATCACGGTGGTGGTCGCGTGCGCGCACGGCGCCCCGGGAGCGGCCCGATGACAACGCTACGCAACGTGATCGACGCCTTTCGTCGGGGCGATCAGGACGAAGCCCAATTGCTGGCGGCATTCGCCGCGAGCCGGGAGACCGACCCCGCCGAGGCCGCCCGGATGTTGGGCGAACTGACGGACCTGGCCGCTCGGGGATTCTTTCCGCAGCCGCTTCTGAACACGTTGGCATCACTCGGGCCGGCGGCGGCGGACGGACGCGAGCGTGCGAACGAAGCCACGGTGGTCCTGACCCGCGGGGCGCAGGACGGGCGGACCGATTCCGCGACTCCGGGGCCGACAGAGGCGCCGGAAGAGAAAACCGTAGTGATCCCGAGCGCCCGGACCGCCGCGACCGACCGGGGCGCGGCAGCACCACCGCCTCCGGCGCCGGTGTCGACGACCGATGCCACGCGCGTCACGGCCCCCTCGACCACGGCCGCCGATGCCACGCGCATCACCTCCCCGACCGGAACGACCGGCCCGGGGACGACCCCCTCGCAAGCCCCCACCGGCACCGGGGCCGCCACGGGTTCGGCGAGCACGGCCGGCCGGTCGAGTCCATCCGGCACCGCGCAGACGACCCGTTACGACTACCCGCCCCTGGCCCAGGAGCCGCAGGAAGGCGACCTCCTGCGCAACCGCTTCAAGCTTGAGAAACTGCTCGGCCGCGGCGGCATGGGGGTGGTCTTCAAAGCGCGGGATCTCGCCAAGGCGGAGGTCGACTTCGCGAAGGATGAGCAGAATTATGTCGCGCTCAAGCTGCTGAATGACAAGTTCAAACAGAACCCCGACTCGATCAAGGTGCTGGGCCGTGAATTCACCAATACCCAGCGGCTCAACCATCCCAACATCATTCATCTGTACGACTTCGACAAGGACGATCAAGGCAATTATTTCATCGCCATGGAGTTGCTCCAGGGCGACCCGCTGGATCGGCTCATCCGCGACCAGTGTCGACCCAAGGGCCTGCCGTTCGCGCGGGCCTTCCATCTGGTCGAACAGATGGGCAGCGCACTGGCCGCGGCCCACAACCATAAACCCCCGATCATCCACTCGGACTTCAAGCCGGGTAACGTCTATGTCGGCGCCGGTGATCACGTCAAGGTCTTTGATTTCGGCATCGCCCGCGCCACCCGATCGACCGGCGGTGAAGGCGACCACGAGACCACCAATTACGATCCCGGCAGCCTGGGCGCACTGACCCCGGCCTATGCCAGTCTGGAGATGCTGCTGGGCGAGGACCCCGACGCCCGCGACGACATCTATGCGCTGGCGATCGTCGCCTATGAACTGTTGACCGGAACGCGCCCCTTCGGCCGCAAAACGACCGCGCTCGAAGCCCGCGACCAGAGTCTGAAACCCGCGCCCATCAAGGAACTCAACGGCCGTCAATGGCGCGGGCTGCGCCGCGGGCTGGCGTTCGAGCGCACCGCCCGCAGCCAGACCGTCGAACAGTTCATCGACGAGTTGCGGCACCGGCCGGCGCGCTGGCCCTGGGCGGTCGCCGCCGGGGTCATCGGCACCACGACCCTGGGCTGGTTCCTGGGTCTCGATCCCTGGCTCGACCGACAGCAGGAAGCCGCGTTGCTGGCGGAGGTCGAGGCCACCCTGCCGGCCGAATTGGGGACCCTGCTCGCCCGCGCCGAGGCCCTGCCGGACCAGGTGCGCGGACGCCTCACCGCCGCCCTGGCCGGACGACTCGCCGACCTCATCGCGGGGGCGGACCCAGCGGCGCGTGAGCACGCACTGACAACGACGGCCAACCTGCCCGACGCGGTGAAAACACAGGTCTTCGAGCGGGTGCGCGAACTGCTGGCGCCGACGCTCACGACCGGCGCGCCGTCCGAGGTGCTGCAGCGTCTGGCGATAATCGAAGGGCTCCCGAGCGCGGTGCGCTCCGGGCTGCTGGCCGGCGCCGCGGATAGCGTGCGCGGCGCCCTGATCACCCAGGCCCGCGCCGCCTTCGACCCGGATGCCGGGCACTACGAGTACACCCAGGCGCAGGCGCTGCTGACCCAGGCCGACCGCCTGTTTCCCGACTCCAAGGCCATCTTCGACGAGCAGAGCCAACTCAAAGCGCGGTATGAACGGTTGCTGAGCAGCCTCGACGAGCGCATCACCGCGGCCCGCGAGCAGGTCGCCGCCCTTTTGCCGGAGGCCGGACGGGACTCACTCCCGGCGCTGCTGGCCATCCTCAAACAGGTCGATCCCGGGCAGGTCCCCAAGTACGCCTATCTGGCCAACAGCTATTACAGCGCGGCCAAGGCGGCGGAGGCGACCGACCTCACCGCGGCGGCCGGCTACGTGGCGGCTGGTCTCGCGCTCTTCCCGACCAGCAGCGAACTCGAGAACCAACAGGCGCGGATCCAGGACCTGGTCCGCGGCCAGAGCCAGGCCCAGGCGCTGGCCGCACTGCAACAGCGGGTGAAGACCGCACTCAAGACGGTGGACGCCGCCGCCCCGACGGCGGATTTCCTGGCGGACCTGCGCGAACTGCGCACGGCCAACCCCCAGGATCCGCTCCTGGCGGATGCCGCTGGCCGTGCCGAGAAAGCGCTGCGCCCGGCGCTGTCGGCATTGCTCGCGGCCCGCGACTGGACCGGCGCCGACGCCTTGCTGGCGCGCTATTCCGGCATGGCGGAGTCAGGCTTCCTGACCGCCCAGTCGCAGGCGGTGACCACCGCACGGGAGGCCTTCGAGGCCCGGATCGCCGCCCTCGAAACCGCGATCCAGGGACGCTTGGGCGCCCGCGACCTGGCCGCGGCCGAAACGCTGCTGGCGAACCTCGCCACCCTGGACCCGGCCAACGAGTCGCTCGGCCGGGGCCGCTCCGAGTTGGTGCGCGCTTACCTGACCCAGGCGCGCGAAGCACGCACGGCCGGCCGCTGGGACGCCGCCCGCGCGCTGGTCGACCAGGCACTGACGCGGGCGAGCGACGCCGGGCTCAAGGATGCGCTGGCGCAGGAGCGGACCGCGATCGATGACGCCGAAACCGCCAGCCGCCAGGAAGTGGCCGCAACCGAGCGCGTCCGCCTGGAGGCGGAACGCGCGGCCCGGGTCACCGCCCTCACCCAGGAGTTCAACACCTTCGTCGCCACCATGGGAACCAGCGAGACGGAATTTGCCCAGGCCCGCGGCCTGCTCGACCGACTGGCCGGACTCGCGCCGGACGATCCGCTGCTGGAGACCGGGCTGACGGCCATCGCCGCGCGCTTTACGGCCGCCGCCGAGCGCGAAGACGCCGCCGGCCGCTGGGAAGACGCCATCGCGACGGTGCGGCGCGGGCAACGCTGGCTGCCCGGGATCGCGACGCTCGATCAGGCACTGGAGCGGCTGAGCGCACGTGCCGCCGCGGCCCAGACCCAGCGCCAGTTGGACGCCATCGCCGCCCAGGAGACCGCCGTCGGTCAACTCCTGGATGCACCGGACCTGTCCCCCGCCGGCGCCAAGCAGTTGGGCGCGGCCATGGGTGAATTGGCCCAGCGGGCGGCGGCCGATCCGAGCCGGGTCAAGCCGTTCGAGAACCGCATCAATACGCTCTATGGCCAGCGCCTGGACACTCTGGGCCAGGAAAACCGTTTCGCCGAGGGGCGCGCCCTGCTCACCCAATGGGAATCCCTGGTGCCGGGTGCCGGGCAGTTGCGGCAACAAGCCCGCGCGCAGCTCGAAGCCGCCTTCAGCGCCTGGGAACAGGCCGAGGGCGAACGCAAGCAGTTGGCCGAGATCGAGGCCAACAAACAGTCGCTGCTGACCCAGGCCAAGGCCGATCAGACCGACAAGGCGCTGGCCACCCTGGGCCTGCTGCGCGATAAACTCGGCGCGACCGACCCCTTCGTCAGCACTGAGGCACCACGGGTAATTGCGGAGGCCTATGTCCGCCAGGCCGGCCAGAGCGCCAAACGCGGCCGTAACGAGACGGCCCTGAAGCTGCTCGACAAAGCGACCGGGCTGGACCCGACGGTCGCGGTGGCCGGGTTGCGGGAACAGATCGAACTCAACCTCACGCGCGATCGGTTCACCGCCCAACTGGGCAGTGCCGATGCCGCGGGCATGGCCAACCTGGCATCGCCGCTCGCCGACCTGAAAGCGGCGGGTGCGGACGACTATCCACGTTGGGAACAGGACTGGATCAAGACCCTGACCAACCGGGTCAAGGCGGAGAAGAACCCGGCGGCGGCGGAACGGCTGCGCACCGCGGCACTGGGTCTGTTCCCTGATGCGCCCGCCCTGGTGCAAGTGCAGATTCAGGAGGAACCACCGCCGCCGGTGGAGCCGCCGCCATCCGCCGCCCTGGATGACGCGCGCGCCTTGCTCGCCGCCAACCGACTGACCGCCCTCGAGCAGACCCTGGCCCAGATCCCGGCCGGGCAGCCGGAGCGCCGCCCGCTCGAACAGGCGCTCACCGCCGCCAAGACCGACGCGGGCAAGGCCTATAAACTCTATGAGCAGGCCCTCGCCCAGGGTCAGTTCGACAGGGCGCAGAAGGCGCTGGGGATCGCCCGTCAACGGTGGGTCGACAACGCGGCCTGGCAGGACACCGGCACGGTCCAGCCGACGGCACCGGGCCCGGCAGCCAAGCCGGCCGGGGCGCGGCAGGAGCCCTGTAACCCCAAGTATGCCGGCTATGGCAATACCAAGAAAGCGCGCTGCGCGGACACCCTGAGCGGTGACGCCAAGGGCCCTGAACTGGTCGTTATCCCCCCCGCGCCCGGCAGCCAGCAGCCCTTTGCCATCACCCGGTACGAGATCTCGGTGGCTGAGTTCAATCAGTACTGCACCACGACCAAAGAATGCACTCCGATCGCGGGCCGCAATCCCAAGCTGCCAATCAGCGGCATCACCGCGAGCCAGGCCGAACAGTATGCCGCCTGGCTGACCCGGCTCAGCGGATTCACCTATCGACTGCCGACCGCTGGTGAATGGGAAGTGGCCACCCGCGCCAAGGGCGAATCGGCCGGCGGAGCAACCAACTGTTTGCTGCGCAGCGGCAGCCAGATCGTCAAGGGCGGCACCCCAGATCCGGTCGGCACGGGCGCCAATAACAGTTGGGGGCTGGTCAACGCCGTGGGTAACGTACAGGAATGGACGCGCGACGGCGGGACCCTGCAAGTCCGCGGCGGGCACTATGCCGAGGACGCCAGCCGCTGTTCGGTGTCGCTGGTCACTGGACACTCGGGCAAGCCCGACGCCTATACCGGCTTCCGGCTGGTGAAAGAGATCGGAGGCTGAGACCTTGAACGCATCCGGCGAACCCTCACCCCTGCGGCGGCTGGCGCTGGATTATGCCGCGGGCCGCAGCGACCGTGCCGCCTACCTGCAGGCACGCCGCCAATTCATCGAGACACTGAGCGCCGCCCCGCCCCGCCCGGCGGCGACCGGTGCGGCACCCGACCCGCCGGAGCGGACCAAGCCGCCGACCGCAGAGCACCGGACCCCGGGCCAGGCCGCGCCCAGCCGGACGCGCCGACTGGCCTGGCGCGGCCTCCTGGGTGCAGGACTCGCCTTGCTGTCGGCTGTACTTTTCTATGGGCTGTTCGGCGGTGGGGCACGGACGCCCGACCCGCCACCCGCGGATCCGACCGCGGCAGGAGCCGCCGGGGAGACACCCGACGCCGCCCTGGCGCTCGTCGACGAATTCCTGCAGGAAGACGCCTGGGGTCCGTCCGAGCGTGCCCGTTTCCTGCTGGAGTGGCAGCGCCTGCCCCCTGGAATGCAGGCCCGGGCCCGCGAGGCTTATGCCTTTCACCACCTGACCGCCGAACTGGGTGCCCTGATCGATGCGGAGCGGGCGGCCGGCAGCGGCGAACCGACGATCCAGGGCTTGCTGGACTTCGGCCGCGCATTGGGTATGGCACTCCCGGAGCCGCCGCGACCGGACGGTGACGTCGAACCTTTGCCGGTGGACCGGCCGGCGGAAACCACCGCAAGGCCCTGACCAAAAAGGGATCCCGCTGGGGATGGCCCTGGTGGGCGCGAACGATTCGTAGAGATAATAAGCGTCGTCCTACACCGCTAGAGGCACCGACATGAGCGCCCGCTCACAATCACAACCTACGCTGTACGAGCAGCTTGAAACGCTCCCCGAAGGGTTGACCGGGGAAATCCTCAACGGCCAACTCTACACCCAGCCGCGCCCGAGCGGTCCGCATGGCTTCACTGCTTCGTCGCTCGGTTACGATTTAATTGGACCGTTTCAGCGAGGCCGCGGCGGGCCGGGCGGTTGGTGGATCATCGACGAGCCGGAATTGCACTTTATCCGTAACACCGAGGTTGATGTTCCGGACCTGGCCGGCTGGCGCCGTAGCAGACTGCCGCGGATTCCGAAAGATCATCGCTATAAAGTGGTCCCGGAGTGGGTCTGTGAAGTCCTATCGCCTTCGACTGAGAGCAAGGATCGTGAAATCAAGATGCCGATCTATGCGCACTTCGGGGTTGCCTACGCCTGGTTGATCGACCCCCGGGCGCACACCCTGGAAGCCTACGCCCTGGAGGGTGGGATCTGGCGGGAGATCGGGCGTTTCGCGGGCGGCTCGCAGGTGTCCGTTCCGCCCTTCGAGGCGGTGACGATCAGCCTTGATGACCTGTGGGCGCCGACTTAAGGCGGAGCTGGCGTAACGGAGTCCAAGACTTCAGTTGCCCAACCGCTGCAGGATGCGCGCGACATAGTCACGCGTCTCGTTGTAGGGCGGCACGCCCCCGTAGCGCTGCACCGCGCCTTCACCCGAGTTGTAGGCGGCGAGCACCAGTTCGACATCCCCGTTGAACTGCTTCATCAGCCATTTCAGATAGGCCATCCCGCCCCGGACGTTCTGCTCCGGATCCCAGACATTGGCGACGCCGAACCGCTCGGCGGTGGCGGGGATGAGTTGCATCAGACCCTGGGCGTTCTTGGGCGACTGGGCCGCGGGATTGAAACCGGATTCCGCCTCGATCACCGCGAGGACCAGATTGGGGTTCAAACGATAAGTCGGGGCCAACTCGCGCACCAGGGAGGCCACCTTGCCCTTGGCCGGATGAGCACCGATCTGCACCGGCTTACACTGGGCCGGCGCCTTGCAGCGCGCGGTGCGGGCGGACGGCAGGCGGACCACCCGCGGCGGCGGCGGCGGAAACAGGTCACTGCCGTCACTGAGGAGACAGGCCGCCCGCGCATAGCGGCGCTTGGGGGTCAACATCAACAGCATTTCGGCAGCGCGACTATGCTGCTTCTCCGCCGCCAGACGAAACCAGGCGGTCGCGAGATCCTTGTCCGACGGCACGCCATCCCCCTTGGCGTAGATCAAACCAAGCTGGAACTGGGCGTCCGGGTGACCCTCGCGCGCAACCTTGCAATAGAGGCGGATCGCACGGTCGATATTGCGCGCCACCCCGTCGCCTTCGCGATAGCGCAGCCCCCAGGTCATCAGCTTGGTGGCGTCCGATTCGCCGACGATCTCGCGAAAAATGTGCACGTCATCGGCCGCGGCCGGCCGCGGCAACCAGCCGGACAACGTGAGAATGGCAAGCACTGTCAGCGATACATGCATCCACGACACGGTCTGGAACTCCTGTTGACCAAAGACTCCGGGGCGGCGCGGCAGGGTGGCGGTTCCCGGACAAGGCGCCGGGATTTTGTTTCAAGCCCCCCCTGGATGCAAGTCGTATCCGGTCTGCGCGCGCATTCTCCCGGCGCGGCGCTTATCGCCTTCGGACGTGATAACCGGACGTAGGAGCGGGTTTCAAACGCGCCCCTACACGAAGGTCTGTCTGGATATCAGGTGCGAACGCTATATACTTCCACGCTAGTCCCAATCAGTGACCGGGTGAGCCATGCCCCGCGCCAACCTGCTGCGACAACGCCTGCTGGTACTGTTCCTGTTCGCCCTGTTCGCGTTTTTTTCACCCATGGCGGCCCGCTTCGAGGGGGTGCCGAACGCTTTCAGTATCCCCGCGCTCTATCTCTATTTGTTCGGCAGTTGGGCGCTGGTGATCGCGCTGGCCGCCTGGATCTGCTCGCGGGGCCGCGAGTAATCACCCGACGATGATCTCCGGCCCACTGATCATCGGCGTGGCCTGCGCCTATCTCGGGGTGCTGTTCGCGGTCGCCTACTGGGCCGACCGGCGCGCCGATCAGGGCCGCTCGGTGATCGGCAGCCCCACGATCTACGCGCTGTCACTGGCGGTCTACTGCACCGCCTGGACCTTCTACGGCAGCGTCGGCCGCGCCGCCGCCACCGGCCTGGGATTCCTCGCCATCTATGTCGGCCCGACCTTGATGGCCCTGCTCTGGGGCTCGGTGCTGGTCAAGATGGTGCGGATCAGCAAGGCCCAGCGCATTACCTCGATCGCGGACTTCATCGCCTCGCGCTACGGCATGAGCCAGTTGCTCGGCGGACTGGTGACGGTGATCGCCGTCTTCGGGGTGGTGCCCTATATCGCTCTGCAGCTCAAGGCCGTCGCCTGGAGCTTCACCATCCTGCTGCGTTACCCGGAGGTGCGGATGCCGGAGGCGCTGAACCTGCCCTTCTGGCAGGACACGGCCTTTATCATTGCTCTGCTGCTGGCGGCCTTCACTATTGTCTTCGGCACTCGCCACCTGGATGCGAGCGAACGTCACGAGGGGATGGTGGCCGCGGTCGCCCTGGAGTCCATCGTCAAGCTGGTCGCCTTTCTGGGCCTGGGGCTCTGGGTCACCCTGGGCCTGCTGGATGTGAACGGGACCATCGGCGGCCCCGCCCTGCCGCCGGTTGGCGACAATCCACGCGCGGCCGCCCTGCTGGACCCCGCGCTCAGTGCGCCCATCGATTGGTTCGCCATTTCGCTGCTGGCAGGGTTGGCGGTGATGCTGCTGCCGCGCCAATTCCAGCTTGCCGTCGTCGAGAACAGCGACGAACACCAAATCCGTCGGGCGATCTGGCTCTTCCCGTTGTATCTGCTACTGATCAACCTGTTCGTGATCCCGATCGCGCTGGCCGGACTGCTGGCCTTTCCGGAGGGCCAGGTGGATCCGGATACCTTCGTCCTGACCCTGCCGATGGCCTTCGGTCAGCCCTGGCTGGCACTTATGGTCTTCATCGGCGGGCTCTCGGCGGCCACCGGGATGGTGATCGTGGAGGTCATCGCACTCTCGACCATGGTCAGCAACGATCTGATCCTGCCGATCGTGCTGCGGCGCCGGCACAACCGCCGGATCGATCTCGGCCGGCTGCTGCTGCGCATCCGCCGCCTGGCCATCGTGATCATCCTGCTGCTCGGCTATCTCTACTATCGGCTGGCCGGGGAGGCCTATGCGCTGGTCGCCATCGGGCTGATCAGCTTTGCGGCGGTCGCCCAGTTCGCACCGGCGGTGTTCGCCGCCCTGTACTGGCGCGGCGGCACCCGCGAGGGGGCGCTCGCCGGGCTCTCGGTCGGCTTTCTGGTGTGGCTCTACACCCTGCTGCTGCCCTCTTTCGCCCGCTCGGGCTGGCTGCCGCCAATCTTCCAGGAGTCCGGCGTCTTCGGCATCGATCTCCTGAAGCCCCAGGCCCTGTTCGGGCTCACCGGCTGGAACGACGTGACCCACTGTCTGTTCTGGAGCCTGAGCGCGAACCTGGGCGCCTTCCTGGCCGTGTCCGCCTTGCGCCCGCCCAACGCGGTCGAGGCCGCCCAGGCCAACGCCTATGTGGACGCGCCGCGCCACGGCCGGCGGACCGACCTGCCCCTGTGGCGCGGCAGCGTGGAGGTGGCCGAGCTGCGCGCCCTGGCCGAACGCTTTCTCGGCAAGGAGCGCACCGGCCGGGCCTTCGCCGACTTTGCCCGCACGCGCGGCAGCGCAACACCGGAGGGGCTCCCGGCGGACGCGCAGACCGTCGCTTTCGCCGAGACCCTGCTGTCCGGGGCGATCGGCGGTGCCTCGGCGCGGGTCATGGTCGCCTCGGTCACCGAAGAGGAGACGCTGGGGCTCGACGAAGTCTTGAACATCCTCGACGAGGCGTCCCAGATCCGCGCCTACAGCCACGATCTGGAGCAAAAATCCCGCGAGCTCGAGGCCGCCACCGCGGAGTTGCGCGCCGCCAATCTGCGGCTCCAGGAACTCGACCGCCTCAAGGACGACTTCATGTCCTCGGTGACGCATGAGCTGCGCACCCCGCTGGCCTCGATCCGCGCCTTCTCGGAGATCCTCTACGACGATCCGGAGATCGAGGTCGGCGAGCGCAAACGCTTCCTCGGCATCCTGGTGAGTGAAACCGAGCGGCTTTCGCGACTGGTGAATCAGGTCCTGGACCTGGCCAAGATCGAGTCCGGACATGCCGACTGGCTGATTGAACAGGTCGACCTGCACGAGGTCATCATCCAGTCGGCGGCGGCCACCGGACAACTCATTGAGGGGCGCGGGGCGCGGCTCGTGCTCGACCTGGAGGCGGCCCCACGCCCGGCCTGGGTGCAGGCGGATCGGGACCGGCTGGTGCAGGTCCTGGTCAATCTGCTCTCCAACGCCGCCAAATTCGCCCCCACCGAAAACGGTTGCGTAGAGGTACGACTGAGCCGACTGGAGCGACACTGGCTGGTCTGTGTCGCCGACAACGGTCCGGGCATCCCGACGGGTGAGCTGGATCTGGTCTTCGAGAAGTTCCGCCAAGCCTCCAGCAGCGGGGAGAAACCCATCGGCACCGGGCTGGGGCTACCCATCAGCCGCCAGATCGTCGAGCGCTTCGGCGGACGGATTTGGGCCGAGAGCGGATCGCGCAAAGGTGCTACGCTTTGCTTTGAACTGCCCGCGGCGGAACCCGATGTCGCGGCTGAGACGCTGACTGCATGAGAATCACGCCATGAGCACCCGTGTCCTGATCATTGACGACGAGCCCAACATCGTCATCTCACTGGAGTTCCTGTTGAAGCGCGAAGGGTTCGCGGTCAGCATCGCGCGCGATGGCGAGGAAGGGCTGGCCGCCATCCGCGACCTGCGGCCGGACCTGGTGGTATTGGACGTGATGATGCCCAAGCTCGACGGTTTCGCCGTGCTCCAGGCGGTGCGCGCCGATCCGACGCTGGCCGCCACCCGAATTCTCATGCTCACCGCCAAAGGGCGTGAGGCCGAGCAGAAGAAGGGGCTGACCCTCGGGGCCGATGCCTACATGCCAAAGCCATTCTCGACCCACGAATTGATTGCCAAGGCGCGGGAGTTGCTCACCCGTGTCGACTGAGCCCAGTACACCAAGCACGGCCGCTGTGGGCGAGACCGCACCGGAACCGCTCGCGGACACCGGCTCCGCCGCGGCTTCGTCCAGCCTGCTGGCGCAAGCCGGCGGCGCGGAACCAGCGCCTCTGCGCACCCTGGCCCGCCGCCGACCACTGGTCGTGGCGCCGGAGACGACCCTGCGCGAAACGCTCTATCAGATCAGCCAGGGCCAGGAAGACGCGGCGGTCATCGCCGACACGGCCAGCGGTCTCCCGCTGGGACTGATCAGTCTGCGCGAGCTGCTGCATGTCATCAGCTTCGAGGGCGGCGGGCTCGGGGATCCGGTGGCCGCCCACATGATCGGCGCCCCGCTCACCATCGCCGCGGACGCACCGACCCATCGCGCCAAGGTGCTGATGGCCAAGCGCGGGGCGCGTCACCTGCTGCTCACCGAGGGCGATGGCCGGCTGTTCGGGCTGGTCGATCAAGCGGATCTGCTCGGACTGCGCGCCGGCGGAGCCGAGACCCTGATCGCGGCGATCAGCGCCGCGCGCGACCTGAAAGCCATGATCCTGGCGGCGGATCAGGTTCGGCGCCGCGGCGCCGAACTGTTCCACGCCGGGATGGGGATCGAGGCGCTCTGTCAATGGCAGTCCGGGCTCGACGACCTGATCGCCATGCGGGTCATCGAGCTCATGGAGGACGAGTTCGATCTGCCCGCGATCCCCTGGTGCTGGCTGGTGTTCGGCTCGGCCGGCCGGCTGGAGCAGACCTTCGCCACCGACCAGGACAACGGGCTGATCTTCGTCCCACCCGAACCGGCTGCCACTGATGCCCTGCGTGCCGCTTTCCTGCCCTTCGCGCGCTCGGTGAATCAGGCGCTGCACAAATGCGGGTTCGAACACTGCCGCGGCAACATCATGGCCGGCAATCCGAGCTGGTGCCTGAGCGCGGACGAATGGCAGCGGCGCTTCGGCGACTGGCTGGCGGAACCCGATCCCAAGGCCCTGCTGCACGGGACCATCTTCTTCGACTTCCGGCCGCTCTACGGGACCTTCGAGCCCGCGGATCAGTTGCGCGCCTGGCTGATCGGCGCGGCCCGCACCCAGGGCCGCTTCCTGCATAACCTGGCGGAACAGGCGCTCGCGATCACCCCACCGCTGGGCTTCGCCGGCCAGTTCAGTTTCGACCGCAACCGCGACTTCCCCCACACCATCGACCTCAAGCTCCAGGGCGCCCGGCTCTTCACGGACGTGGCGCGCGTCTGGGCACTCCAGTACGGCATCTGGGCGACCAATACCGCCGAGCGTCTGCGCGCGGCGGGGGCCTGTCAGGAACGCTCCGACGCCGACCTCGTCGCCGAAGTCGAGGCCTTTCACCTGATCCAGCGCTTTCGCATCCAGCAGCAACTGCGCACCGCAGACCCGGACGGCGTCAATCGCGTGGACCCCGACGATCTTAACCAACTCCATCGGTTGATGCTGAAAGAGGCGTTCAAGCAGGTCAAGCGGATGCAATCACGCTTGCGTCAGCAGCGGGGGCTGTAGTGGACCGCTCCATCGACCTCGACCTGAGCCGACCGGCGGCCGCGGGTGCGACCCTCCTGATCGTCGATGACCAGCCGGAAAATCTCGCGGTCTTGGCGGATCTGCTGGCCGGACGCTATCCGATCCGCGCCGCGCGCTCCGGCGTCCAGGCCTTGCGGATCAGCGGGTCGACCCCCCGGCCGGACCTGATCCTGCTGGACATCATGATGCCCGAGATGGACGGCTTCGAGGTCCTGCACCGACTGCGGGCCAACCCGGCCACTCGCGAGATCCCGGTGATCTTCGTCACCGCACTTGACGACCGGCAGGCCGAGGTCCAGGGTCTGGAAGCCGGTGCCGTCGACTTCATCAGCAAGCCGTTCCTCCCGGCGGTCGTCCTGGCGCGGGTCGCGGCCCAGTTGGAATTGAAGCGCGCGCGCGACCGACTCCGCGATGAGAATATCTGGCTGGAGCAGGAGGTCAACCGGCGCATGGAAGAGAACGCCCTGATCCAGGAGGTGAGCATCCGGGCGCTGGCCCATCTTGCCGAGATCCGCGATCTGGAGACCGGCAATCACCTCCTGCGCACCCAGGGCTATGTGCGCGCCCTGGCCGGCCGCCTGCGCCATCATCCTCGTTTCGCCGGCATCCTGACCGATCGCTATATCGAGGTGCTGGTCCGCTCCGCGCCGTTGCACGACATCGGCAAGGTCGGTATCCCCGACCAGATCCTGCTGAAACCGGGGCGCCTCACCCCGGATGAATGGGAAATCATGAAGACCCACGCCGCGCTGGGCAGCGACGCCATCGCCTGGGCCGAACGCAGTATCCCGCGCCGCCTCGAGTTTCTCGCCTTGGCCCGGGAGATCGCCCGCTGGCACCATGAGCGCTGGGATGGAACGGGCTATCCTGACGGGCTCAGCGGCGAACAGATTCCGGCCTCGGCCCGCCTCATGGCCCTAGCCGATGTCTTCGATGCACTGGTCTCGGTGCGCGTGTACAAAGACGCCATGCCCTATCCGCAGGCACGCGCCATCATTGACCAGGGGCGGGGCACCCATTTCGATCCGGACGTGGCCGACGCCTTCACGGCCGGGTTCGAGACCTTCACCGCCATTGCCGAGCGTTATCGCGACGCGCATGGGCCTGTCGGTGAGCCCGTGCCGGCGTTTTGAGGGATACTCAGGCCCGTCGTTGTCGTTGTCGTTGTCGTTGTCGTTGTCGAAATCGAAATCGAAAAAACGCTTCAATTTGTTCATGAGCACCCCGCTGTCGATCGGATTTCGATTACGACAACGACCGGGACGCCAAAGGCGTTCCCTGATCGCTGAACTTCACAGCAATTCACGTACCGGCGCGAAGGTCCGGCGGTGCTCCGGACAGGGACCGAGCTGCCGCAGGGCCGCCCGATGGCATTGCGTCGGATACCCCTTGTGGAGCGCGAAGCCATAACCCGGATACACCTGATCCAGTTCGCACATCAGCCGATCCCGAGCGACTTTCGCGAGGATCGACGCGGCGCCGATCACCGGCACGCTTGCATCCCCCCGCACGATGGTCTGCACCGGACAGGCGCAGACCGGCGGCCGGTTCCCATCGACCAACACCAGTTCGGGCTGGCGGGCGAGCCCCTCCACGGCGCGGCGCATGGCCAGCAAAGTCGCCTGCAGGATGTTGATCGCATCGATCTCCGCGGCACTCGCATATGCGACCGACCAGGCCAGGCACTGCGCTTTGATCAGCACCTCCAGCGCCTCGCGCCGCGGCGGGCTGATCTTCTTGGAGTCCCCGATACCGGGAATGATCAACTCCGGGTCCAGGATCACCGCCGCGGCGAACACCGGCCCGGCCAGCGGCCCGCGGCCGGCCTCGTCCACCCCGGCGATCAGGTGCGCGCCGACGGCGGTCATGGTCAGGCCGGACATGAGGGGCGTCCGCACGCATGCCGACGGACTTGCGAATTGTTGAGCCCGAGCGGTCTGATGGTTCGTTTAAGCACGTTACCTGGCAAGTCAAACAAGTACCCCGTGGGAGCGGCCTCCGGCCGCGATGCGGTGCCGCGGTGATACGCCGATAGTCGGGTCCCGTGATGCCCCATCGCGGCCGG
>NZ_CAIZIZ010000001.1 GCF_903933125.1 uncultured Lamprocystis sp. | reverse complement strand
GGGGGTCGAGACCATGACCGTCGTGGTCGATGCCGGTTATTTCAACGAGGCGCAGTTGGCCACCTGTGCGCAGGCCAACATCACCGTCTACGTCCCGATTCCCGACTACGAGCAGCGCCTGACCGCCGCGGGACGCTTGAGGGCCGTAGGGTCCGCTGTGCGGACCAGCGACCTCCCGTGCAGGAGGGTGGCCGGAGTTATGATCAAGGCCATCTGACTCTGCACCCAGGTCAAGTCGGTCTGGCGCACGAGCGTTTCTGCACCGAGGAGAAGCTATGAACGAGAAGCCCCCAACACCTCGACGCGGCCGGCGCCTGACCACCGCGCAGTCGTCGGTCCTGGCCGCATTGCTGGTCACGGTCGGCGCCATCGACGCGTCCCAGCCGCCGGGCGTCGACCCGCCGGCCGACAACCGCGCCTGTCTGCGCTGTCATGCGATGGCGACCCTGGCCTACCGGGACGGCACCACCGGCGGGCTGGTCGAGCTGTTTATCGATCCCGGGCGCTGGGCCGGGTCGGTCCACGGTGAACTGGCCTGCATCAAATGTCATGCGCCGGACTTCCGGTACTATCCGCATCCGCAGTCCGCGACCAGCGAGCAGCTCGATTGCGTCGGTTGTCACCGGCAAGACCAGGAACGGACCGACTATCCGTTCCAGACCATCGCGGAACAGTACGCCGAGAGCATCCATGCCACCTCTGAAAAACCCAGGGCGCGGGGCTTCGGCTGCCATTCCTGCCACGACCCGCACGGTTTCCGTGTCTCCAAGGTCGGCCGGCCGCTCGCCGAGATCGTCCGGGACGACAACCGGGTCTGCCTGTCCTGCCACGCGGAGGTCCGCGATCCGCTGCGCGATCTGCACCAGTGGCTGCCGAACCGGGACGCCCATTGGGCGGCGGTGCGCTGCATCGAGTGCCACACGCCGATCGCCGGCGGCGACGAGGCGCAGCGGGTGTCGCACCGGATCCTGCCGGCCAAGGAGAGCAACCTGACCTGCGTCAACTGTCATTCGGGCAACCAGCGGCTGCTCAGTCGGCTCTATGCCTATCGCTCCAAAGAAGACCTGGCACGCGACGGTCTGCTGGCCAAAGCCGTATTCAACGAGGCCTATGTCGTGGGCATGAGCCGCAGTGTGCTCATCGATCGCCTGAGCCTGATCCTCATCGGCCTGACCGCGTTGGGACTGATCGCTCATGGCTTCGGTCGTTATCGGGCTTATCAACGGTCACGGGGGAATTAGCCATGACTGCAATTGCGTTGTATCTGTATCCGCGCTGGCTGCGACTCTGGCACTGGCTCAGCGCCCTGTTGTTCCTGGTGCTGATCGTCTCCGGCGCCAGCATGCACTTTGCCGGTACCCCGTGGCTCCTGGGTTTCAAGGTGGCCGTGCCGGTGCACAATACCGCCGGGATCCTGCTGACGCTCGGCTGGATCGGCTTCGTCGTCGGCAATCTGGTCAGCGACAATGGCCGGCACTACCGGGTCCGGCTGCGCGGCCTGGTGGGACGGCTGATCGCGCAGGTCCGCTATTATGGTTACGGCATCTTCCACGGTGCCCCGCATCCCTTCGCGGTCAGTGACGCGATGAAGTTCAACGTCTTGCAGCAGTTGAGCTATCTGGGTGCGATGTATCTGCTGATGCCGCTGTTGATCCTCAGCGGTTGGGCCTTCCTGTTTGCGGCCTACCTGCCCGAGACGCTATTCGGAATCGGCGCCCTGTGGATCGTCGCCATGACCCATCTGACCGTCGCCTATGGCCTGGCACTCTTTGTTTTGGTGCATGTCTATGTCATCACCACCGGGGAGACGCCACTCACCAATCCGCGCGCGATGCTGACCGGTTGGCACCGCGAGTCCGGGACGCATGCGCCATGACGACTCTCCCTCACCAGCCGCGGCCTTCCCCCCAACCGCCGAGGATCGCATCATGAAAGCCTCCCTGCACCAGTTCCTTACGCCCGAAACCCGGCGGGTCCGGCGCCTGGCCGCGATCACCGTGATCGCGCTGACCGTCGTGACCCTGGCCTATAAGTTCATCTATCCGCCGGTGTTCGATGCCTATGTCGGCAAGACCAACGCCCTGCTGACCTATGCGAGCAGTCAGACCCTGACCGAGCCGCAGTTCGAGGCCCTGGCCCAAGACCTCAGCGAGCGGGCGCGTTACGCCAAGGCCGCGGCCATCGTCGGTGCCGATCAGGCGCCGCTCGCCCGCCAGGTCAAGATGGAGATGCTGATGAACACCGCATCCCTCATCCGCGAGACCGAACCGACGCATATCGGCTACTTCCGGGACGCCGGCATCCGCCGTTACGAGGGGCCGCATACCTGTCTGGGTTGCCACCCCAGCATGAAGGTGCGCCACCCGGACGGCCGCGTCACCACCGTCGATACCCTGGATAACCTGGTGAACACCGTCCACTTCAAGTTCCAGAGCGATGCCGCCGGCTTCTCGACCTATGGCTATGACGGACGCCAGGTCAACGCCAGCGGCTCCCGCAAGATCCCGGTCGGCAAGATCGACCGCGCCTGCGGCATCCCCGGCAGTTTCACCTGGACCGGTTGGGCCGCGTTGGTCGCCAGCCGTCCGGCCGCCGCCCAGGGCGCCGTCGAACTGCGCAGCGAGGGTTGCGGTCAGTGCCATATTGGCGGCAACTACCAACCGGCCACCGAGAAGATGATGCCGGTCGGCGACGTGCCGGACGACGCGAAAGACGGAATCGATTGCCTGATCTGTCACTCGACCGAGTACGACATGAACCAGCGCCATGTCATCCGCGATGCCCATGGCCAGCGGTGGAATCAGGATCGGAGCATGCGCGCCGCCCTGGCGGTGGGGCCCATTCGCAATGACCACTGTCTGCGCTGTCATCAGCACAACATGGGCGGCGACGCCTACCTGCATAACCAGGCAGTCCAGGCGCTGGGTACAGAGAACAAACGGATTACGCACCGCGGTGCCAAACGCGGTAATCCCTTCAGCCCGCAGGATGATGTGCATGCCGCGGCGGGCATCCAGTGTACCGATTGCCATGTCCCGGAGGGGCACCGGATTCCGCGCGGACGACTCGGCGTGGACCTGGTTGCCAACGATCTGCCCGGCCAGGAGGTGTCCTGCCAGACCTGTCACACCCGCGCCCCGCACAACAATTCACAATACAAGGCGCTGCTCAACGGTCATGTCGCCAGGCTTGCCTGTGAGACCTGTCATATCAAGAGCCTACAGGAGAATAGCGTGGTGTTGCGGGACTGGGTTCATCCGACCTGGAACGTCGAGGAGGGGATCTACGAGCCGACCGACATCTATCGCTCCGGGGCGGTCGGCAAGGGCTTCACCTTCCTCTGGTTCAATGGTAACGGTACCTTCCTGGCCAACGCGCTCGGCAACAACCCAAGCGGGACGACCGACTATGATCCATTGATGCAACAGATGGTGCGCATCACCGATTCGGAGGTCATCGCCGCGGTCCGTGCCGCGGCGCTGAAACTCAAGGCGACGTATCCCGACATCGAGGTCGAGTCATACGTCAAGGCCGCCACCGATCCGCTGTCGCAACTCTCCCCGGCGATGCTTGAACGGCGCCGCCAGATGATCGACACCAATCTACGCGCGCCGATGACCGTGGGGTCAAGCCGGATCTATCCCTTCAAGCTCTTCAACGCCATGATGTACGAGGACATGGGCAACCAGGGGCCTTTTGGCGCCATGATCCTGCCGTTCGATTATCCGACCTATTATGAGACCGGCGACCCCAAGGCGGCGGTTGTCCAGGCGGTCCGTGACCCCATCATCCAGCGCATGTATCAGACCCCGTTCAAGCTCTACATGATGGACGAGTTCATGTCCTATTTCGGGGTTAGCGGGGGCTGGCAGACGAAGTATCCGCTGGTGGGCGGCAAACTGGTGAACGTCGAACCGCACTGGATGCGCCAGATGGGAACCCTCATGATCAATCACGGCATCCAGGGTAAGGGTCGCGAGTGCCGGGACTGCCATGCGCGTGATGGAATCATGGATTTCAAGGGATTGGGGTATACGCCGGAGCGGGTCGCCGAGCTTATGGATCTGGAGCAACTCGAAGCCGCTCAACCGCCGTCCGCATTGGGTGAGTCAAGGCCTGCTGCGGCACCATCGGTCTCGCGTGCTGAGCCATAACTCGGGTGCAACAACGATCATCCATGAAGAGGAATGACCAATGAGCAAGATCGCCAACTACCTGGATTTCAAGAACCGCCTCAGTGCCTTGTCGCTCAAGGCTCAGCGTCAGCTTGCGGCAAAGTTCATCAGCGATGTGCTGGATCTGGCGGAAGATCCGCGTCTCCGCCACGCGGTGGAGGTGGCGGCGAAGAGCGACGCCACGGCGGAGGAACTCGCCGCGACCTATCACACCGTTCATGCCATCTATGTGGAGACCAATCCGCAGTCGGACCTGTTGGAGATGGATTTTGCCCGGCAGGCCGCCCACTTTGTGACGGCGGCCTGTCTGGTCAGCCTGTCCCCAGCCGGCAAAGATGACGCGCCCGCCCACCTGGCGCAGAAGGTCGCCATGTACTGCCGCATGGCGAGGACCTGTTCGAGCATGCGCCACGACGACGACGCGCCGGATTTTGCCGCGCTTGGGTCGGTCGTGGAGAGACTCGTGGAAGGGCAATATCGGCAGGTCGAGAACTTTGAAGCGGCCTGATGGGAGTCAGTCCAGGCCACACCGGAGCTAACACTTGGGTAACAGGTATCACCAGCACCGTTGGCGCGGCGCAATCTGTCCGACCTGGGATCGCCGAATTTCCGCATCCCTTTGCCGATGGTCGGTGTTAGTGTCCTTTCGGCAAGCCTGCATGAATCCCGCACCCGAGTCCGGTAACCTGGGAGCCCCGCGCCCTTGGCGATGGGTACGCCACCGGTGCCGTAAGAACTGAAGATGCAACTGCGCGACCGCTTCCACGGTCCCTACATCCTGGCAGATGCTTTCGATCGGGCGACCGCGGAAGCGGTGCTGTCCGGACGTCGGGCTGACCTCGTCGCATTCGCCCGCCCCTTCCGGCCAATCCCGATTTGGTTGAACGGATGCGCGTCGGTGCCGCGTTGAACGCTCCCGACATGTCGACCTTCGTTATACTGCGCCCCCATGTCGATGCTGAAAAAGAAACCCACCTGCCCGATCCATGGCTGTGAACTGATCCTGTCGCACCACGGCAAGAAATCCAACCTGGGACACTACTGGATCGAGGCGCAGGGCGCGCCGATCCTCTACTGTCCCGAGTGTCACGAACGCGGGACCGATACCTCCGTGGAGGTCGCGGCCGAGGCGTCCAATGCCTTCCTGCGCAAGCTGATCCGGCTCTACGACGGGTGCGAGTTCCCCCCGGAACTGGGCCGGCCGCGCATCCGCGTGGACTTCAATCCGGGGCGGGCGGTGCCGGATGGCCTGCCGACAGCGGGACAACAGCCGCTCTATCAGGTCACGGCGAGCCCGTCCGGTCCGACGGCAGCCGACCCCGACGCCGAACCGCAGCCCGAAACGGAATTCGAGAGCTTCCGACCACGCCCGCCCCGTCACCGGCTCGACCAACTGGTGCTGGACGCCGAGACCCTGGCGCGCATCCGCGAAGCGGTGAATGTGTTGTTGTCGCAAGACCTGCTGTTCGGCTGCTGGAATCTCGGGTCGGTCGCGCGCACCGGACGGCGGGTGGCACTGAACTTCTACGGCCCGCCGGGGACCGGCAAGACCCTGGCCGCCGAGGCAATCGCGGCCATGCTGGAGCGCGAGATCCTCGTCATCAGCTATGCCGAACTGGAATCGAAGTATGTCGGTGAGACCCCCAAGAACATCCGCGCCGCCTTCCGCCGCGCCACCGACACCGGTGCCCTGCTGTTCTTCGACGAGGCCGATTCCATCCTCGGCAAACGCCTGACCAGCGTGTCCCAGGCGGCGGACAATTCGATCAACGTGGCACGCAGCACCACCCTGATCGAGCTGGACAACTTTGACGGAGCCGTGATCTTCGCCTCCAACCTGGTGAAGAATTACGATACCGCCTTCCTGCGCCGGGTGCTGGCCCATGTCGAGTTCCGTCTGCCGGCCACCGAACAGCGCCGGCAACTGTGGCGGGGTCACTGCCCGGCGGAACTGCCGATCCACGCCGACGTGGATTTCGAACTCCTGGCCCAGTATTCCGAGAACGCGGCCGGCGGTGATATCCAGAACGCCGTGCTGCTGGCAGCCTCTTACGCCTCGCTGCGCCACGGCGAGGAACAGGTCGTTTCCATGGCCGATTTCAAACGTGCGATCACCTTTCTACTCGACGGCAAGCGGCGCATTCTCGAATGAGTGCGGCGTGGCGATTCCGGCCTTGATCATTCATCCGGCCAGATCCAAGCCGGCACGCGTCGCGGCCGCGGGCCGCTCCTACCGTAGGAG